>NZ_JCBCUZ010000004.1:0-308856 GCF_059862735.1 Pseudomonas sp. MF06569 | reverse complement strand
GAGCACGAGGTCGGCAGCCTCGCGTTTGAATTCAGCGGAAAAGGTACGGCGTTGTTTGGTCATCTGACACCTCGATCTGGCGAGTATTCTCGCCTAAAAGGGTGTCCGGTTTCATTAGACCACTACAGTATCAGGACATGGAGTCCGCTAGACGCCCCCCTCAGTCAGCCACTCAACCTTCAAACCCGCAGGACTCAAACGAGGGCCCCTGGCAGCAGATCCCGACGATTTTCAAACAGCTGTCGCCCCGTCAACTGGACGTTGCCAAGCTGGTGAGCAAAGGCCAGACCAACTATCAGATCGCCTGCGATCTGGGCATAACCGAAAACACGGTAAAGCTTTACGTGTCCCAGGTTCTGCGCCTGACCCACATGAACAACCGCACTCAACTGGCCCTCGCGCTGTCCCCTAACGCCCCCGCACAACATCGCCAGAGTGCGCATTAATCGCTGATCCGGCCTCACCTTAATCGCTGGCAACACCTGTGAATAACAGGCTAGCCCGCGACAAGATCAGCTCATTCAGTTCTGCTTGGCCGTGCCGCCCTCATCCTGTTTGTAGTACTCAGGGATCTCATGCTTGTAGCTGTCCAGCCAACGCTGCAGGCTGAGCTCACGCTCGGCCGGAGTCGCCGTTTGGCGTATCGGCGACTGCACGCTGCCACTGACCTGAAGCTGCAGCCAGTTTTCGGTTTCCTGCTGGTTTTTTGGCGTGGGACCGGGCTCGATGGCCACCGCACCCAGCGGGATCAGGGCCAGCAACACCCCCACACGAATAGAAAAAGTCATTGCAAACCTCCAACGCATTATTTGATGACAGCCACCTGGTTGCTGGCTGCCTTGGCTTGAGCCTTCAGCGCTTGCGCCCGGGACTGGGCATCACTCACTTGATCGGGCGTTAATTCGGCGCGGGTGACCAGTTCGGCCGCCTGGGTCCACTGGTCCTGATAAATCAGCAAGGTCACCAGGTTCAGCGCCGCCAACGAGTCATCCTGTTTGAGTTCCAGCGCGGTCAAAAACTCGAACCGGGCATCATCGACACGGCGCTGGTTGAGATAGACCACACCCAGGTCATTGCGGATCTTGGCGTCGGTCGGCGCCAGTTTCGCCGCACGCTCAAGGTGGGCTGTCGCCAATGCGTTGTCGCCACGCCCGGCGGCCAATTGCCCCAGGCCATGCTCCCCTTCTGCCGCCAGGCACGACCCCAAAAGTCCCTGGAACAATGGCTCGGCCTCACTGCGCCCCAACTGACGGTAGATCCGCGCCTTGCGCAGTTGCACCTGCGCGGATCGTTCCGGCAGGTTTTGCAGGTTGGCCAGGCTGGCGTGCAGCTTGCCCTCCTTGGCCATGTCATCGGCCAGGTTCAGCGACAGATCCTGATCAGCACTCAATTTTGTACAACTGCCGCCCATGGCCATCCACGGCGGATTGCTCTGGCCTCCTGTCGCGCAGCCGCCCAGCATCAGCAGCCCACACAAGACGATGACAGCTTTCATGTTCATACCCCTGATCAAGAGAGAAAGGCTCGCGAGATAGCGACAAAGCTCGGCCCGGCCAAGACAATCATTAGCGCCGGGAACAGAAACACCATCATCACTACCGACATCTTGGCGGACATTTTGGAGATGAATTCCTCCATGCGTGTCAGGCGACGGTCATCAAGCAACTCCTTGAGTGCCTGCAATGACTTCATCGCGCCACCGCCCTGCTGAATCAATTGCTGAAGAATCACGCAGGTGTCATTAAATTCGTCCACGTCCAGCAAGCTTGCGGTTTTGCTCAGTTCCTGGCTCAACTCCAACCCCGAATCAACCCGCGACAGCACTACCCGCAACTCGCCTGTAAGCACTGGCAGCAGCTCCCTGGCATCCTGGCTCAGCACCCGTAACGCCTGTTCAACCGCCATGCCGGACTCAAACAGAATGCGCAGCAACGGGATAAAGGTAGACACCTCCACCGCCACTTCTTGTTGCCGCCGCTTTGCAGCGTAGGCCAGCATTCGCTTGGGGATCAGATACCCCAGCGCCAGTGAGAACAACAAAACAACCAATAGATTGCCGGACCTGGGAAAGAACAACTCATGCCCCAAAAACACCAACCCGGCAAACGCAAACGGCGTACCGATCTGAAACGCGGCAAACAGCGAACGCTGACTGGCGGTACGCCAGCCAAGGCGGTTGAGCAGCGTTTGGGTTTCGCTGTCCATCGTGATCGAACGCTGGCCAAACTTGCTGTTGCCCACCATCCGCATCCAGAGACTGAGCTTGCCCGGGCCGCTCTTGTCACCGTCCAGGCGCTGCATCACCCGCTGCTGAGCCAAACGGTCCTGAACCACGTTATTGATCAGCAGCGCCATGGCGCCCAGCAGTAAAACTGCACAAATCAGATAGGCCATGTCATACGCTCCGAACCATGCGCCATAACGCAACGCTGCCAATTATTTGCATCGACAACGCCGTAAGCAGCATGTGTTGCCCACCTCCGTCCTGCCACATTTTGAGCATGTAATCGGGGTTGGTTGACATGAAAAAAACCACCACAAATACCGGCAACATGCCCAGCACCAATGCTGTCATGCGGGTTTCACCGGTCATGGCTCTCAATCTACGAGCCCCCTGTTCACGCTCACGAATCAGCACGATCAGGTTTTCAAGCAGTTCACTGGCGTTGCCGCCGTAGCGATGGTTGACCTTTAAGCCGAGGGCAAACATGCGAAACTCATCGCGCTCATACAGTTCGGCAAAATCGCTCACGGCGTCCGGCAGGCTCACACCCATCTGCACGTTACGTGACACCCGACTGATACTGGTTTTGAGCGGATCACTGGACGCCTCGATTGCGTTCAGCACGGCATCGGCCAAGGTCCGTCCTGCTTTCAGGCTGCGAACGCTGTGATCGAGCAAGAGCGGCAGTTGCTCAACCATGCGCCGTACCCGGCGGTGGTACCGCCAACTGACAAATAACTTGAGCAACAGCAGTGGCAACACCAGCAGCGCGAGAAAAAATACCCAGCCGCCGATCAGGCCAGCCAAAACCACTGCCCCCGCCCACAACGACAGCCATAAACCCAAACGTTCTGACGGACGCCCCAACCCAGCCTGTAAAAAAGCCCGGTCCAGCCACGCAACACCCTGTTTTTTTTCCACCAACTGCGACTGACCTTCACTCAATCGGTCCAGAACACGACTGGTTGTCGAGTCAGTCAAAACCCGATAAACCAAGAACAGAAAAAACACGAGCATCAGTAAACTGATGGCGAAAAGCAGTAAGACCGGGATCATGATTAGCGCCTCAGCCGTGAGCATTCAAAATGGGGTCACGACGCAACTTGTCGCCTGCCGGGTTCAAGGCTTCGCGCATAAAACCAAAACCGGTGCGCTTGTCCAGGCGGAACAGGGTGTTGGTCACGTACACATCGTCACGCACCCCGACCACTTCCAGGACTTCACTGACGCAACGGCGACCATCAGGCATACGCGTGAGCTGGATAATCACGTCCAGTGCAGCGCAAATCATCTGGCGCAGGGTTTTTTCCGCCACGGTGCGGCCCGTCAGGCCCACCAGGGTTTCCAGACGCAACAACGCATCCTGTGCCGTGTTGGCGTGGACAGTGCTCATTGAGCCATCGTGACCGGTGTTCATCGCGGTCAATACGTCGAGCACTTCCACCCCACGAATTTCGCCGAGGATGATGCGGTCCGGACGCATCCGCAGGGCGTTGCGAATCAGGTCGCTGGACTTCACTTCACCATGCCCTTCGGCATTGGGCGGGCGTGTTTCCAGGCGCACCACATGAGGGTGCCCCAGCTGCAGCTCGGCCACGTCTTCGATGGTGACCAAACGTTCGTGGGGGTTGATCAACTGGCTCAGGATATTGAGCAGCGTGGTTTTGCCGGTACCGGTACCGCCGCTGATCAAGATATTGCAGCGCTTGCCCACCGACTCCTGAAAAAACTCATAGATCGCCTGGTCGATGGTTTGCATCGCCACCAGGTCGCTGCTTTTGAGCATGTCCTTGCGAAACTTCCGGATCGACAGGCACGGCCCGTCCAGCGCAATGGGCGGAATGATTGCGTTGACCCGGCTGCCATCCGGCAGACGTGCATCCACCATCGGCGAAGACTCATCCAGGCGCCGCCCCAGCGGCGCCAGAATGCGCTGCATGACCCGTTCAACGTGATGATCGTCGATAAAACGCAAATCGCTCTGGCTAAGCAGACCCTCGCGCTCAACAAACACGCGATGGGGGCCGTTGACCAAAATTTCCGTGACGGCAGGATCTCGCAGCAAGACTTCAAGCGGGCCGAACCCCGTCAGCTCGTCGACGATTTCTTCAGCCAGACGCTCCATTTCATAACGGGAAATGGCCAGGTGCAGGCGCGACACATATTCAGCCACCCGCTCGGTGACAAACTGGGCCAGGGACACACGGGAGCCTTCCAGCAGGTTAACCCCGGTCTCTTCAATGGCATCGATGATGTAGCGATGCAGTACCAGCTTAAGACCGTCATGGTCCGCACGCCCGTCCTTGTACAGGCCGGAGCCAAACAACTGTTCGTTGTTCATTTGGCCCCCCACAGGCGGTTTAACCACGCGCCAGACTTGGAAACCGTTTGCTCGGACGACTGCGAGCGCTTGGTCAATCGCTCACCCAGTTTTTTCAACGCCAGGCTCAGGGCTTCTCGCGGAGCCAGATCAAACAGGGTGGTGGCCTGATTCTTGGCATTGATACGCAGCTCAGGGCTGAGCGCCAGTGTCGCCATCACCGGCAGGCCAAAGCTCTTGCCCAGGGCATCGGCATTCGGGGCAACGCCCCCCATGTAACGATCGATCAATAACCCCGTATGCTCAAATTTCATGCCCTTGGCCCGCCAGCGAGCGAGCACGTCCAGGTTGCGGCGGCAATCAAGCACGCTCTGGTCGGTGTACCACAGCAAACTGTCGCAATGGGTGGCAAAGGTGCGCAGCGCTTCACTGTCTGGCTGCCCCGTGAGGTTGACCACAATGTGCTGGAAGTGCTGACGCAAGGCGCTGAGCAACATATACAACTCGGCGGCGCTGGTTTGCTCCAGCGGCTCATCACTTTCGCTGTGGGCCAATACCCGCAAACCACTTGCTGTCTTGGTAAAGGCACTGTCAATCAAGGTGCTGTCCAGGCGTCGTAAATGGCGCAGGGCATCACCAAAAAAGAACGTACTCTCAAGCCCCAGCACGGCCAGGCCATCGCCACGGGGTACGCCCAGGTCCAGAAACAGGGTTTTTTGATCGTGTTTTTGCACGACCAGCCCAAGGTGGCTGGCAACCAGCGCGCCATCGGCATTGCATTGCGCGCTGAACAACACGCTCAACCCGCCCAGCTCGGCGTTGGGCGCCACCGGCGGCAAGCGTTTGCTCAGACGGCGAACCAGCCCTGCCACTTCACTGGAGCGCGAACCGTAGGCGACAAAATCCCTTGCCCCGGCGCGCATGGCGTTGAGCACCAGCTGGTTATCCATACCGTCGCCCAAGGCAACAATGGCCAGCATGGGCTTGGCTTCCAGCGCGCCTTCAATCAGCGCGCACTGGTTGACCACCTTGTCCCGGTCCAGGCCTACAAAAATCAAGCCGGCAAACGTCACGTCAACCAGGGCCAGCAGTTCATCCAGGCTACTGGTGCCTGCACCCACCACTTGACCCAACGGCGCCAAGGCACCTTGCAACCATTCAAGATCGGTGTTGTTGCGCGTCAGCGCGAGAAATGTCTGGCTCAGGCTTTGGCTCATTGGGATAACCCGCTACGGCTGTTGAATTTGCCGTTTTCCAGGAAGTACAGGCGATACCAGTTAGGGTCGTAGTTACGCAGTTTCTCCCCGGGCATCGATGGCAATGGCGCATTGGCAGCCAATGGCTGAACCAGATGCGGGGTCACGATCATCAGCAATTCTTTCTCTTCGCGGCTGATATTGGAGTCGCGGAAAAACGCGCCAAGGATCGGGATATCCCCCAAGCCAGGAAACTTGTTGACCTGTGAGCTGTTGCGCGAACTGATCAAGCCACTGATCACAAAACTTTCGCCATCGGCCAGGGAAATGCTGGTGTCGGTGCGACGAACCGTCAGGCCCGGTACCAAAGTCCCGGCGATATTCACCGCATTGGTGTAATCCAGCTCACTCACCTCAGGTGCCACTTTCAACATGATGCGATCACGCCCAACCACGGTAGGGGTCAGGGTCAGACGGATACCGAACTCCTTGTACTCGATCGATACGTTGTCGCTGCCGCTGCTGGGTACCGGGATCGGCACCTCACCACCCGCGAGGAAGGTTGCACTCTGCCCGCTCATGGCCACCAAGCTTGGTCGTGCAAGGGTGTAGGCAAAACCGCTGCCTTCCAGGGCATTGATCATCGCTTTGACCTTGCCGCCGCCAAAACCGATGTTGAAATACTTGCTGTTGGCAACCGGACCGCCCGTGATCACGCCTTCAGCCGTACTGAGGAATGAGTTCGGCGAGCCGAACAGGAAGTTGCTGCCCATGCCGAAGATCGAGGTACTGGCCTCTTGCAGTTTGGTGCGGCTGACCTCGACAAAACGAATGTCCGTTTGCACCTGAATGGGCAACGTTGGGTCTTCGGTCGGCGACAACGACGTACCGGTCAAACCCGAAGTGGCCTTGCCCTTGACGAACAGCATGGTCTGGTGTGGCTCTTTCGAACAGGCGCTCCAGACCATCAAACTGGTAGTGCCCGACGCAACGCCGGTCAGCAAAAAGGCGTTTTGGCCATTGGTGCGGACATCGGCAACCGTGGGATCACCCACAGCGATGCGAGAAATGTTGACCGGGAAGCTCATGGCCTTCTGGGCCCCCTGGGGCACTTCCAGTACCGATGGCAATGCGTTGAATGCGGCGCAATTGTCAGCAGCGGCCAGGGCCATTTCCAGAGGCAAACTGCTCAGGATCAATGTCCAGGCAGCACGTTTATAAAACGGAGCGCGACGTTGGCTCATGTTCGATGTCCTTGTAGATCAGGATTTTTATTGGGCCGACTGCTGAGCCGTTTGATTGCCGCGAATAACTTCAATGCCGCGCACTCGAGGAGCGCCAGAGGGACTGCTGACAGGCGCCCTGGCTGGACTGGCCATGGCTAACTGGTTGAATTGATAAAGACTGCGTTTGGCATTCTCAAGGTTAGTCACAGATTGCTGCTCACCCGCCCAATATTTACTCAACCGCTGTTCATCGGCACTGCGCACAGCCAGACGCAGCGTACCGGCCTGGGTTGCGAGCATCAGTTGATTGAGCAGAAGCTCGGGAATCGCCAGCACTGCGGAGCGCGCATTGATCCGGCTCTGCTCCAGCTTGAGTGCTTCTTCGGCATTTTTCGGCTGACTGGCCAACTGGCCATCGCGGGTCAAACCCAGCTCGGCACCGACACTCAGCACACGCACGGCAGGCAAGACCACTTGTGCCGACTGCTGTGGATTCCCGGCGTCCTGGCGCAGAAATAACAGAATATCAACGTAGTCACCCGGGGTTAACTGCCCTCCAGCGGCAGAAACTTCGTCAATCATCACCGCCAGTGCCCGCTCATCAGGGCGGATCATGCGTGCCAGTGGCCCACCCATTTCAAAGCTTTGTTCATTGAGCCAAGTGCCCGCACTCAGGCTGCGCCATGGGGTACGACCTACCGCCTGATCGATTGCAGTGAGGCTGCCTGCAGGCGCGGTACGAAGCTTTTCCAGGGTCACATCGTCAGCCGTCAAGGCCACATTCGGAGGCACATCACGGGCCAGCACCACTACCGATTGACGGGTTTTGTCATCAACTGCCGTTACACCTTGCTCCACAACCTGGGCCACCGGAACTTCGGCAACTGGCTGCTGTCGACTTAATACCAGCCCCCAGTAACCGGCGGCAATTGCCCCTACAAACAGTATGGCGGCCAATATTAAACTGCGTCGATTGTTCATGCACAAACTCCCTTTTTCACTGCGCACGGCAGACTAAAAAACCCATTCACAATCAGGCAGCTATAAAACATCAAGGCTATTGAAACCATTCGCTATTTAAAAATAGCTCAGTTGAAGCAAAATGCCATTAGCGACAATAAAAAGCTCTAATTAATTGTGAATAGTTTGATTTAGCACACATTTTTTAAAATGGCCATTTGGACTAATACTTTGTGATTAGTCCATTGTTACAGTTGTAAGGAAGTGATTTATTGCCAATCCTATGATGGCAGATGGAGATCAACCTGCACCATTGTTACGCAGTGCCCGAGCCGGTGCACTCAAGGAGAAGTCAGATGATGTTAAATACTGTTCTGAAAGTGTATGTGCCTGCACAGGTATTTCTGGCGCGCCAGACCAAGTTATTTATTAAAAGGACAGAGGGTGCATCGGGTATTGAGTATGCGATTATTGCTGCGATGGTCGCAGTGGTTATTGCGGGACTTTCACCAGACGTACAAAAAGCTGTATCAACTATTTTCACGACAATAACAACTGGCCTTAATAAGCCTGTAACACCTTCTGGCGGCTAAACGGCCAAAGTGAGTTTTTATCATGCCCCTCTCCCCATCACGGCAACAACTGCTTCTGGTGGATGACGAAGAGGACGCACTGCTGGAGTTGGCCGAGCTGCTAGAAGGCGAGGACTTTTGTTGCTTTACGGCAACATCAGTCACACTCGCCCTTTCGCAGTTGACCCAGCATCCGGATATTGCGCTGGTCATCACTGACCTGCGCATGCCGGAGGAAAGCGGGATTGCGCTGATCAGGCGCCTGCGTGAGCACACATCGCGCCAGCATTTACCGGTGATTGTCATCTCGGGGCACGCCGACATGAGCGATGTCAGCGACTTGCTGCGGTTGCAGGTACTGGACCTGTTTCGCAAACCCATCTACCACGTGCGCCTGCTCGACACCCTCGACAATCTCTTTCCAAAACCCCCACAGCTACAACTGGCCAGAACATAAAACCCGCCCCATAAAAACCCCGCAGCCTGAGTTGGCGCTGCGGGGTTTTTATATATAACGCTTACAACTGATAACTAAAACTTAGTGTATAGCGCGGCCTGCGATTAAAACTGTCCAACGCTATATCAGACATGGGCTTGGCAACTTCCAGGGCAATGTTGTAGTAACGCTTGTCACCAAAACGCAACCCCAGTGCTGCGGAGGACATGTCCGAGCCTTTTAATGGCAGTTCGTTGTACCAGGCCTTGGCCCTGTCCACGATCGCATAAGGTTGCAGCAACTTGACCCAGTCACCGTCGCGGTTAAAGCTGTAGTTGAGCTCATAGGCCACGCCCCAGCCCTTGTCCCCCGACGCCTGGTCATCCGGATAACCACGACCGAAGTTCTGCCCGCCAAACACTGCCCGCTCGCTGTCAGGCAACGTGTCATCACTCCAGTACAACGCACCCGACACCACGCCCTGCCAGTTATCGAAGTAGCCGTCACTCTGCACACCCGACAAACGCAATCGGAAGAAGTCCAGGTCATAACGGCTGCCAGTCAGGGTGGTTTCGCTCTTGGCACCCATCGCGTCCATGCCCTGATACATACCGGCACTGACAATACGCAACTGCCTGGCATCGGACTTGCGCCAGTCACCTTCAAACGCCAGTGCGCGCACGTTGGTTTTTTCGCTGATGGTCTGGCCGAAGCCTGCCACCTCGTAGTCGGTATTGTCGTTGACGCCATACAACCGGGCACCGGCGCTGAGCCATTGATCCGGCGCGGCAATCAGCGGGTGGCTGACGCCAATCGAGAAGCGGTCATTCTCACGATGAGGCTTGAGTTCAAACCCGTCATCGGTAGCAATGCTGGTGCTCGGATCACTGCGATAACTGGAGCCATACAGGCTCAGTTGCGTGCCTTCGGCATTCAGGTACTGGCTGTAATCGAGACGGTAGTAGTGCTCCTTGTCGCGACCCGGCGGAAACAACCCGCTCAGGGTCAACTGCTCCGCCATGGCCGTTTGCGAGTTACTGCTGACCCCGAACAGTGCCTGGGTACTGTTACGGCTGCCCTCGACAAGGCTCATGCTGGTGGTGAACGGTTTGCGACTGGCACTCACGCGCAGTGTCGAAGCACCGTCGGTGGTGCCCGGTGGCGGCACTTGCGCCTGCAAGGTCACACCGGGAATCCGGCTCATCAGCGTGCTGTAGCGATCAAATGTTTTACGGGTCAGCGGGCGCTCGCCCTTGAGCTTGTCTACCAGCTCATCGATATACCCCTTGACCCGCCCTATATCCCCATCGATCTCGTAATTGCTGACATAGCCTTCGACCAGCACAACACGCACCAGGCCTTGATCGAAGTCCTGTTGAGGCAAAAACGCATACGACAATAAATAGCCATCGTCCTGGTAACGCTTGGTGATGCCGCGCGTGGCCTCGATCAATTCACCCAGGGTGATTTCATGGCCCAGCAGCGGCTTGAACACCGCACCCAACTCGGGCAGCGGGTAAATCGTGCCACCTTCGATCTGCAACTTGCGAATGGTCAGGCGCGTGCCCATGACCAGTGGCTGAGCCTCCCCGGCTGCCGGTTTGGGCAATTCCAGCGCAGGCGCCGGCGGGCGATAGGCATCCACCGGCAAGTTGGGCGTGGGCAAGGTTTGCATGCTGTCGTTGCTATTGAGAAAGCGCGGAAGGGACTCGGCACCCGCGTACGGGGCCAGGGCCAATAACAAAAAGGGAACGCAATTACGCATATGACACTC
The DNA here is from genome assembly GCF_059862735.1 of Pseudomonas sp. MF06569. Lineage (NCBI taxonomy): Bacteria > Pseudomonadati > Pseudomonadota > Gammaproteobacteria > Pseudomonadales > Pseudomonadaceae > Pseudomonas > Pseudomonas sp. MF06569. The sequence continues at coordinate 298,148 of NZ_JCBCUZ010000004.1, read as the reverse complement.
CATGTTCAACTACAGCGGCATAACGAGGGGGCTTCATCTTTGATTGCGCCGTGAAGCTACCCGAGCATCAGTCCTAAAAACTGCACATGAAAAAAGACGAGAGACTCATCTGAATCTCTCGTCCCAACCAAGCGTAGGCGCTGTAGGTAAGGCCGTCGAACCGGCCAGGTGCAATTAATCGTCAGTTTTTCTTGCCCAGATTGCCCAGCCCACCCAGCACTCCCCCAAGAACACCACCCAGACCTGTACCTGTAACTGTATTGGCACCCGTGTTACTACCTGTACCAGCGCCTGCACCCAACAAGCCGCCGATACCGCCGCTCAGACCTGCGCCTGCACCGGTACTGCCACCCGTGCTTGCGCCCACTCCCAACAGACCGCCAAGACCCAAACCGGCACTTGTACCGCCACTTGTGCTTGCACCTGCACCCAACAGGCCGCCAAGACCGCCGCCAATGCCTGCACCGGCACCTGAACCATTACCCGTGCTTGCACCCGCACCCAGCAGGCCGCCAAGACCGCCACCAATGCCTGCACCGGCACCTGAACCATTACCCGTGCTTGCACCTGCACCCAGCAGGCCGCCAAGACCGCCACCCAGACCCGAGCCTGTGCCCGTGTTTGCAGCCGGGTTCAGCAGGCCGCCCGCCTTGTCGACCGCACCGCCCACGCCCACCAGCACGCCACCTACCAGCGAGGTCACCGGGTTTTTGTCGCCGGTTGTAGACACCTTGGTGCCAAGACCGCTCACGGTGCCACCGACTTTGGTCAGCAGCCCATCCACCGGGGCTCCGAGGCCTGTGGTGGTACCCACTTTGCCCGTGACGTTTTCTGCCAGGGAAATGACCGGTACCAGGACCTTGTCATTCACGCCCCCGGTCACCTTGCCCAGTTGGCCACTGTTCACATTGGTGGTCAGTGTGTCACCGAGCATGGTCACGGTTGTACCGACTTTGTTGACCAGCCCACCTGTGGTGTCAGTCACTTTGCCCACCAGGCCACCGGCAAACGGGATCTGGCTGATTGGCGTGTTATCGAGCACCGTGCTCAAGCCAGTACCGACGGACGAAACGCCTTTACCCAGCTCGCTGACCGCATTGGTCGCACCCGCTACGGTGATGCCCAGGGAATTCTTGTCTGTGCCCAACGTACCCAGGCCATTTGTCAGGCCAGTGGTGACGGAGCTCACGGCATCGCCGGTTTTGACCACCAGGCCGCCACCCAGGGTGCCGACTACCGGCACCGGGGTCAGGGCAGTGCCCAGACCACTGACAGTGGTGCCTACGCCACCCAGGGCAGTACCGACTTGACCTACCACCTGACCTGTAACCAGAGGCGTGCTGCCAGTACCACCGCCAGTTCCGCCGCCAGTACCACCGCCGGTTCCGCCACCAGTACCACCACCGGTTCCACCGCCAGTACCACCACTGGTTCCACCATCAGTACCGCCGCCGGTACCGGTGCCGCCGCCTGAGCCACTGTTAGTTGAGGTCACATAGCTTTTGGAACCGCCACCACCACTGCTGCAGCCTGCCAGGCTGACAGTCATGACCAACAATAATGCTGTACTGGTTTTAAACCACAGTTGAGTGTTCATGATTAATTCCCTTGCACCTGTTACGCCTGAGTTCGAAGTTCCCTGCTCTGCGTCAGGGATACATTCATCCGTTGGGTACATAACAACCTCAAGGGCCTTATCAAACAATTCACAACTTGGTATTAACCCCTTATATAAAAAGGCCGACACCCTGCTTGAGAACTAATACTTTAGCGTTAAGAACGTATTAAAAAGCGTTATTTATCAAGGACAGGGACTGCCTGCCAAAGTAAAAAACCAATCACCAAACTTTAGTTATATATACAATTAACAGCGTTTTATAAGCGCTTTAACCCGCCAAACCGCTTTGATTACCTCACTCCACCACACTGAACTCGACACGGGCGGTTTGCCCGCTTTCGTCCAGCACACTGAGCTCATAACGCCCCACGTGTTCCAGGGTGGTGCTGAATACCTCCAGTGGCAGGCTGTCCCCCAAAGGGGCGCCGTTGATAAACCACCACCGCCGCCCCTCTCCGCCCAGGGTCGTCAATGCCAGCCGCAACAGCGCCTGGCTCGCAGCCGGGCGGCGCAGGCGGTCGCCTTCGCGCACGCCCGCAATCGACAGCGGCGTCACTGCACTCAAGGGCGGTGGCGGGCATTGGCGTGAGGCGTCTGGCAGTCGCGCCTCACGCCGTTCAACACGGGGTAGCCACGGTTCAAGCGGTGCAGGCCACAATGCCACCTCACGTACTTGCGCATCCGGGCATTGCGCACCCACGCGCAGGCCCCGGGAATTGACCCGGATGGTTTCCTTGAGCCCCACCCCCAACGGCTGATCCGCCGCGAGCAAGGTCGGAGGAGTGGTGTGATCCAACGTCCAGGCAAAGCGTTGACGACGGCAATTGGGGTCACTCTTGTTCATGGGTTGGCCCAATGGCCAGCAGATCGCAGCCACACCGACGCTGTCAGGTACGGCCTGCACCGGCGCCACAATGCCGCGCTGGCTGTCGCGGTTACTCAGCACATCGTGGACTTGCAGCATCAAGGGGGCCGCCGACGCCAGGCCAAACTGCCCCGGCACGGGCGTGCCATCCGGGCGGCCGATCCACACGCCGATCAGATAACGCGGGCCAACCCCGATCGCCAGCGCATCGCGAAAGCCATAGCTGGTGCCGGTCTTCCAGGCCAATTGCGGGCGCTGCACCAGATCGGCATGGGGGTCACGATCCGGGCGCGCCTGGCCGCTGAGAATGCGCCGGATGATCCACGCCGCACCTGGGGACAGCATGGGGCGCTCGCGTAATTCGTCACTCGGTTGCAGACGTAAATTGGCGCTGCGCCCTTCTCGCGCCAGTGCGCTGTAGCCACTGACCAGATCCTCCAGGCGACTGCCGGCGCCGCCCAGAATCAGCGCCAGATTGGGTTGCGCGAGAGCCGGCAGGCTCAACGGCACGCCGCCATTGCGCATATCGGCGGCAAAACGCTTGGGGCCATACGCTTCCAGCAACTGCACGGCGGGCAAGTTAAGGGAAGTCACCAGCGCTGCACTGGCCGATACCGGCCCGCTAAACCCCGTGGAGAAATTACCCGGTCGATAGTCGCCATAGCGCCGGGGCACATCCTGCAGCAACGACTCGGAGTGGATCAGCCCCGCATCCATTGCCATGCCATACAAAAACGGCTTGAGGGTGGAGCCCGGCGAGCGCATGGCGGTGATCATGTCGACATGGCCAAAGCGGCGCGCATCGTTGATATCCACCGACCCCAGATAGGCGCGTACCGCCATGCTCTCGGTCTCGACCACCACGATGGCGGCCGACGTGTGATCGGGTAAACGGGCGCGCCAGCCCAGCAGCAAGTCTTCGAGACGGCGCTGCAGGCTGGCGTCGATCGTGGTGCGGATCAGCGGCGGGCTGTCCGGGCGGTTGAGCCGTCGTGCCAGCAACGGCGCCAGGCTCGGTTCCAGGCGCGGCGCCAGCAACAGCGGTTCTTCCTGCGCCTCGTCAACCGCCGATTGCGGCCACACCCGGTATTCGGCCAAGCGGCGCAACACCTTGTCCCGCGCCACTTGTGCCCGCCCCGGATGACGGTCGGGACGCAAGCGGCTCGGCGCCTGGGGCAACACGGCGAGCAGCGCCGCCTCGGAATGGGTGAGCTGGAGCGGCGACTTGCCCAGATAAGCCCAACTGGCCGCCGCGACCCCCTGTAACGTGCCGCCGAACGGAGCCCGGTTGAGGTACAGCGCAAGAATCTGGTCCTTGGACAAGTGCCATTCCAGCTGCGCCGTACGCCACAACTGGCGCAGTTTGCCGGGCAGCGTGCGCTCATGGGGATCGAGCAAACGCGCCACCTGCATCGACAACGTACTGCCGCCTGACAACACCCGCCCGCCCGTCAGGTTTTGCCAGGCCGCGCGGCCCAACGCCAAGGGATTGATTCCGGGGTGCTGAAAAAACCAGCGGTCTTCGTAGGTCAGCAAAGCGTCCAGGTACAACGGCGATACTTCACCGGTTTGCACCGGATAGCGCCACACGCCATTGGCATCGGCAAACCGCCACAGGGGCGTGCCGTCTTCGGCCAATACCACGCGGGCCAGATCATCCCGGGGCAAGGGCAACGGCCAGATCCTGTCGGCCAGCCACAGCAATGCGCACGCCAGCAGCAGACCGGCGAGCGTCCAGCCCACTATTTTTTTGATCCTTGCCCCCACTGACTCTCACTCTCTACGCAACTTGCGGCATGGATGGATGCCTAATCTGGCACAGTGGCCACCTTACTCATCGGAACATGACCATGCACGTCGAAAGTTTTATCGGAAATCTTGGCCTCTGGCTGGGCACACTGGTTCGTTTTATCGTGGAGAGCCTGAACGGCCTGTTTGGCGCCATCACAGACGCAGGCAGCAGCTTTATCGAAGGCATGGCGCGCGCGTTGGGTATGGACACCTCGATCATCAGCATTGCGGTACTGATCATCGGCTTGCTGTTTCTGTACAACGCCGTGCGCGCCTTCATGCGCGCCTCGGTCATCGGTGGCGTGATCTGGCTGCTGCTGGGCCTGTGGGTGCTGAGCTGGATCATCAACTGAGCAGCCATCCCCTTCACGCCTGTGGGAGCGGGCTTGCTCGCGAAAGAGTCGCCGCGGTTTGTCTGTTACACCGCGTCATCGCCATCGCGAGCAAGCCCGCTCCCACACCGGTCAGCGGCCCTTGATCACCATGTCCCCCGGTGTTTCACCCACGGCCTGCCAGTTGGGGCGGTACATCGACTCCACTTGCGGCGGCGGGACGCGGTAGGTGCCAGGGGTCACGGCACGGGCCAGGTACAGCAGGTGCGTGGTGCCGTAGCCATCCAGTTTCAACGCTGCCACATACCGATCATCCCGATATTCCTGGTGCTGCACGCTGGCGTTCTGCATCGACTCGCGCCATTGCTTGACCTGGGTGCTGGCGTTTTCAAGGCTGGCTGCGCTTTGGCCCAGGTTCTGGTTTTCAAGCTCCAGACCCGCTGGCAGCAAATCGACCACCAGCGCATCCGGCACCTGCTGCTTGGCCGTCACGGCCAGGTGCACCAGCACCAGATCACCACTTTTAAGCGCCTTGAGGTTCAACGGCTCCCCGTTCATGCCCAGGTAGTCACGGCGAATGCTCATGTTCTCGCCGCCCGCCGCCGGGGCTTGTTGTGGATAACCTGAAATCGTCAGTTGTTGGTAAACCGGCGCACTGCCTTCGTTGCGCAAGGTCAGTGGCGAGGCCAGCAGCGGCCCGTCGAGCTTGAGGCCCGACTGGGCATTGTTCAGCTCGCGGGTCTGGTCGCCACTGGCAAGCTGCACCGACCACTTGGCTTCAGGCTGGCTCAACAGATCGCGACCGGCAAGGAACAGCGCGTTGCGCTCCTGGGTCGACAGCCACTGGCTCGCCGCCAACTGATCGGACAAGTCGAACACCCGTTGCTCGCGCTGGCCGGCCATCAAGTTGTTTTCTTCCAGCAAGGCCAGAATCAGAGCCTGATCGCGCAGCGGGCTACCGTAATCGCCCAGCCATTGATCGGCTTTACGGGTCACTGCCAGGCCCGCCACCAGCGCCTGATCAGCCCGTGGTTGGTCGCCCATCTTCTGCAAGGCAATCGACAACTGCACCAACGGCAGGCCGGAACGGGCATCGCTGCGCCGCTCGAAAATGCTGCGCAATGCACCCAGCGGTGCTTGCTGACTACGGGCCAGGACCATCGCCGCATAGGCCTGCACGGCAAAGCGGGTGTGTTCGAGGTTTTCGCTGTAATCGGCCTCGATCAGGTTGCGTTCCTGCACATAGCGCAGCAAGCGCTCGCTGGCCTTTTTAAGCGCTTCGGGCGGCACGGCATAGCCTTGATCCCGGGCACGCAGCAAGAAATCGGTGACATAGGCGGTGAGCCAATACTCTTCCTGACCGTCCGCGCCCCACAGGCCGAAGCTGCCGTTGTAACGCTGCATGCCCAGCAGGCGCTCGATACCCAACTCGATTTTGCGTTTGCGCTCGGTGTCCGGTTCGCCTTCCAGGCCCAGGCGTTTGAGCAGGGCCGCATCGGCATACAGCGCCGGGTAAAGGCCGCTGGTGGTCTGCTCGGAGCAGCCGTAGGGGTAGGCCTTGAGCGCCCGGATCTGCTCGCCCAGGTTCAGCGGCGGACGACTCGACAGGCTGAGCAAGGCTTCACGCCCGGCCGGCTCAAAGGCTTGCAGCTCGCCCTCGGGCAGGCTCCAGGGCTGGTCGTTGAGCACGGCACGGTAATGCTTGAGCAATGCGGGATACGCCGGGCGCACGCCCAGCGTCCATTCGCGGGTGAACGGCGCCAGGGTTTCACCCGGCAGGTCCAGGCCATTGACCGTCACCTTGACCACACCGGTGCCATACCCGCCCAGCGCCTTGACCGGAACCTGCAAGGTACTGCGCTGGCCGGGGCTGAGTGTCAGGTTCTGTGTCGCGTCACCCAGCAGGCTCAGTTGCCCCTCGGTGTTGAGCTTCACATGCAGCGTTTGCGGCGTGTCGGTGAGGTTGGACACGTCCAGCGCCAGCCGTGTTTCGTCGCCACCGGCCAAAAAGCGCGGTGCCGCCAGTTCGGCCACCAAGGGCGCGGCGACCACGGTTTTGGCCTCGGCCATGCCGTAGCGATCATCGGTCCAGGCTTGAGCCATCAGGCGCAGCTCGCCATTGAAGTCAGGGATATCCACACTGACTTCACCTTCGCCCTGCTCGTTCAGGGTCACGGGTGCGCTTTGCAGTGCCACGATCGTCACACTGGTGGCAGGCCGCTTGCCGCCTTTGGCCAGCGCTGCATCGCCACCGAACGCCAGGCTGGCCAAACGGCCTTGCCCGGTTTCGATCAATTGCCCGTAGATGTCCAGCTGATCCGCGCCATAGGCCTTGCGCCCAAACAGACTGGCAAATGGATCGGGAGTCGGGTAGTCGGTGATGTTGAGCACGCCCACATCCACGGCGGCCAGCAGCACATGGGCTTGCTTGGGGATGCTGCCATCGGCGTTCTTAGCGTGGAGTTTCACCGTCAATGGCTGCTTGGGACGCATTTTCTCAGGGGCATCGAGAGTGAGTGCCAACTTGCGCTGGCTGCGATCGATCGGCAAATGCAGCACGCCCACGGCACGCTTGGGAGTGATGTTGGTCTTGCGCTCACCCGGGCGAATCACCAGGGCGCTGATGTACAAGTCATGCCGCGCCCAGCGTGGGTCAAGCTTGACGTCGAAGACCTTGCCCTCGGCAGGCACCTCGATTTCTTCCCACCACAACGGACCGTCGCTGCCTTCAACCAGCAAATAGCCTTTGCCTGCCGCTGGCGGCGTGACCGTTACCCTGGCCGTGTCGCCATCGGCATAGGCAGCCTTGTCCAGCGCCAGCTTGACCTGATCGGGGCGCACGGCGCCGCCTTCGGCGTTGTCCTGGGCGCGATAACCGGCCCAGAAGCGCAGGCTGCTGATCAAGCCGGTTTTCGGGTCTTCAACTTCAACGCGATACGGCCCCCACTCGACCGGGAAGCTGACCTTGGCGGTTTCGCCCGCCTTGAGGCTGAGGGTTTCTTCGTTGAGGTTCAGAAACTTCTCGTTGTAGTGGTAGCTCCAGCCGTCGCTGTCCGAGTAGTTCCAGTAATAGTCACGGCGCTCGCGCACCAAGCGCACCTTGAGGTCGTCGGCGGCCAGCTTGTTGCCCTGGCTGTCGGCAACCAGCAGCTCGAATTCAACCGGGCCATCACCGTCGGTTTCAGTGCCGTCAAACAGGCCGCGAATGCCCGGAAGACGATCCGCTGGCCACACCGCCTGCACCAGACGCCGGGTAATCGGCCGCCCGCCCGACTCTTGCAGACTGGCCTGCACAATCAGTTGCAACGGGGATTTGGCATCGCTCCACTGGCTTTCGAGGCTGATGGTTTCCTTGCCTTCGGCATCGAGAACGCTTTCGTCCAGTTCCAGGTCCTGAGTCAGCTCGGGTTCTGTCACCGATCCGAACTCATAGCCCGGCAAGGTGCTGACGGCCTCGCGCAATGGCCGCACATAGACTTGACCACTCAAGCGATTACCCGCCGCCGGAGCGCCATACAAGTAGCGGCCATTGACCTGGATTTCAGCGGTTTGCTCAGGGCTCAGCGGCGTATCGCTGCCCTTTAGCTCCAGCGCCAAACGCTCGGGCAGGAAGTCCTCGACCAAAAACTCGTACAGCTGCGGCTTGCCGTCACCGAAGTCGAACACCAACTGCCAGCGCCCGGTCGGGGCTTCAGCAGCCAGTTGCAACGGGTACTGATACAACCCTGAAGCGTCTGGCGACCACACAAACTTGCGGCTGACCTGCTCGTCCGGACGACGCACTTCAACGCTGACCGGCTGCGGCTTGACCGGGTTGCCATCGCGGTCGCGCAACAAGGCATTGAGCAAAACGGTTTCGCCGGGGCGATACAGGTCACGAGGGCCAAACACAAAGAACTGCAGCGGATGCCCCTGGGGGCCGCCAATATCGAATTCGGCCAGGTCCAGCGCCGCCGTGTTCAGGCGCAGCAAGCTGGTTTGATCGCCTTGGCGCGCAACCAGCACTTCGGCCTTGGGTGGCAACGCCAGTTCGGCGTGACCGTCTTTACCGGTTTTACCCTGGCCCAGCATCTGGCCTTTGCCGTCGAGCAATTCCAGCTCGACACCCGCCAGGGCGCTACCGCCTTCAAGGGCCTGGGTGAATACATCCAGGCGCTTCTGGTAACGGTGTACCGAAAGACCGATATCGCTGAGGGTGAACAAGGTGGCAGGGGTCGAATAGTTGTAGCTGCCCGTCGCCGTCATCACCGCCAGATACACGCCCGGCTGCTGCAAAGGCTTGATTCCGGACGTCGGCAAGATCAGGGTTTCACGGGTATTGCGCGCCGGGTTCAAGTCAAAACGGCCGCCGTACACCAGCTCGGCCATGCTCAGCAGATCCTTGGCTTCGTAGCTTTGCAGGCTGCTGTTGCGACCCCATTGACTGAGAAACGCTGGCAGGGACTCGGGTTTGACCCGGAAGAACTCAACATCCACCTTGTCGACGTTCAGCGCGATCACCGGCAAGCCTTCGGCCAGGCGGGTGGGCAGCAAGTTGCCACGGCTGGCAAAACCGACCGTGGGTTGCAGGTCACGGGTTTCAAGGCGGCTGATGTACTCGGCGGCCAACGTGGCGTCGTTGACGGCACGCAGGCCGGGGTCAACGGTGAGGATCAGTTTGCGCTGAGGCTCAAGATGGCGCAGGCGCAGTTCCATCAGGTTATCCGACAGCTCCCAGGCGCCATCGACCTTGCCGGTTTTGGCATCGACCAGATGCAGCTTGTCTGCAAAATTCTGCTCAGGATGGAGCGGCACCGAAAAGCTCACGGACAAGGTGCTGGCTCCGTCCAGTTGCACCTCGGACACATCCACCACACTTAACTCACGCCCGGCGTAACGCTGGGCCAGGGCCTTGACGTCCTGCACCGGCTTGGCGGGCTGGCTCGCGGCAACGGTCGGCGCAGCAGGCTTGTCGACGCTCGAAGAATCGCAAGCGCTCAACAGCGCCAGCGTGCAGGCCAGGAACAATCCTTTGTTAAGCATGGTGTTCTCGTTAACTGGGCAGATAAAGGGCGACTATATAACAGCCGGTGGGGAACCACAGGCGCACTGGTCTGATTGTGGGAGCGGGCTTGCTCGCGAGGGCATCACTGCGACTGGCCTGACACACCGTGCTGCCTGCAGCGCGAGCAAGCCCGCTCCCACAGGTTACAATCGCGCCCCCCCAAAGGAGCCTGCATGTCATCTTCTCTATCAGCCGACTGGCGCGATCGCCCAACCCATCGCCGGGTATGGGCGCTGGCGGCGCCCATGATTCTGTCGAATATTTCCGTGCCCCTGGTGGCGCTGGTCGACAGCACGGTCATTGGCCATTTGCCTCACGCCCATCAGCTGGGCGCAGTGGCGGTGGGCGCCAGCATGTACATCTTCCTGGCCTGGATGATGGGCTTTTTGCGCATGGGCACCACCGGGTTCTCCGCGCAGGCCGCAGGTCGTGGCGATGGCACCGCACTGCGACAAATTCTGGTGCAGGGCTTGTTGCTCAGTGCGTTGCTGTCGATGCTGCTGGGGGCCATTGCGATTCCGTTCAGCGGGATAGCCTTGAGCGTGATGCAACCCTCGTCCGAGCTGCACGCCCTGACCCTGGATTTTTTCCATATCCGCCTGTTTGGCTTGCCCGCTGCCCTGGCCAGTTATGCCCTGGTGGGCTGGTTCCTGGGGACGCAGAACGCTCGCGCGCCACTGGCGATCCTGCTGACCACCAACCTGGTCAATATCGCCCTTAACCTGTGGTTTGTACTCGGCCTGGACTGGGGCGTGGTCGGTTCGGCGCGGGCTTCGGTGATTGCCGAGTGGAGCGGCGCCCTCCTCGGTTTATGGCTGACCCGCGGCGCCCTGCGCACCTTTCCAGGCACCCTGGCATGGGCCGGGTTACGCATCTGGAACAACTGGAAGCCGTTGCTGGGGGTCAATCGCGATATTTTTATCCGCAGCCTGATGCTGCAACTGGTGTTTTTCTCCATCACCCTGCAAGGCGCCCGTCTGGGTGACGCCACGGTGGCGGCCAATGCGCTGCTGCTCAATGGCCTGCTGCTCGCGGCCCATGCCCTGGACGGCCTGGCCCATGCTGTCGAGGCACTGTGCGGGCATGCTATCGGTGCACGGGATCGCAATGCGTTACGCCGTTCGATGGTGGTGGCCTGTGGCTGGTCGTTGCTGGCCAGCGTGGGGTTTGCGCTGTTGTTCATGTTCGGCGGCCATCTGTTTGTGCAAATGCAGACCGACATCCCTGCGGTGCGCGAAACCGCCTTCCAGTACCTGCCTTATCTGGCTCTGCTGCCGCTGATTGCGGTGTGGAGCTATTTGCTCGACGGGCTGTTCATTGGCGCCACCCGCGCCCGGGAAATGCGGGATGCAATGGTCATCAGCGTGATTATCGCGCTCCCTGTCGCCTGGGCACTGCACGGTTATGGCAACCACGGGCTGTGGATAAGTTTTCTGCTGTTTATGGTGCTGCGCAGCCTGACCCTGGCGGTTTATGCGTGGCGCATGCAGCGCCGGGACGAGTGGTTTACGCCCAAGACTGCAACCTGACCCCGAAACCTGCGCCTACGGGGTTGCGGTGACAAACTCGCTGACGTTGTCCAGCACCGGTGCCAGCCAGCGCAGCGGCCGTGAAAGCGCCGCCACCAGCGTCACGTGACTGGTGCGCGAAAAGTACAGCTCCTGCACCGGCACCTGCGCCTCGCGCAGTGCATTGGCCAGGCCGCCTGTGTTTCGGGTCGGGTTGACCAGCGTATCCGTCGCGGCCGCCATCAATAACGTCGGCGGCGACGCGTGGCTGACATGACGAATCGGCTGCGACTCGGGCGGTGAGTCCGGGTAGAAAAAAACCGGCCTGACGGCCTCATCCTTGATCGGCAAAAAGTCGTATGGCCCAGCCAGACCAATCCAGCCGCGGACATTGGCCGGGCTCAGGCCTACCGCCTTCAACCATTGCGCATCGAGGGCCAGCATCGCGACGTTGTAGGCCCCGGCGCTGTGGCCCATCAAGTACAGACGCTGGGGATTGCCGCCGTACTCGCCAATGTGCCGATACGTCCAGCCCACCGCCTGCGCGCCGTCCACCAGAAACTCCGGATATCGCACCTGTGGATAAAGCCGGTAATCGGCAATCACCGTGGTGATCCCCCGGGAAGCCAGGGCTTCGCCGACAAACAGATAGTCACTGCGCGAGCCGCTGTTCCAGCTGCCGCCATAGAAGAACACCACCACCGGCGCGCCGGGTGCAGGCTGCTTGGGGCGGTAGATATCGAGGGTTTGCCGTGGGTCTGCGCCGTAGGCAATGTCGCTGGTTTTGTCGAAGCTGCTGGTGGGTGTCAGGCCGTTGATGACCCGCACCGGTGAGCAGGCGCTGAGCAGCCAGCCCATCAGTCCCGCACAGGCCAGTCCGATGACGCGTTTGAAGGTATTGGACATGCCTGCGACCTCTGGGCAAAAAAAAACGCTGACCCCTGCAATGCACAGGTCAGCGTAGTTCAGTCAGCGAGGACTATGTCGGGCAATCAGTGGCTCGACAGGTACGACGAACGGGTCAGGCCAAGACGCAGCGCGTCCAGATACTGGGTACGCTCCTTAACGCTGATGTTGGCGCTGGCCACTTTGTCGCGGTAGTGGTTCATCAGTTCTTCGGGCGACAAGTGCACGTAGCGCAGCATGTCTTCGATGGTGTCGTGGGTCTCGATACCGGCGTGATAAACGCTGCCGTCTTCGTTCTGGTAGATGTTCACCGAATCGGTGTCACCAAACAGGTTGTGCATGTCACCCAGGATTTCCTGGTAAGCGCCCACCAGGAAGATACCCAGCAGGTAGTCTTCGCCTTCGTTCAGCCCGTGAACCGGCAGGCTGGTTTCGATACTCTGCTCGTCGACGTATTGCTTGATCTTGCCGTCGGAGTCGCAGGTCAGGTCTTGCAGCACGGCGCGACGCAGCGGCTCTTCGTTGAGACGGTGCAGCGGCAGGATCGGCAGGACCTGGCCAATCGCCCAGGTGTCCGGCAGGCTCTGGAACACCGAGAAGTTGCAGATGTACTTGTCGGCCAGCTTGTCGTTGAGTTCGTCCAGCACCTGACGGTGGGAACGCTGACGCGCTTTGAGCGAGTTGTGCAGGCGACGGCAGACGGCGAAGTAGCACTGCTCGGCCAGGGCTTTTTCAGCCAGGTTGATTTTGCCGTCGGCGTACTGGGCAGCGATGTCGCTCATGTAGTGCGTGGCACGCCAGTAGGTTTCGGTGACCATTTCAATGTCGGTCGGGCCCAGCAGGTCAACCAGCCATTGCACGGTCTCGGGCAGGCTTTCCTTGTTCTCGATCACCGGCACGTCGTCGTTGTGTTTCTCGACGTCGGTCACTTGCACCACCAGCATGGCGTGGTGCGCGGTCAGGGAACGGCCGCTCTCGGAGAAGATGTGCGGATGCGGCAGGCTCTGCGCGTCGCAGAATTCTTTGAGCATGCCCACTACCACACCGGCGTAATCGTCCATGTCGTAGTTGATCGAGCTGGCGTTGCGCGAGTGCGTACCGTCGTAGTCCACGCCCAGACCGCCGCCCACGTCGATGTGGTCAACCGGCAGGCCCAGGTTGCGCAGTTCGCCGTAGTAACGAATCGCTTCCTTGAAGCCGTGCTGGTAGTCCGCCAGGTTGGCGATCTGCGAGCCCATATGGAAGTGCAACAGGCGGATGCCCTGATCCAGGCCGGCCACACGGAAACGCTCAACCACCGACAGCAATTGCGCGGCAGACAAACCAAACTTGGATTTCTCGCCGCCCGTGTCAGCCCACTTGCTCGATGCCAGGGACGACAGACGTACGCGCAGACCCACCTGAGGCTTGACCTTCAGCGAGGCCGCTTCTTCGATCACCAGGTCTACTTCGGATTCTTTCTCGATCACGATAAAGACGTTGTGGCCCAGCTTCTGGCCCATCAGTGCCAGACGGATGAACTCGCGGTCCTTGTAACCGTTGCAGACGATGGTGCCGCCTTTGGGGGCCAGCGCCAGCACGGCCAGCAGCTCAGGCTTGGAGCCGGCTTCAAGGCCAATGGACACGTCTTTGGTGGCGATGATGTTTTCGATCACCGCTTCTTGCTGGTTTACCTTGATCGGGTACAGCGCGGTGTACTTGCTCTGGTATTCCAGGCGCTCGATGTTGGCATCGAAAGCGCCGGTCAACTGGCGTACACGGTCTTGCAGGATATCCGGGAACCGCACCAGCAACGGCAAGGACAAGCCACTGTTTTTGCGCAATTCGTCGACCTGCTCGTACAGATCGATGGGCGAGCTGTTCGGGCCGTTCGGACGGACTTCTACGCGACCGGCTTCATTGATCGCGAAATACCCGGCCCCCCAATGGCGAATCCCATAAACGCTGCGGCTGTCCGCAACTGTCCATTGGCTGCCATCGTCTTTGCGTGTGCGTCGTACGGACATCGAAGTCCCCTATAAATAAGTCAAATAGCCCAGCCTGAAAGCAGGCTGGCGCAGTCTAAAGTGTGAACGTGACGATTAGTCAGACCCTGACAACAGCGCCGAGTTTAGAAACCCGTGATAACAGGCTCTGTGAAAACCATGGCAAGCACGATCTGGCCAGCCCTTCAGAGGCGCCAGATCGGCTGTGCGGTGGTTTTCACAGAGGCTGCTAGCCGCCGGATTTCTTGGCTTTGAACCCGTGCTTGATCAACTCGCCAAGCAACAGTTCGACGTGATCGCCCTGGATTTCGATGATGCCGTCTTTCAACGCACCACCCGTGCCACAGCGTTTTTTCAACGTCGTGGCCAGTTCCTTGAGCGCGTCTTCAGCCAGCGGCACGCCGGTGATGGTGGTCACCGTCTTGCCGCCACGGCCTTTGCTTTCGCGACGCACGCGGGCAATGCCATCACCTTCGGGGATCAGGGTTTGTTTGCAGGTACAGGCGTCCACCGGCTGGCGACAGTCCGGACAGTGACGACCTGCGTCGGTGGAAAATACCAGGCCACCAAGGGCGGCGAAGGATGCGGCTTTTTTGGCCACCGGCAATCCTCATTCGGAGGACAAATAATTGGCCGGTGCATGACGCTGTTGCGCCAAGGGATACCGACCGCGAAGCCCCACTCTGGCAGGGGCAGCGCAACTCAGACGGGAAAACCGCCTGAGCCTGAAAAAGGTCGCGCAGTGTAACGACAAAATCGCTGCTGCCCAATAGCCAATCGGCGGCATTTTTTAAAGCGCCAGCCACGAACTTGTGGGAGCGGGCTTGCTCGCGATGGGATCGCAGCGGTGCAACTGAAAAACCGGGTCGCCTGAATCGCGAGCAAGCCCGCTCCCACAGGAAGAATCAACGTCAGCTCTGGGCCAGATAACGCTTGAGCGCATCCAGTGAGTCTGGGCAGTAGTCCAGGTGCGTACTCAAGCGCAGTGCCTCGTCCACCGGCATGAAGCAGGCCTGCTGAACTTCTTCGGGCTGCACCTGCAAGGGGCCATCCCACACCGCCGAAAACACCGCGCACCACAGGTGGTTCTGCGGGCCTTCGAAGTAAAACCGTTCATGGGCCGTCAGCGCCACGCCACTGACCCCAAGCTCCTCGGCCAGTTCCCGGGCAGCCGACTCGGCGTAGGTTTCGTCTACACCCACCATTCCACCTGCCGCCACATCCCAAAAACCCGGGTACAGCGCTTTGCTGAGGGTGCGCTGATGCACGCACAGTTCCCCGGCAGAATTGAATAAAAGGATGAACGTACCGCGCCCGATCAGGCCCCGCTCGCGCAATTCATGGCGCGCCAGGGCGCCCAGCAAGCAATCATCGCGATCGACCCAGGCAACTTGCTCGACATCAGAGGCCGCACGGTGTGCGGCCTCCAAAGCTGAAATAGCCATCGCTTAGCCTTGGGACAGCAATTGACGAAGGTCCATGACCGCCGCGTTGGCGCGGGAAATATAGTTGGCCATGACCAGCGAGTGGTTAGCCAGGACGCCATAGCCGCTGCCATTGAGGATCATGGGGCTCCAAACCGGTTCTTGAGCCGCTTCCAGCTCACGAATGATCTGGCGCACGCTCACCGTGGCGTTCTTTTTGGCCAGCACGTCGGCGAAGTCAACTTCGATGGCTCGCAGCAAGTGCGACAAGGCCCAGGCTTGACCCCGCGCTTCGTAGAACACGTTGTCGATCTGCATCCACGGTGTTTCGACCACTTCTTCGTCAACCACCGGCACCTGGCCCGGCTGCAGAGATTCGGTCTTCAGTGCGCTATTGAGCTTTACCCGCCCGACACTGGCCGACAGGCGTTGCGACAGCGAACCCAGACGGGTCCCTACATCACCCAGCCAGTTGTTGAGGTTATCGGCGCGAGCATAGAACAGTGCATTTTTCTGATTCGGATCAGACAGGCGCGCCTGATAGCGGCTCAGGGAGTTGATGCCTTCCTGGTATTCGGATTCGCTGGACGGCAGCATCCAGCTCTTGTTGTCAAAGTTGAAGCGCGGCTCGGCCTTGGCCAGATCTGCATCTTCGGCCGATTGCGATTGCGAGCGTGCGAAGTCTTTGCGCAGGGCGCGGGTCAGGTCCCGTACCTGCACCAGAACGCCGTATTCCCAGCTCGGGATATTGTCCAAAAAGATGCCCGGTGGAAGACGGTCATTGGACAGATACCCGCCCGGCTTGTTGAGCAACGTACCGGCCACGGTCTTGAGGGTTTCGACGGTGGTGAAGCCCGGCACCATCTGTTTGCCTTCTTTCTCGGCCGCCAGCTGGGCGTTTTGTTGCACAGGGAACAGGTCCGGTTCCTGGCTCCAGTACCAGCCAAGCCCCAGGTTCACCACCACGAAAATCGCCACGAGCACGGCGATGGAGCGGCTCAGTAGAATGCTTTTGAAATAGCCACGCGACTGTGTTTTCGTCTCTTTGACCGATTCGCGGGCACTGCCCTCACGTTTTTTCCAGTCCAGCATGGCTATGTCCTTTCATCTGCTTGATTCAACGGTTCGACCATAACCCTAACCCATCGTGCCTTGGGTGCACGCTTTTAAATCGGGGCCGGGCTTCCTGCCGTATCGCAGGGGCCATTTACGCCCGGCACTATAGAACAAGCACGCGGGCGATGGGCAAAATGGCTACCCACCCGTTAATTTCAAGTAGAAACTCGTACATTTGAAACGAGCTGCTAGCATAGAGCCACCATTCCATTTCAGCATGCTCACTTACCAGCAGCCAGGATATGACAGAGCTAGAAGACCCCAGTCGCGAACGCCTGAAACACCACTTTGCCCAGCGGGTCACCCACCAGGCACGTCAGCTCCTTGAGCTGTGGCAGCGTTTACAAGCCAATGAATGGTCACCCGCAAGCCTGGCCGAACTCGACGACGCCAACTTGCGCCTGTTGCGTTTTGCCAAGCGCTTTGAACAACCGGAGCACACCGAACTGGCCCGGGCGATCAACGTTGCGCTGCAAGACATGGCCGCCAATCAAAGTCGCCTGAGCAGCCAGCTCATCACCGAGCTCAACCGTTTGATGCAGCGCCTGTCGCGCACCGGCCTGCGCCAGGGCGACGTGGACGCCAACATCCGCCTGCCGCCGCTGCGCAAGCCTGTGTATATCTTGCTGCAGGATCTGGAGCGGGCGGACCGCCTGGCCAGGCAACTGGAGTTTTTTGAACTCAGCGTCCAGGCCTTCAGCAACCCGATGAGCTTTCGCCACGCCATGGCCGAGCGCCATCCGGCCGCGATTGTGATGGACGTTGATTTCGGCGGTCCGGGCCTTGGCCTGGAACTGGCCGCCGAAGCCCAGGTCGGCCTTGAGCAGAAACTGCCGCTGCTGTTTTTCAGCCTGCATGAAACCGACACCCCGACGCGCCTGGCCGCCGTGCGCGCAGGGGGGCAAGCATTTATGACCGGCACCCTCGAAGCGTCCATCCTGATGGAAAAGGTCGAAGTGCTGACCTGTGTCGCTCAGTACGAACCTTACAAAGTGCTGATCATTGACGACTCCCGGGCCCAGACGTTGCTTACCGAGCGCCTGCTCAACAGCGCGGGAATTGTCACCCGCACCCTGACCGATCCGATTCAGACCATGGCCCAGCTTGCAGACTTCCAGCCGGACCTGATCATCCTCGACATGTACATGCCCAGCTGTACGGGCACCGAACTGGCCAAGGTCATCCGCCACAACGATCGTTATGTGAGTGTGCCGATCATTTATCTGTCAGCCGAAGACGACATGGACAAGCAACTCGACGCCATGAGCGAAGGCGGCGATGACTTCCTGACCAAACCCATCCAGCCGCGCCATCTGATTACCACCGTACGCAATCGAGCCGCCCGTGCCCGCCACCTTAAGGCGCGCATGGTGCGCGACAGCCTGACCGGGCTGTATAACCACACCCATATCCTGCAACTGCTCGAAGACTGCACCTTTCGCGCGCGCCGTGAAAATCGTCCATTGAGCTTTGCGATGCTCGACCTGGACCACTTCAAACACGTCAACGATGGCTACGGCCACCCTATGGGCGATCGGGTGATCAAAAGCCTGGCGCTGTTTCTCAAGCAGCGCCTGCGTAAAACCGACTTTATTGGCCGATACGGCGGCGAAGAGTTTGCGATTGTGATGCCCGATACGGACCAAGAGTCGGCTTACAAGGTGCTCAATCAGATTCGCCAACGTTTTTCGGAGATTCACTACCCCGCCCAGCCGACCGATCTGTCGTGCTCGTTCAGCGCCGGCGTGGTGCAAATGCAGGACGAGGCTGACAGCCTGCTGATGGCCTCACAGGCAGACGAAGCCCTTTACCGAGCCAAGAACAGCGGCCGCAATCAGGTGCAGCGTTTCACCCAGACAAGGCCAATTGCCACTATTTGCTCGTAACCCCTGTTTTCCGTCATACCGCTGTAACTTAAGTGCAATAACTTCTGCCGCTTCTGACTGTGTTGTAGGCAAAATCCCACATGCGCCTGAAGCTGCTAACCAATCTCAACACACTGTTGCTGGTCGCCGTGTGCCTCGCCCTGGGCGCAACCTTGTGGTGGTCACAACAGGCACTGGAACGGCCCTTCCTGTTGATGGAGCGCTACCTGAGCCTCTCGCAGCAGTTCCAGAATAAGGTGGCACGCAATATCGAGGACTACCTGGCCAGCGGCGATGCCCTGCGCCTGAGCGATGCCAACAGCGCCCTCGACACGCTCAAGGACGAACTCAAGCCATTACCTGTGGCGCTGGCCGATGCGCTGCGCCCCAGCCTTGAAGACCTGAGCACCTACAGCAATACCCAGTTGCTGGCTGCCGGCAAATTGGCCGGTGATCCCCAGGCCTTGCTGCTGCAAGCCGAACGCGAGCTGGGCGCCAGCCTCGAACAACTCAGTCAGTACGCCAGCGATGCCGCCTCACCCGAGGCCCGCGCCTACCTGCCCTGGTTGCTTGGCGCCTCGCAACATTTGGCCAAGCTGTCTCTTGCTCGCGACAAGCTGGTCAGTAGCGGGCGCAGTGAGCTGGCGGGCGACGTGGCGCGTGAGCTGGACGGCATTGAGCGCCAGGTCCGGCAAATCGACGCCTTGCCCCTGCTGGGGGTCAGCAGCAAAAGCGCTTCGGACACCGACGACTTTGCCGCGATGATGGGCCTGGAATCCACCGCCACAGCCCAGGCCGAAGACGCCGGAATTGGCCTCAAGCGCGAACTCAACAGCCTGCTGAGCCGCTACCCGGCGGAGCTCAAGCGCACCCAGAACCAGATAGAACAACGCGCTCAACTCAGCGCCGCCACCCACCTGAAACTCGATGCAGTGCAGCAGGCCATCGCCGGGCTGGAGCCGGTGGTGCGCGCCGAACACGGGCAGATCCAGAACGAAGTGCGGTTGATTCAGGGACTGATGATTGGCCTGATCCTGCTGATTGCGCTGCTGATCGACACCCTGCAACGCAAACTGGCGCGGGTGCTGACGTACTTGGCCCCGCTGCTTTCGACATGGGCCGAGGGTGACTTCAGCCGCGACATTCAGTTGGGCAAAACCAACCGGGAATTGCGCGACATCGAATCATCACTCAACCGGCTGCGCAGCTATCTGGTGAATCTGGTGGGCACCCTGCGCCTGAATGCCGAGCAGGTGGCCGGCAGCAGCCAGACCCTGGCCGAACTGAGCACGGGCCTGCACAGCGGCGCACAACGCCAGGCAGGGGATACCGCGCAAATCCGCGACGCACTGGGTGAGCTGGAGGCCACCATTTCTCAGGTGGCTGGCGATGCCAGCCAGGCCGCCGACGCCAGCCGCAGCGCGGGGCTGGCCGTGGCACAAGGGCAACGGGTGATCGGCCAGAGCCTGACCGGGCTGCACGCCCTGGTGGGAGAAGTGCAAGGCAATGCGCAGACCATCGAACGTCTTGCAGAAGAATCGGCCACCATCGGCGGGGTTCTGACCGTGATTCGCTCCATTGCGGACCAGACCAATCTGCTGGCGCTCAACGCCGCCATCGAGGCGGCCCGCGCCGGTGAAATGGGCCGTGGCTTTGCGGTGGTCGCCGAAGAGGTGCGTTCCCTGGCGCAACGTACTGCGGGTGCGACCAACGAAATACAGGTACTCATTGGCGGGCTGCAACTGGCCGCCCGCCAATCGGTCGAGGGCATCCGTGCGCAAGTGACCCACGCCCAGGCCACCGCCCAGCAAGCCCAGGACGCGGACGGTGCGCTGGATGAGATTGTCGGGGCGATTGCAACCATCTCAGACACCGCCGTGCGCATTGCCGACGTCACGGCACAACAAACGGGCGCCGTCAGCGAGATTCGCGATCACAGCGAGCGCATTCACGTGCTGGGGGACGAAAACCTGCAACGCATCGGCATTGCCCGCGACCAGAGCCAGCAACTACTGACCCTGGGCTCAGAACTCAACACCGCGGTGCAGGCGTTTCGGGTGTAACCCGCCCCCCTTGTGGGAGCGGGCTTGCTCGCGATGCAGACGACTCGGTCTACCTGCATGACTGCGGTACTGCAATCGCGAGCAAGCCCGTTCCCACACCCCCACATACCCATGCACCGCGCTATCATGCCCGCACGTTCGACTTGCGAGATTCCTATGCGCCGCCTGTTTCTGCTTCTGTGTTTGCTGTTTGCCGTGCCCGCCCTGGGCGCGGGGTTACTGGATAACCGACCCAGTGCGACCCTGGGTGCAATCAATAACAGCAGCGACTTCTTGCCGGTTCGCGAAGCGTTCAAGCTCAACCTGATCAGCAGTACACCCGAGTCGATAAAGCTGCGCTTTGTCCCCACCGAAGGCTACTACCTGTATCGGCACAAGTTCGCCTTCAAGACCGAACCCGCCGACATCGCCCTGGGCGCCGCGCAACTGCCTCCCGGCGAAGCAAAACACGACGAATACTTTGGCAACGTCGAGGTCTATCACGGCATTCTCGATGTGGATATCCCGCGCCCGGCCAACGATTCGCGCCCTTTCACCCTCGTGATTACCTACCAGGGCTGCGCCGACAAGGGCCTGTGCTACCCGCCTGAAACCGAGCGACTGGCCATCGAGGGCACCGCAGCCCCTGCCACCGGCCAACCCGAAAAATCGTGGAACTGGCGCGAGCTGGCTCTGTTTTTCCTCGCCGGTATTGGCCTGACGTTCACCCCCTGCGTCTTGCCGATGCTGCCGATTCTGTCCGGCGTGGTATTGCGGGGCCAGGTCGGCGGCTTGCGCGGTTTCAGCCTGTCACTGGCCTACGTGCTGCCGATGGCCGCGTGCTTTGCCTTGCTGGGCGCCCTGATGGGCCTGTTCGGGGCTCAGCTCAATCTGCAGGCACGCCTGCAATCGGTGTGGGTGCTGGTGCCATTTGCCCTGTTTTTCGGGGTTTTTGCCCTCGCGATGTTTGGCGTGTTTGAGCTGAAATTGCCGCAAGCCATCAGCAATCGCCTCGATCGCGTGGCCAATCGCACTCAGGGTGGTTCGCTGTGGGGAGCCGCCGTGCTGGGCGTGGTTTCCAGCCTGCTGGTGTCACCTTGCGTGTCGGCTCCGCTGGCCGGGGCCTTGCTCTATATCAGTGCCAGTGGCGATGCGCTGGGGGGTGGCCTGAAGCTGTTCGCCCTCGGCCTGGGCATGGGCGCGCCGCTGCTGCTGGTCGCCACCGGTGGCGCGGCCTGGCTGCCGAAAAGCGGGCCTTGGCTGGTCAATGTGAAA
Organism: Pseudomonas sp. MF06569; assembly: GCF_059862735.1. Lineage (NCBI taxonomy): Bacteria > Pseudomonadati > Pseudomonadota > Gammaproteobacteria > Pseudomonadales > Pseudomonadaceae > Pseudomonas > Pseudomonas sp. MF06569. Next base: position 276,377 of record NZ_JCBCUZ010000004.1, on the reverse strand, counting down.
AACGCCATTGGCGTGCTGCTGCTCGGCCTGGCCATTGGCTTGCTCAGCCGCGTATTGCCGGGGCCCGTGACTTTGCTTCTGATCGGTGCGCTGGCGGCGGGTGTGAGCGTGTTTCTCGGCACCCTGGAATTTACCGCTAAAGCCCCGCGCCAGCGTCTGGCCCAGTTACTCGGGCTGTTTTTGCTGGTCTATGGACTGGCCTGCTGGTACGGCGCCCTGAGCGGTCAAAGTGATCCGTTCAACCCCATCGGCCAGTCGCAATCCGCAAACACGGCAGTGACCGCCAGCGCCCAACCGGCCGACCAGTGGCTGACCGTCAGCACCCCGGCCGAACTGGACAGCGCACTGGCTCAGGCCAAGGCCGCTGGTCAGCCCCTGTTGCTGGACTGGTACGCCGACTGGTGCATCAGCTGCAAAGTGATCGAGCACGAAGTGTTGAACAACCCCCGCGTGGTCGATCTGCTCAAGGGTTATCGGCTGGTGCGTTTCGATATCACTGCCAGCAATGCCGAGCAACGTGCCCTGCTCGATCACTACTCATTGTTCGGCCCGCCAGCGCTGATGTTCTTCGGAAAAAACGGCGCCGAAAAAAGTGACCAGCGGGTCATCGGCGAGATCAATGCCGCAGACTTCGCCGAACGTGTCGCTATCGCGAATGACCAGATCTAGAGCACCGGTCACAAACTTTTCGCGAACATCGGTCATCGTGCTGGCTATTGCAGTTAACTGGACAGCGAATCCGCTTTTCGGCATAGTCGCCCGGCACTGACAACTGCACATAGATAATAAGGAACAGCAGATGGCGACTTTTCTGGTACTGCACGGCCCCAACCTGAACCTGCTTGGCACCCGCGAGCCGGGCGTCTACGGCGCAACTACCCTGGCGCAAATCAATCAGGATCTGGAACAGAGAGCCCGTGATGCCGGCCACCATTTGCTCTACCTGCAAAGCAATGCCGAGTATGAATTGATCGACCGCGTACACGCTGCCCGCAACGAGGGCGTGGACTTTATTCTGATCAACCCGGCTGCTTTTACCCACACCAGCGTGGCATTACGTGACGCGCTGCTGGCGGTGAGCATCCCATTCATCGAAGTGCATTTGTCTAACGTGCACAAACGCGAACCTTTCCGCCATCACTCCTACTTCTCCGACGTTGCGGTAGGTGTGATCTGCGGCCTTGGCGCCAGCGGTTATCGACTGGCCTTGGAGGCCGCCCTGGAACAGCTTGAACTACAAGCTAAACGCCCCTGACAGACCCATTGGGAGTTGACGATTCATGGATATCCGTAAAGTTAAGAAGCTGATCGAACTGCTGGAAGAGTCCGGCATCGACGAGCTGGAAATTAAAGAAGGCGAAGAGTCCGTACGCATCAGCCGTCACAGCAAGACTCCAGCTCAGCAGTTCTACGCACCGGCACCAATGCAACAAGCTCCAGCCGCGGCTCCCGTTGCTGTTGCTCCGGTTGCCACCGTGACCGAAGCGCCTGCTGCACCAAAACTGAACGGTTTTGTGGTCAAGTCGCCAATGGTCGGTACGTTCTACCGCACCCCGGCTCCAACCTCGCCTGCCTTCGTTGAAGTTGGCCAGACCGTCAAGGTTGGCGACACCATTTGCATCGTTGAAGCGATGAAAATGATGAACCACATCACGGCTGAAAAAGCCGGCGTTATCGAATCCATCCTGGTCGAAAACGGTCAGCCGGTTGAGTTCGACCAACCGCTGTTCACCATCGTTTGAACCGCGGGGAGCCAACGATGCTGAAGCCTCAGAAGCTGGAAAAAGTCCTGATCGCCAACCGTGGCGAGATTGCTTTGCGCATCCTGCGGGCGTGCAAGGAAATGGGGATCAAGACCGTCGCGGTGTACTCCACCGCCGACAAAGAGCTGATGCACCTGGGTCTGGCAGACGAAACCGTCTGCATCGGCCCGGCACCGGCCAACCTGTCTTACCTGCACATTCCGGCCATCATCGCGGCCGCTGAAGTGACCGGCGCCACGGCGATTCACCCGGGCTACGGCTTTTTGGCTGAAAACGCCGATTTCGCCGAGCAAGTCGAGAAATCCGGCTTTGCCTTCATCGGCCCGAAAGCCGACACCATTCGCCTGATGGGCGACAAGGTTTCGGCCAAGCACGCCATGATCGCTGCAGGCGTACCTACGGTTCCAGGTTCTGACGGCCCGTTGCCTGAAGACGAAGAAACCGCACTGCGCATCGGCCGTGAAGTCGGCTACCCGGTGATCATCAAGGCAGCAGGCGGCGGCGGTGGCCGTGGCATGCGCGTTGTACACCGTGAAGAAGACCTGATCGAAGCTGCCAAGCAGACCCGCGAAGAAGCCGGCGCCTGGTTCAGCAACCCGATGGTCTACCTCGAAAAATACCTGACCAACCCACGTCACGTGGAAGTTCAGGTCATTTCCGATGGCCAGGGTAACGCGATCCACCTGGGCGACCGCGATTGCTCGCTGCAACGTCGTCACCAGAAAGTGCTGGAAGAAGCACCGGCACCGGGCATCGACGAAACCGCACGCGCTGAAGTTCTGGCTCGCTGCGTAAAAGCCTGTGTCGACATCAACTACCGTGGCGCGGGCACTTTCGAGTTCCTGTACGAAAACGGTCGCTTCTACTTCATCGAGATGAACACTCGTGTGCAAGTAGAGCACCCGGTGTCTGAAATGGTTACTGGCATCGACATCCTGAAAGAGATGTTGAGCATCGCAGCCGGTAACAAGCTGTCCTTCACCCAGGCTGACGTGAACATTCACGGTCACTCGCTGGAGTGCCGGATCAACGCTGAAGACCCTGCGACGTTCATGCCGAGCCCTGGCATGGTCAAGCACTTCCACGCTCCGGGCGGCAACGGCGTTCGCGTCGATTCGCACCTGTACAGCGGCTACAAGGTTCCGTCCAACTACGACTCCCTGATCGGCAAGCTGATCACCTGGGGTTCGACCCGTGACGAAGCCATGGCGCGCATGCGCAATGCCCTGGACGAAATCGTGGTCGACGGTATCAAGACCAACATCCCGCTGCACCGCGACCTGGTGAATGACGAAGGCTTCTGCAAAGGCGGCGTCAACATTCACTACCTGGAACACAAACTGGCTAACCAGTAAGTTTGTCATCCGATCAACAAAGCCGCTTTCGAGCGGCTTTGTTGTGTGTGGCCGCTGAGTCCTTCGTGGGAGCGGGCTTGCTCGCGATACAGACGGTGCGGTCCGGCTGCATGACCACGGTGATGCAATCGCGAGCAAGCCCGCTCCCACAAAGGAACAGCCGCTGCCCGCTTTTCATCGTTTTTGATTACCCCCCTGCCTGCCCGCTCGCGTAAACTTGCGCGCTTCTCGCAGCCCGACCGGCTGCACACTCCTATTTTTCAAAGGTGCCCGCCATGCCTTGGCTGCAAGTACGCCTCGCCATCAGCCCGGAACAAGCCGAAACCTACGAAGACGCGTTCCTCGAAGTCGGTGCCGTTTCTGTGACGTTCATGGACGCCGAAGATCAACCGATTTTCGAACCTGAACTCAACACCACCCCCCTGTGGTCGCACACCCATTTGCTGGCATTGTTCGAAGGCGGCACCGAAGCCGACCTCGTGCTGTCCCATCTGGAACTGCTCACTGGCTCGCCACTGCCTGAACACCACGCCGAGGTCATTGAAGACCAGGACTGGGAGCGCAGCTGGATGGACAACTTCCATCCGATGCGCTTCGGCCAGCGCCTGTGGATCGTGCCAAGCTGGCACGCAGCCCCGGAACCTGATGCGGTCAACCTGCTGCTCGATCCGGGCCTGGCGTTCGGCACCGGCACCCACCCGACCACCGCACTGTGCCTGGAATGGCTCGACGGCCAGGATTTAAAAGACTGCAACGTGCTGGACTTCGGCTGCGGTTCGGGGATTCTGGCCATTGCCGCCCTGCTGCTGGGCGCCAGGGAAGCCATCGGCACCGATATCGACGTGCAGGCGCTGGAAGCCTCCCGCGATAACGCCGGGCGCAACAATGTCGCCGAGGCACTGTTCCCGCTGTACCTGCCTGAAGACCTGCCACAGGTTCAGGCCGACGTGGTGGTTGCCAACATTCTGGCAGGCCCGCTGGTATCCCTCGCCCCGCAATTGTCGAGCCTAGTCAAGCCGGGTGGTCGCCTGGCACTGTCGGGCATCCTCGCCGAACAGGGCGAAGAAGTGGCTGCGGCGTACGCCAAGGACTTCGATCTGGATCCGATTGCCAATCGCGATGGCTGGGTGCGCATCAGTGGCCGTCGGCGCTAGAATGCACGCCTGCTCAATCCGGATGGCCGCATGAACGATAGCTTCGTTACCCAGTGCCCACATTGCCAAACCAGCTTTCGCGTGCGCCACGCCCAATTGGGCATGGCTCGCGGAGTGGTGCGCTGCGGCGCCTGCCTGCAAGTGTTCAATGCCGCACAGCAACTGCTGAACCAGAGCACTGAAACAGAGCAGCCGCCCGCCGTGGTGACACCTGCCGTTGCCGCGCCCGAAGTCATCGAGCCGACACCCGCCCAGGCCCCTGCCACACCTGTGCCGGCCAGCCCGGCACCGTGGCAGGCCAACGCGATGGACCTCGACCATCTGGATCTGGACGAAGAGCTGGCCAAGCTCGAAGAGCGTGAAATACAGCCCAGCAAAAGCTTCGGCCAGCCCCACACGCCCAAAAGCAGCTCACTGAGTGCTCGTCGCGAAAGCAACGACGCTGAAGAAAACGAATGGTCTGACAGCCTGTTCAGTGAATCTGCAGCCGACCGCGCCGAGACGGCCAAGGATGCCGAAAAAGCCGTAGAGCTCGCCAAGACAGGGCGTACCGAACCGTCAGTGTCATTGGACCTCGACGAACCGGACGACACACCGCCGCTCCAGCTTTCGCTGGACGACGACCTTGAGCCGCCGCTGCCGGGCGAGCGCCTGTCGGCGACCGATGACGATGACGACGAGCTCCCTGAACCTGTGCCGGTCAGCAAAGACAAGCGCAAGCGCAGCGAGCCAGCCATGCGCGAAGATCCGTTGATGGATCTGGTCGACGATCCGCTGCACTTGGACTGGCAGAAGCGCCGTACCCCCTGGGGCAAGCGCCTGCTCTGGACCTTGCTGGTATTGCTGGCCGCGGCGGCATTGGCCGGGCAGTACATTGCCAACCACTTCGACGAGCTGGCACGCCAGGATCAATACCGTCCGATCTTCCAGCAACTGTGCCCGCAGATCGGCTGCACGGTGCCGTCCAAAGTCGATATCGACCGCATCAAAAGCAGCAATCTGGTGGTGCGCAGCCATCCCGAGTTCACCGGAGCGCTGGTGGTGGATGCCATCCTCTACAACCGCGCACCGTTCTCCCAGCCCTTCCCGTTACTGGAACTGCGTTTTGCCGACCTCAACGGCAAAATGATTGCCAGTCGTCGGTTTAAACCCGGCGAATACCTGACCGGGGATTTGTCAAAAGCCGAAATGCCCCCGCAAACCCCCATCCATATTGCGCTGGACATCCTCGACCCGGGTCCCAAGGCCGTGAACTACAGCCTGAGTTTTCACTCGCCCGAATAACCGCGCTACGCTTTGAGTGACAAACCGCAAGCGGCAAGTGCCGGGCTCTTCGCCCCCCACTTGCCGCTTGCGGTTTGTGTCTTGCGGCTAATTGTTCAAAATTCATCCAATTGCGTCTTTAACCAGTCATCGAGAGCGGGTATCATGCCAACCCTTTTTCGAACTCCCAAGATCCGGCCCCACAACAGGGAAGTCCTATGTCGGCGGTACGCATCGGCCCATATACATTGCACAACGGTTTGATTCTCGCCCCTATGGCGGGTGTCACCGACCAGCCCTTTCGTCAGCTTTGTCGACGGATGGGTGCAGGCCTGGTTGTTTCGGAAATGGTCACCAGTGACATGAGTCTCTGGAACAGCCGCAAATCGCGCCTGCGCATGATTCACGACGGTGATCCCGAGCCACGCTCGGTACAGATCGCCGGCGGTGACGCGCAAATGCTGGCAGACGCCGCCAGGGCCAATGTGGAACTGGGCGCACAGATAATTGACATCAACATGGGTTGCCCGGCAAAAAAGGTCTGCAACAAGGCCGCCGGCTCCGCGTTGCTAAAAGATGAAGCACTGGTAAACGAGATCCTGCAGGCCGTCGTGGCTGCGGTTGATGTGCCGGTTACCCTGAAAATCCGTACCGGCTGGGACCGGGACAACAAGAACGGCATTACGGTGGCAAAGATCGCCGAACAGGCCGGCATTACCGCTCTGGCGGTGCACGGCAGAACCCGTGCCGACCTGTACACCGGCGAAGCCGAGTACGACACCATTGCCGCGATCAAGCAGGCGGTGTCGATACCGGTCTTTGCCAACGGCGACATTGATTCACCCCACAAGGCCCTGCACGTGTTGAACGCGACCGGGGCTGACGGACTATTGATAGGCAGGGCGGCTCAAGGGCGGCCCTGGATTTTCCGCGAAATTGATCACTTTCTGCGCACCGGGCAACTGATGCCGGCACCGCAATTGAGTGAAGTGGAACGTATTCTGCTAGAGCATCTGACTGCATTGCATACCTTCTATGGGGAGGTGCTGGGCGTACGCATTGCCCGCAAGCATGTCGGCTGGTATCTGGCAACCTTGCCGGGCGCCAAGGAGTTTCGCGCCCACTTCAATCGTTTAGAAGATACGGAAGCACAATGCGCCAACGTTCAGGCGTTTTTCGCCGAACGACACAAGAGCCTGGTAACAGGGGACGAAGGATGGGTGGCCGCATGACGATGATGACCGAGACATTAGTGAGTGGAACAACGCCCGTGAGCGACAACGTCAACTTGAAACAGCACCTCAATACACCGAGCGAAGAAGGCCAGACCCTTCGCGGGAGTGTCGAAAAGGCGCTGCACAATTATTTCGCCCACCTGGAGGGCGCTGAAGTCACGGACGTCTACAACCTGGTACTTTCCGAAGTCGAGGCTCCCCTTCTCGAGTGCGTCATGAACTACGTCAAGGGCAACCAGACCAAGGCCTCCGAGCTGCTGGGCCTCAATCGCGGCACCTTGCGCAAAAAGCTCAAACAGTACGATCTGCTGTAAGCATTCAATCAAACCTGAAAGGCGTCCTGATAAAACAGGCCGCCTTTTTTGCTGACTCCTTTGCTTTTGATGGAAATCGAGATGACCGATCAGACTACCCGCCTGCCGATCCGCCGCGCTCTAATCAGTGTTTCCGACAAAACCGGAATCCTTGATTTCGCCCGTGAACTGGAAGCCCTCGGCGTCGAGATCCTGTCCACTGGCGGTACGTTCAAGCTGCTGCAAGACAACGGCGTAGCCGCCGTTGAAGTGGCGGACTACACCGGCTTTGCAGAAATGATGGACGGTCGGGTGAAAACCCTGCACCCGAAAATCCACGGTGGCATTCTGGGCCGTCGCGGCATCGACGACGACATCATGAGCGAGCACGGCATCAAGCCGATCGACCTGGTAGCCGTTAACCTCTACCCGTTCGAAGCCACCATCTCCAAGCCAGGCTGCGACCTGCCGACCGCCATCGAGAACATCGACATCGGCGGCCCGACCATGGTCCGTTCGGCTGCAAAAAACCACAAAGACGTGGCCATCGTGGTCAATGCCAGCGATTACGCCAACGTTCTGGAAAACCTCAAGGCCGGTGGCCTGACCTACGCACAGCGTTTCGACCTGATGCTCAAGGCGTTTGAACACACCGCTGCCTACGACGGCATGATCGCCAACTACCTGGGCACCGTGAACCAGGCCGCTGAAGTACTGAGCACCGAAGACCGCGGCCTGTTCCCGCGCACCTTCAACAGCCAGTTCATCAAGGCCCAGGAAATGCGCTACGGCGAGAACCCGCACCAGAAAGCGGCGTTCTACGTTGAAGCCAAGCCGACCGAAGTCAGCATCGCGACGGCAACCCAGCTGCAAGGCAAGGAACTGTCGTTCAACAACGTGGCCGACACCGACGCCGCGCTGGAATGCGTAAAAAGCTTCGTCAAACCGGCTTGCGTGATCGTCAAGCACGCCAACCCGTGCGGCGTAGCCGTGAGCCCGGACGCTGAAGGCGGCATCCGCCAGGCTTACGAACTGGCTTACGCCACGGATACCGAATCGGCGTTCGGCGGCATCATCGCCTTCAACCGTGAACTGGACGCCGAAACGGCCAAGGCCATTGTTGAGCGTCAGTTCGTTGAAGTGATCATCGCCCCGTCCGTGAGCGAGGAAGCCCGCGCCATCGTCGCGGCCAAAGCCAACGTGCGCCTGCTGGCCTGCGGCCAGTGGAGCGAAGATCGCGCCCCGGCCTGGGACTTCAAGCGCGTCAATGGCGGCCTGCTGGTTCAAAGCCGTGACATCGAGATGATCGGCAGCGAAGACCTGAAAGTCGTGACCAAGCGCGCACCGACCGAGCAAGAGATCAACGACCTGATCTTCGCCTGGAAAGTAGCCAAGTACGTGAAGTCCAACGCCATCGTCTACGCCAAGGGCCGTCAGACCATCGGTGTCGGCGCGGGCCAGATGAGCCGCGTAAACTCGGCCCGTATTGCCGCGATCAAGGCTGAGCACGCCGGTCTGCAAGTACAGGGTGCCGTCATGGCATCGGACGCCTTCTTCCCGTTCCGTGACGGCATCGACAACGCGGCCAAGGCCGGTATCACTGCGGTGATCCAGCCGGGCGGCTCGATGCGTGACAACGAAGTGATTGCAGCTGCAGACGAAGCCGGTATTGCCATGGTGTTCACCGGCATGCGCCACTTCCGTCACTAAATGCACCATCCACTGTGGGCACTGGCTTTTGTGGGAGCTGGCTTGCCTGCGATAGCAGCACCTCGCACTCTCTGAAACACCGAGGTGGCTGTATCGCGGGCAAGCCCGGCTCCCACAAAAGCTGGGCCTTCAAGCACCCTAGTGGTGCTCACCAGATTTGAGCGTCATCCGAGGTTTTTGAAATGAATGTTTTGATCATTGGCAGCGGTGGCCGCGAACACGCACTGGCCTGGAAAGTAGCTCAGGACCCACGTGTCGCTAAAGTATTCGTTGCCCCGGGCAACGCCGGCACCGCCATTGAAGCCAAATGCGAGAACGTCGCCATCGACGTGCTGGCCCTTGAGCAACTGGCAGATTTCGCCGAGAAGAATGTCTCCCTGACCATCGTGGGTCCGGAAGTACCCCTGGTAGCCGGTGTTGTGGATCTGTTCCGCGCCCGTGGCCTGGACTGCTTCGGCCCTACCGCCGGCGCTGCTCAGCTGGAAGGCTCCAAGGCGTTCACCAAGGACTTCCTGGCACGCCACAAGATCCCGACCGCCGATTACCAGAATTTCACTGAAATCGAACCGGCTCTGGCTTACCTGCAGAAAGTCGGCGCGCCGATCGTGATCAAGGCCGACGGCCTGGCCGCAGGTAAAGGCGTGATCGTCGCCATGACCCTGACCGAAGCCGAAGACGCCGTACGCGACATGCTCGCAGGCAACGCCTTTGGCGAAGCCGGTTCACGGGTCGTGATCGAAGAGTTCCTCGACGGCGAAGAAGCCAGCTTCATCGTGATGGTCGACGGCAAGAACGTTCTGCCAATGGCCACCAGCCAGGACCACAAACGTGTTGGCGATGGCGACACCGGCCCGAACACCGGCGGCATGGGCGCTTACTCCCCTGCCCCGGTCGTGACCGCCGACGTTCACCAGCGCGTGATGGATCTGGTGATCTGGCCTACCGTGCGCGGCATGGCTGACGAAGGCAACGTCTACACCGGTTTCCTGTACGCAGGCCTGATGATCGACAAAGCCGGCAACCCGAAAGTCATCGAGTTCAACTGCCGCTTCGGCGACCCTGAAACCCAACCGGTGATGCTGCGTCTGCAATCGAGCCTGGTGCTGCTGGTTGAGGCCGCACTGGCCCAGGCGCTGGACAAGGTTGAAGCGCAATGGGATCCGCGCCCAAGCCTGGGCATCGTCCTGGCTGCCGGTGGCTACCCTGGCGATTACGCCAAGGGCACGGTCATCCACGGTCTGGATGCCGCGGCCAAGCTGGAAGGCAAGGTTTTCCATGCAGGTACGGCACTTAATCAAGCCGGTGAAGTCGTAACCTCGGGTGGACGTGTATTGTGCGCAACCGCAATGGGTGACACCGTTGAAGCGGCGCAACACAAGGCCTACGAACTGGCCAAGGCCATCGAGTGGGAAGGTTGCTTCTACCGTAACGATATTGGCTACCGAGCCATTGCACGCGAACGCGGTGACGACCAGGAATAAGCAATCCACATAGATAGGCGGGGGCTGTCGGCCCTTGCCTAACTATTCCAGGCCCGCGCATAGTTATCATCTGGCTTCACTTTACGAAGGGATTTCGCCGTGCGCTGGCTCAGGATCGCCATAGCTTTTACCATCACGTTGCTGGGCTCTGTGCTCGGCATGATGCCTGTGCAGGCTGCATCAGGTACCAGCTGGTCTGTATTGCCAGACCCTCAGGCTACCCTGCAACTGAGTGATGTGCGCTCACCCCGGCTATCCAGCCAGTTCAGCCCTGTCGAACTCGACCGAATTGCCGCTGCAGAACCCGGCGAAGCCCTGTGGCTGCGGGTACACCTGCAACCCGACAAGCATGAACAGATCCTGCGGGTATTCGCCCCCGATCTGGCAAACCTCGACATGTATGTCTTCGATGATCAAAAACTGATCAGCCAGACCAACACCGGCACGGCATTGCCCATCAACAGCAAGCCTGTGCCCAGCAGCGACTACCTGCTGCCCCTGCCCCAAAGCTCACAACCTCTGGATGTCTACCTGCGCATGGTCTCGGACCATCAGTTGCGCCCCCACATTACCCTCGACACTGCCGTCATGCTGGCTGCCAACCAGACCAAGCCCTTGCTCTATGGCTTGCTGCTGGGCTGCATGGCGATGCTGTTGCTGCACAACCTTATTCGCTTCGCCTACAGCCGTTCGCCCAGCAGCCTGTGGCTGGCCATCTGTGAAATCCTGCTGATGGCCAGTTCGGCGCTGTTCCTGAACCTGCTGGACCCCTGGCTCCCTGACTGGCACGCCATTCAGACCCCCGGCGCATACCTGACGCTGCTGCTGACAGCCCCTTGCGGGCTGATGTTTACCTACAGCTTTTTCTCGACCCGTGGTGCTCACCGGCTGCACAAGCTGCTGCTGCTGGACATCCTGATCATCGGCCTCGGCGGCCTGTTGCTCCTGTTTATCGATAATCTGCCGCTGAACGTGATGACCTACGCCCTGGTCGGACTGGCAAGCGTCAGCATCCTGGCCGTCTCGGTCTACCACTGGCAAAAGGGCTATCGGCCCGCGCGCATGTTTGTCATGGCGATGGTGATTTTCAACATCGGTACCCTGGTGATTCTCCCCGCGTTGCTGGGCTTGACCCTTATCGCGCCGCAGGAGCTGGTCCTGTCCCTGATGGTGATCATCTGCATCAGCGGGTTGTTGATGAGCATCGCCCTGAGCGAGCGCAACCGCAGCATTACCCAGGCCCAATTCAGTATTAGCCGCGAGCTGGCCGCCAGTACTGCCGAAGTGAATGCCAAGGCCGAGTTTCTGGCCAAGATCAGCCATGAAATCCGCACCCCCATGAACGGGGTACTGGGCATGACCGAGCTACTGCTGGGCACGCCGCTGTCGGTCAAGCAACGGGACTACGTCCAGACCATCCACAGTGCGGGTAACGAACTGCTGACACTGATTAACGAAATTCTCGATATTTCCAAGCTCGAATCGGGGCAAATCGAGCTTGATGACGTGCAATTCGATCTCAATGCCCTGATCGAAGACTGCCTGAGTATTTTTCGCACCAAGGCCGAACAGCAGAACGTCGAACTCATCAGTTTTATCCAGCCACAAGTGCCACGGGTCATCAGCGGTGACCCTACGCGATTGCGCCAAACACTGCTGAGCCTGCTCGAAAGCTCCCTGAAAAAGACTGACGAGGGCGAGATCCTCATCGTTGTCGCACTGGAGGAACGCAGTGGCCCGCCGCGACTGCGCATTGCCATTCAGGACTCTGGCCAACCGATGGATGAACAGGAGCGTGACGCCCTGTTGCATGCCGAATTACACAGCAAGAACTTCCTCGCCGCGACCCGTCTGGGGGGCCATCTGGGCCTGGTGATCGCTCGCCAGCTGATCATGTTGATGGACGGTGAATTCGGCATAAAGCCCGGACAAACCACCGGCAGCAACCTGTGGCTGACACTGCCCCTGGACCCGCAACACCTTGAGCACCCGACTTCCGACCTGGACAGCCCGCTCAAGGGCGCACGGGTGCTGGTGGTCGACGACAATGACACCTGCCGCAAAGTGCTGGTGCAGCAATGTTGCGCCTGGGGTTTGAATGTCAGTGCTGCGGCATCGGGCAAGGAAGCCCTGGCCTTGCTGCGCACCAAGGCCCACTTGCGTGATTACTTCGACATCGTGCTGCTGGACCAGAACATGCCCGGCATGACCGGCATGCAACTGGCCGCCAAAATCAAGGAAGACCCGAGCCTGAACCACGACATCCTGCTGGTCATGCTCACGGGGATCAGCAACGCGCCGAGCAAGATCATTGCGCGCAACTGCGGGATCAAACGCATCCTCGCCAAACCGGTGGCCGGCTACACCCTCAAAACCACCCTGGCCGATGAGCTGACCCAACGCAACAAGGGCCATGCCACCGCGCACACCACCGCCAACGGCCCCGCCGCCGTGCCGGTTTCAGTGCCCAGCGACTTTCGCATCCTGGTGGCCGAAGACAACAACATCTCCACCAAGGTCATTCGCGGCATGCTGGGCAAGCTCAACCTGAACCCGGACACCGCCTGCAACGGTGAAGAAGCACTCAAAGCCATGAAAGCCCGGCAATACGATCTGGTGCTGATGGACTGTGAAATGCCCGTGCTGGACGGTTTCTCAGCCACGGAGCAATTGCGCGCCTGGGAAGTCAGCCATCAGCGCATACGCACCCCGGTGGTCGCATTGACCGCGCACATCCTCACCGAACACAAGGAACGCGCCCGCCAGGCCGGCATGGACGGCCACATGTCCAAACCCGTAGAACTGTCGCAACTGCGAGAACTGGTGGAGTTTTGGGTTGAACAACGTGAGTTGCGTCAATCCACGGCACAACTGTCCTAACAGACAGCCGATCCCCTGATAGACTTTCGGGCGCCCCCCCTTCGATATGAGCCAAGACCATGCTTCATATGCTGTTCAGTGTGTATTTGAAGATGCTGGTGCTCTACAGCCCGTTTTTCGTGCTGTCGTGCTTTATCAGCCTGACCCGGGGTTACTCGAACAAGGAACGCCGTCGCCTGGCCTGGAAGGTGGCGCTGGCAACGCTGATCTCCAGCGTACTGCTGTACCTGTTTGGACGCGCGATCTTCAATGTGTTTGGCATTACCGTCGACGCCTTCCGCATCGGTGCCGGCAGCGTGCTGTTTATTTCGGCACTGGGCATGGCCCAGGGTAAATCGGCGGTCCAGACCGACAACGTGCAGCAAGACGTGACCATAGTTCCGCTGACCATTCCGCTGACCGTTGGCCCCGGCACCATTGGTGCGTTGCTGGTCATGGGGGTCAGTCAGCCCCATTGGGACGACAAGCTGATGGCGATCACCAGTATTGCGCTGGCGAGCCTGACGGTTGGCGTGGTGCTTTACCTCTCCAACCGAATCGAACGGATCCTGGGCGAACAGGGGCTGCAGATCGTCAGTCGCCTGATGGGCCTGTTTGTCTGCGCCCTGGCGGCCCAGATCATCTTCACCGGGATCCGGGGCTACATGGTTCCCTGACAATGACGCGCCTGTCGCCAATCAGGCGCGTGCTGCTTCAGTGCGTTACCAGCGTATCCAGCGACGTGTCGACATAGCCCTTGGCCAGCTCCACCAAGTGCATGACCGACAACACCAAATCGCGCGCAGGCCTGCTCAGGCCATTCCCCGCCTCATTCGCGCAGGCACCCGCACAGCGCAACAAGTCTGACGCCTGGGCCAAAGCCGCTTCTGAATTGACACTGTTCGGGATGGCCAGCATGGCCGTGCCCATGGGGCGATGAGGCTTATGGTTTTGCAGGTAGTAATTGAGCGCACGTTCGACGGCGATACGATCCAGCAACGGGTCGTTACTGTCAGCAGCATCGAGGGGGACAACAGGGGGATCGGGGGTGATTTTTTTCATGGCTTAACTCCAAACACGTTAAGGGAGCTGCCACTTTTCGCTACTAAACAAATGGGTGGCAGCCGTGCACAGGTTAGTAGACCGGCGTGTTTGGGAACCGGCGTGCCCGAGGGCACCCTGCGCACGGCCACCATAAAACGCAGGCCGTAAAAAAGCGCCTCGAAAAGGTGGCGCCTTGCGCCAAACACTAAAGCCGGGCTACTAAACCCGATCGCTGATTTTGCAGCGATTGGCCGAGACTATTCCCCGAAATGGACAGGCGCAAGCGAGCGGAATCTTCTCGGATGTTTCACGAGAATGAAAGCGAAACGTCGTACGAAATGACTGATTTCCAAGGCCTGAACAAAACGTGTAGTCGCTGCCGAAGGCTGCGATAAGGGCCGAAGGACCTTCAAGCAGGGTCGCGACGCAACCCCTCGCAGCCTCGCTCCGCTCCTCAGCGACTACAGGCTTTTGTCATGGTTTCTCGCCATACCAGCGCGGTGTGTACACCCACTGCGTGCCATCGACCCGCGGGAATGTGCAGGTGGTCGACGACCCCACCAGCACCATCGTGCGCATATCCACCTGATCCGGCGTCAACTCACCCAGCGTAGTCACCCGCAGGGTCTGCCCCGGACGACCGATATCGCGCCCCAGCACCACCGGTGTTTGCGCCGTGCGATGACGCCTGACGATATCCAGCGCCACGCCCAGCTGCCACGGGCGCGAACGGGAAATCGGGTTGTAGAACGCCAGCGCCAGATCCGCCTCAGCGGCCAGGTCCAGGCGCTTTTCAATGATGCTCCACGGTTTGAGGTTGTCCGACAGCGACATCACGCAGAAGTCATGCCCCAACGGCGCTCCCGCCTGCGCCGCCGTTGCCAGCGAGGCCGACACCCCCGGCAACATCTCCAGGTCAACGCTGTGCCACTGCGGGTCCGTGGACTCGTGCAAGGCCTCAAGCACGGCCGCCGCCATGGCAAACACCCCCGGATCACCCGAAGACACCACCACCACCGAACGGCCCTGGGCCGCCAGCTCAAACGCATGGCGAGCGCGCTGCATTTCTTCGCGGTTGTCGGTGCAATGCATCACCTGATCGTCGCGAAACGGACCGGCCATGCGCACATACGTCTCATAGCCCAACACATCATTGGCCCGCGCCAGCTCGGCCTTGACCGCAGGCACCATCAACTCGGCAGCACCAGGGCCCAGGCCGATCACGGCCAGACGGCCACGGGCCCGACCCAGCTGCAACGGATCCAATGGCGCGGGGGCAACGCCCAGGGACATGTCATTGCCCACCTCGCGCCAGACAGCAGGCACTGCCGGCTCACCCGCGCTGACAAAGCGCAGGGGCACCGCCAGTTCGAGGGCTGTTTCACGCAAAGACGCGCTGGCCATCAAGGTATCGTCGGCGACGATGCACGCCAGTGATTGCCACGCCAGCTTCGCGTCATGCAAGGCCTGGCGAATGGCCTGTGGCGACACTTCAGCAGCCACTTTCACCAGCACATTACGGGGATAGATCAGCAGTTCGTCGGCGGCCGGTTCACGTTCGGCACTGCCAATATGAATGGCCAGCCGTGCCTGCTGACTTTCAGGCAGTTGCGCGCTGGCCAGCCATGGCGCCTCCCCTTCGATCCGTACCGACTCACCCGCCAGCAGGTCCGAGACAAAGCGCTTGCCCAGCTCAAGATCACCCAGCGCATAACCCGCTGGCGGATTGAGCAGGCAGGTGCCAAAACGCAGTTCACCACTGGTGGTAATTGCCGGGGCAATACCCAGGCCGGCAGCGATGGTGCGGGCCATATCATTCACGCCACCCAGCCCGCCCAGCAGCGGCACCACCGCGCTGGCGTCTTCGGCCACGGCCAGTACCGGCGGCTCGGCGCCCTTCTCAAGCAACAACGGCGCCAGCGTGCGGATCACAATCCCCGCCGCGCACAGCGCAATAATCGGTGTGCCCTGTTGATACAGCTCACGCAGGGTGGCGCCAAAGTCGCTGTAACCGCGATCAACGTCCTCAACCCGCCCTGCAAGACCGTAAATCAGCGCCTCGGGATAGCACTGTTGAATACGCTGCGCGGTATTCAGGCTGCCATTGCCCAGAATGACAATGGCTGGCGCTGGACGACTCATCCCTGCCACCGTTCGCCGGGCACGATGATCAGCGAGAAGTACGGCGAAGACATCGGTTCCACTTCGTTGAGCGGGACGATTTTCTGATTGCTCATGGTGGCGCGCTCGACATACAGCGCACGCTCGGCCAGCCCCAGTTCACCCAGCACTTCACGCACCTTATGAAAGTTGCGGCCCAGTTTCATGATCACCGCCGCATCGGCAACCGCCAGGCGCGACTTGAGTTCGTCATGGGGCAGCACGCCCGAGAGCACCGACAGGCTCTGATTACGATACACCAGCGGCACGCCCAGCACCGAAGCGCCACCCAGCATCGAGCACACGCCCGGCACTACCTGCGTTTCAAAACGCTGGGCCAGACGGTCGTGCAGGTACATGTAGGAACCATAGAAGAACGGGTCGCCTTCGCAGATCACCGCCACATCGCGACCGGCGTCCAGATGCACGGCCACTTCGACGGCAGCCTGATCGTAGAAATCGCTGATCACTTGCTCGTACGACAATGGCTCGGGCAACACCTCAGTGGTCACTGGATACACCAGCGGCATCTGGGTTTGCTCCGCTTGCAGGTGGGCTTCGATGATGCCGAAGGCATTGCCCTTTTTGCCCTTGGCGACGAAGTACGCCACCACCGGCGACTCACGCAGCAGGCGCAAGGCTTTAACGGTAATCAGCTCCGGGTCGCCGGGGCCAACGCCCAGACCGATCAAACGTCCTGGCTGCGTCATTATTCGATCTCCGTTGCCAGTGCATTGACCGCGGCGGCGGCCATCGCGCTGCCGCCACGGCGGCCCTGCATGATCACAAACGGTACACCGCGACTGTCTGCCGCCAGCATGGCCTTGGACTCAGCCGCGCCAACAAACCCCACCGGGAAGCCCAGGATCAGCGCCGGTTTGGGCGCGCCTGCGTCGATCATTTCCAGCAGGTAAAACAGCGCGGTGGGCGCGTTGCCGATCACCACCACACTGCCTTCCAGATACGGGCGCCACAGCTCAAGGGCCACGGCCGAACGGGTGTTGCCCTTCTCCAGCGCCAGTTCGGGCACGCCTTCTTCACGCAGGGTACAAATCACCGGGTTGTTGGCCGGCAAGCGGGTACGGGTGACGCCTTCGGAGACCATGCGCGCATCGCACAAAATTGCAGCGCCAGCGGCCAGGGCATCGCGCCCGGCCTTGCCTGCACCCGGAGAAAAGCGCAGGTCTTCAATGGCGTCGACCATGCCGCAGGCATGAATCACCCGCACCGCGAGTTTTTCCAGATCCGCCGGGATGCTGTCCAGGTTGGCCTCGGCACGAATAATGGCGAACGAGTTGCGATAGATCTCTTGACCATCGCGGATGTAATCAATCATCGGTGTTGCTCCGTTGGCGGGCCTCAAGCCAGGCGCCTGCCGCTTCAATAGTAAGGTTGCGCTCACGCAGAACACCGAATCCCGGCTGCTCTGGGGCACGTAAATAAAGGTCGTAATGACCGGGCGCCACGGCCAGCAAGGTGACCGGCGCGACATGGGCTGCCGCGCAAGAACGCAGGCAGCCGGTCAAATGGATCGTCTTGGGCGCAGTCAACAGCCCGGCCAACTGGCGGGCATCCTGCTTGGTGTCGGCCAGGCCTTTGGCGCAGGCGCTGGAGCCGGTGCAGGCGATCAGGTGCGCCAGTGGCAGGGTCGCATCACAGCTCAACCCCAGCCCGTGTAACTGGCGCGTGACTGTCGGCGCGTCGCCCGCCCGCAGGTTGGGCAGCAGCACACTTTGCCACGGGGTAAACCGCAGCGTGCCATCACCATACTCCCGGGCCAGATGCGCCAACCCCTCAAGCATGGTCGCACTCAGCCGTCCCAGCGGCGGAGCGGCGCCGATATAGACCCGGTCCGTGTCGCGTTGTGGGTACGTTCCGATGTGCAAGGACGCCGCGCCGGGCTCCCGTCGCCAGTTCGAAAGCGCAATGAGCGGTACCGGCAGGCGCTGTGCCAACTGCGCAATAAACGTCTCGACCGGCAGCTCCTTGAGCAGGTGGCGCATGCGAATGTGCTCGGGGCGGGCCAGGTCGAGGAACAGCGTAAGTACCGCCAGCACCACTGCATGCCCGTGCTCGACGGGCACGCCAGCCAGGGCAGGATCGTGTGCCGGGCAGCCTGCCAGACCAAAGGCCAGTAGCGTCTGGCCATTTAGGTCAACGGCTGACAACCAAAGGTCGTGATGATGTTCAAGCATCGCCAGCGCTTCACCGCCGTCCAGTTGTACGGCGAACTTGGCGGACAACTCGGCAAAACGCGCCGTGTTTTGCAGGCTGTCGAGGACCTGATGGGCCAGAGGCCAGGTATCGATCAACAGATCCCGGTCGATCCCTGCCGTGGGGCTGAGCATCAGGTTGCGCACATCATCACTGGCAGCCGTGGCGGGCCCCAGCCCTGCGTCCAGCAAGGGACCGATCAGCGCAGCATGCTGCGGGCCAACCCCTCGAATTTGCAGGTTGCCCCGGTTAGTCGCCTCGATCACACCACTGGCATAGCGCTGGCTAACATCGGCCACCGCGAGCGCCTGTGCGGCCGTTATAGAGCCGCCGTCCAGCTTGACCCGACAGATACCGCCATCCATCGCCTGGACAATGCGCAGTAACCCCGGGCACGCCGAAGGGCGCACAGGCGTCGTGACAGAAGGTTCAGGTGGCAAAATCAAAGGGTTATCCAGAGCAGGCAATTCGCTATTGCAGGTGGCGCATTATGCCTGCTTTGGACGAGTGCATGAAAAGCCTGCCGGACGGAATGCCTACATTGCCATCAATGCCTCTGGTGACATCGGATGCTCACGCCCAAGCCCGGTGATCAGCAAGACCAGGGTATCGGCATTGGCCAGCATCAGATCAACACGCTTCAAGGGGTCATGGGTGAACACCGAACGGGCTTGGGCCAAGGTGCTTGCTCCGGCGATTTTTTTAACCAATTGCTTGGCCGGACCGCTGGGGATATCCCTCCAGCTTTGGGTATTTGAATCGAATTGCTGAAACAAATTCTCCGCGCCCACGTAGGGTGAGTGGCAGTTCTGGATGGTTTCAGTGAAGTTTTTAAGTTGGCTGCCGTAAGGCGTCTTCTCATCCAGCAGATCGGTGTAAGGAAAACCCGGGTTCAAGTAAATGATGTCTTCGGTGTCCACTATTTGATGGCTGACCTCGTGCAACATAAAGCAGGCACGGTAATGGGTGTTGACCTCGAACGGTGGAACGGTCGACTTCAAGTAGGGGTGGCTCGACGCATAGGGCTGATCAAACACGGTGGTGAAGAACTTGTCGGTCAGAAACACCCGCTTGAGCGGATCGGCGCGGTTGATAAAGGAGACGGTGTTATCCGTAAACCGGGATGTGCACACCACGTACTTGTCTGACGTCAGGGGGGACAGGTCGGGGTGTAAAAACCGTGTGTTCATGGGTTCTATCACCGCCTGCAGACGGTCGAGCACGTCCTGTTCCACCCGCTCCACGTCAAAAAAGTCTTCCAGGTATTCGCGGTTGTCGGCATTTTGCGCACCGGGATCGTTCAGTGTGTGCAGTGCGCTTTGGCAGCGTTGCAGGTAGGTGTTTGCCTGCCCGTGGGCCTCTCGTATTTGCAGGGCCTTGTCGGGAAAACGCCGTTGAATGCTGTCCATGCCAATGGCGTTCATTTCATAGGCCAGGGCATGGGAGCCCATGATGGTTCTGGAGAGCACCGGGCCTCCACCCAACAGTGGTTCTTCGAGGTCCAGTACCCACTGCTGCCCGGCGCCAAGCTTCACCAACGGCCCCTCACGCTGCTCGCCGATATAAATACGCCAGCGTTCTCGCCAGGCCTGCAAACGAAAGACCCGACCGGCCAGCTGCACATAATCGAAGCCCGTGCGCGGGTCGCGGTAAAGCTGGGTGAGCGGGTCTTTGCGCAACTCGACCAGGGCCACCTCATTGGCCTGGAATGGCATGAGCCCGGCCTCTTGCTCCGGGGTAAGGGGAACGGTCCCAGGCGCTGTCGGAGGCTCCTGAGCCGCGATTTCGATGGTCTGGGTGGCCTGGCGTCGATGGGTGGCCATCAACATCAGCGCCACGGCAAATTCGTCCACCGACTCACCCCATGCCCCTTTGCGCGCGGCCTCAACCCCCTGGCTGAGCGCCCCCAAACCTTGCCAGACCACCAGGGGAATACTGAGTCTGCCCGGCAAGAACATCAGCGCCGTCTCCACCAGTAACGACAACAAGTACTTGAGCGACTCCCAGTCCTGCTCCTGGGTGGTTTTTGCCTGCTGGGCCGCCATGTCCAGCAGCAAGTGGTAATTGTCCTTGTACATCTCATTGAACAGGTTGCCCGCGATGGGACGATTGGCCAGGGTCACTGGCCCGGCGGCGGGCCAAAAACTCCCGACAGAGCCGCTCTCGAACCGTGGCAAGTGGGGCTCAATGAAGCCGCCCTCGGCATAGGTTTTACGCTCAAGGGGCGCGATTCGTTGCACGACCAGGGCCTGTAAATCAGCGTCGGTACGCAACTGCTCCAGTACCTGCGCTTCGCTGGCGAAAGTCATGAGTGAGAAGCGCGCACTGTAGTTGACCCACAGAATGTGAGGACCAGCCTGCGGCGCTTGTGGCCCGATCAGGTACACGCCACTGACCCGGTCCGGCTCGCGCCCCGTGTCGGCAACAAGCTCCAGAGGCCGAATGATGATTGCCACCCCATTCAAGGGTTCGCGGGCAGTACCATCGGGCCTGCCCATGACGTGACGCAGGTAGCGATAAGCCGTTTCACACCGGGGATCTGTCAGTTGTTCTCTCAAGGCCTGCTCCATCACCTGCAACCACAGATGCTCGGCAAACTGCTGCTGGCGCAAGGCAACACCTGCATTGCCCGGGGCCAGCCGGGTTTTGAGCAGCGCTTGAAAGTGCGCGCCAATATTCAGTTGCCGGGTGAGCTGGCGCACATACTCGGCGCCCAATGCTCCCGGCAATTGACCGTCACCCTTGGTGCGCACGAAGACAGCGCCCGCGTTGAGCCGGTAAAAACCGTTTAACGCAAACTGGGTCAGGGTTTGGGTTGAGACAGACGTCGACGCGGCCAGAAATGACGGCGTGCTCCCGACCGGCACCGGGGCGCCGATATAGGTGTGCAGGGTGACTTCAATGGCGTCCGGATCCAGGGCCTGGCCGGGAAAGTCCGCCAACAGGCGAGCCTTGAGCTGCGAGCGCGAGTACGCGGTGATGTCGGGAATGTCGTGCAAGTAATCTTGACTGGCCTGACCTGCCCGTTCAAAGCGCTGAAGCAGGTTGGCGTATTCGAGCTGGTCGGCGGGCGAAGCGTTCCTGAGCCAACCGGGCAGGCTCGCCCTGAACACGTGAAGACGGGCCAGTTCTGCCACCCGATCCTGCACCACCCCGGCGCTGACCTGACGCCATACACTTTGCAGGCTGTTTTCAAAACCTTGCGCCGACAGTGGCGTTGAACGCGCCAGATTGCAGGCGAACTGCACGTCCACCAGCAACTTGTTCAACGCCGCTCTCTGACAGTGCCGGGTAAAGTCCTGCTCAATGGGTTCAAAGTAAAACCATTGGTTGTGCCCGGGTACTTTCCAGGGCCGCGTGTCGTTCAGAAAGGTGACGATCCGGGGTTGTTCGCCCATGCTCACGTTGGCCAGCAAATCCCAGCGCAGCGCCTTGTCCATCAATCGCGCTTCGAGCCGTTGAGTGCATTGGTCCAGTGAGTCGAACCGTTCAAACCCCAGCGCCGGGGTCCAGAGAATGGCACGACCGGCATTCGCCGACTCAAGCCCGCCACGCTCGGTAAACAACAGGCAACTGACCAGGTTGATCACGCCCAAAACATCGCTCAACGACAAAAACACCGCGAACACCTCGGGCACAAATTGCTCGACAGCCGGGCGCCGGGCGCTAACCGGATAATCCAGCACAGTGCGCAGCAGCCCGCTATCGGACGGCTCAAGATGACCCGCCAGCCGCAACTCGGCACGCAGCATGACCAGGCGCAACGTGGCCAGGCGTAGCAGCAGCGAATCGGGGTTCAGGGCACTGTAGGGCTCAACGAGAAAATCGTGCAGTTGCTGTTTGAACCGCGCAACGAAATCCTGCGCGGCATGATCCAGAACCGTCAGCAATTTGGTGCCGCCAAAGGTCTTCAGTGGTTTTATTTCGTCACTGACTTTGGAGGTGATGCCCAGCCGAAGATGCGCGGGGTTGCCGGGTAATGGCTGGTTGCCCGTGACCCGATCCAGCAGCGCATCAACCAGCGCAACCGAACGCACTGGCTCACCTGTTTGCTCGGGTTCCTGGTCAAACGCCTGCACCACCAGACTGTCGATATCCAGCAAACCGTGGCGCACACGGCTCAGGGACTCCAGCAGTCGGGCCTTGGCAAACGAGCGCGGGCCTGGCCAATGACGCAGCAGAATATCGAGCTGGGCCTGGATCACCGGCAGTTTCAGACCCAGCAGATCCAGTTGCCCACCGTTGCCACGATGGGTCAGCGTCAAGCCATTGCCCTGTGACACAAAGCGGCTGCTCCAGCGCCCTTTACTGCTCAGCGCCAACAGGCCGTGATCCACCTGTTCACGCACGTCGAGCCCATGATCAATGCTCGCCAGCACCGAACGCCCGGCCCGCCATTGCTGCAGCAAGAAGTTGAAATTCCTCAACTGCGTGGCACGGATCGACTGCACGCACTGATCGAACACATCGTGGTCGATATTCTCGACACTGAGCCTGGGCTGCGACATCCCGGCCAGGAACCCATGTTGATCAAGGGCGGCATGCCGGGCCACGGTGTCAAAGGTCGCGGGCGTCCTTAGCGCTGACAGCAACCAGGTCTTGAGCCGGGCCCGCGTGTCCTGTTTTTTCAGCCCCAACGCACCGCCAAACAAAAATACCGCCGTGCTCAGCCCCGGCGTGAACACACAAAACAGCCCCGTCAGCGCCACCTCACCGAGGTTGGCATCAAACACCGACAGGCGTGCGGCTTGTGCCCATTCATTACGCTTGCCTACCGCCTTCAGCCGTTCGAATTGTTCAGTCGTCAGATCACCGTCACAGAGCGCCTGTAACCCTTGTTGAAAGAACAGATCGCCAAGGCGCGCAACGCAGTAGTCATGAAGGCTGGGGCTAGCTCCCTGCACCTCGTGCCAATAGGCGTGGAGGGCCTGCTGAAAACGGCTCGACAGGTGCTCCGAGGCGTGTGTCATGGCCTGCGTGATGCGCCTTTGGACCTCACTGGCGCTGGAAACTGGCGCGGAGTCATTGGCAGGCAGGCCCAAAAACTCTCGTCTGTACCCGGCAGGCAGCTGGCCCTTCTGGTAAAAATCCAGCGCCACTGCACTCAAGCTCAGGGTGGTGACATCGCCCTCCTGCACAGGCATTGCATCGATCCGGGTGCTGCGCACTTGAATGCTGTGGGCATCCAGCTCCTGGACCTTGAATTCAAGCGCCAACGCCATGCCCAGTTGAGTATCCAGGACCGAACGCAACGACGGCATGCTCACCAGGCTGGCCAGTGTCTCTTCCTGGCAACGGGTTAAAAAATCGCTCACGGCCTGGCTGACGCCCTGCATCACGGGCGATGCCAGGCGTCGACATTCGAGGGTCAGCGCGCCGGTTTGCCGCAACTGTGCGCGCACGTGCACCGGGGTGAAGCGCAATACCGCGTCCTGGTGTGAGGGCTCGTCCAGCTGTTGCTCAAGTGCCTGACACAACTGCGCTTCGCTGGCGAACCGTTCAAGCTTGCCTGCCAGGGTGAACACGAACACTTCACTGCCCGGCGCCAGGTCTTGCCTGAGCACAAGAGCACCTGCCCAGAGCACTGGGCGGCTCTGGTGGCGGGACAGGAACAGCTGGTCGACATGCAAGGGGACCGGCGCGGCCAGGCGTGCGGCTTCGTCCAGCAACACCCCGCTCAACCAGTGTTTTTCTGCACCGCTGATGTCTCCCGAGGACTCAGCCTCTGACAGGCATTTGATAAACAGATCTTGCAGGGCGTGCGCCGCATAAAACGGTCGAGTAGTCGCGTTCATGGCTGATCTCGATAGGGTGACGGGCAACCCTGCGGGCACCCAGGCAATGAGCTGGAACGCTATCGCGCACTCGACAAGAACAGGCACTACATAGCTATGCAGGTGTCACATCGTGAGCCCGGCTTGTGGTTTGAAATAACCCAGCCAGGTGATGAGCAAGGCCACGGAATCGGCATTCATCAAGATCACGTCCGAGCGCAACACCGGATCACTGACAAACTTTCTGCGCAGCTCTTCAATCGTCCGGCAGCGATAACAGGTATTCAAGGGATGCCCCAGGGTCAGGCTCTCGCGCACCTCGATCGGCACAAAGCGCAGGATGTCTTCACGCAATGCCGGGGCCGCCAGACGCTGCTCCAGTGCCGCGCGCAAGGCCGGGGCGTTGGCAAATTTTTCCAGCCCCGCCACGGGTGAAAACATGAACACACTCAATGCCTTGTTATTGGCCTGGAGCACGATAAAAAAACCGGCCAGATCCGCTGCCGGGCCCCCTTGTGCGGCAATCATCAGCCGGTGGACTTCCCTGGGTTGCAGCTCCATGACCTCCTGCAAACAGGCCCGCTCCCCGGGCGTCAACTGCTCGCTGGCCTCAACCCGCGCCAGATCGCTCAAAAAACGCTCTTGCAACACTGCGGCCCAATCGTCGGTGGGCGTGGCATCGTCCATGGTCTGCTCCTGATCCTTGCCGTGAAGTAGGCGCAAAACTTGGCGCACAAACCGCTGACACTGGCGCTACCTATGCACCACCCGCCAAGTGGGGCGTATGCACAAGGCACCTGCGGGCCAAGGCGCGCTATCATGCGGCCTGATTCCACGGGCCATGCAGACCCGCTGGCGGATGGAACATTTGGCGTTGAACAAGAGGATTGGCATGTCGCCCTGGCTAACAATTGTGGGAATCGGTGAAGACGGCTTTAGCGGGCTGGGCAAAAATGCGCGTCGCACCTTGCTCGGCGCAGCCACGGTGTTCGGCGCCCAGCGTCAACTCAACCTGCTGCCCGCCTGTATTCGCGCCGAACGCCAAGCGTGGCCAAGTCCCTTTTCCCTGGCGCCGGTGCTGGCATTGCGCGGCCAGCCGGTCTGCGTTCTGGCCAGCGGCGACCCGATGCTGTTTGGGGTCGGCGCCAGCCTGGCGCGAGTGATTGCCAGCGATGAGATGCAAGTGCTGTCGTCACCGTCATCCTTCTCGCTGGCGGCCGCTCGCCTGGGTTGGCCACTGCAGGACGTGGTCACGCTGTCTGTGGTGGCCCGCCCGGTGGCCGCCCTCAACGCGCACCTGCACAGCGGCGTACGCCTGCTGGTCTTGAGCAATGACGGTAAAAGCCCGGCCGCCATCGCCGCCCTGCTGCGCGAACGCGGCTTTGGCCCCAGCCGCCTGCATGTGCTGGAACACGTGGGCGGCCCTGCGGAACGACGGGTAGAAGCCAGTGCCAATGACTGGAGCGACCCGCCCATCGCCGCCCTTAACTTGATTGCCATCGACTGCCTGGCCGACGACAGCGCCCAGCCGCTGTCACGCACCGGCGGGCTCCCCGACAGCGCCTTTGCCCATGACGGCCAGCTGACCAAGCGCGATGTGCGCGCCATCACCCTTGCCCGCCTTGCCCCCTTGCCCGGCCAATTGCTCTGGGACGTGGGCGCGGGCAGCGGCTCGATTGGCATCGAGTGGATGCGCACCTGGCCCAGCTGCCGCACCCTGGCGATTGAAGCGGATACCGGACGCCAGCAATTGATTGAACACAACCGCGATGCCCTGGGCGTACCCGGCTTGCAACTGATTCGTGGCAAGGCCCCGCAAGCCCTTGAAGGGCTGGAGCGCCCGGACGCGATTTTTATCGGCGGCGGCGTGACCCGCGAAGGTGTGCTCGACACGTGCTGGCAGCAGCTCAAGCCCGGCGGGCGACTGGTGGCCAATGCCGTCACCCTGCAAAGTGAAATGCTCTTGATGAGCTGGCGTGAGCGCCACGGCGGTGAGCTGACGCGGGTCCACATCGCCCAGGCACAACCCTTGGGCGAGTTCGACACCTGGCGCCAGGCGTTGCCCATTACTCTTCTAGACGTGACCAAACCCCTCGATGCGTGACGAAACCGGCGAACAACCCGCTCCGCTGCGCAGTGGCCTGACCACCGGCAGCTGCGCCACCGCCACCAGCCTGGCCGCTGCCCGCTTGCTGCTGGGCGGCGCCAGCCACGACGCGGTGGAAATCACCTTGCCCAAGGGTAAAAAAGTGCAGATGCGCCTGGAGTTCTGCCGCCTGAGCGAAGACGGCGCCGAAGCGGGTACCATCAAGGATGCGGGCGACGACCCGGACGTCACCCACGGCGCACTGCTGTACTCGCGGGTGCGCCTGCGCCCGGAACCGGGTATCGGTTTTGTCGCCGGACGCGGTGTCGGCACCGTGACCCGTCCGGGGCTGGTGCTGAACGTGGGCGAGCCGGCGATCAATCCGGTGCCGCGCAAGATGATCTCCGACCATTTGCAGCAACTGGCCAGCGAGCTGAATTACAACGGCGGCTTTGAAGTGACCGTCAACGTGCAGGACGGCGAAGCCCTGGCCCTGAAAACCATGAATCCGCGCCTGGGCATTCTCGGCGGGTTGTCGATCCTGGGCACCAGCGGCATTGTCCGCCCGTTTTCCTGCGCAGCCTATATCGCCTCGATCCATCAAGGCATCGACGTGGCCAAAACCAACGGCTATCTGCATATCGCCGCCTGCACCGGCAATGCCAGCGAAGACACCATGCGCCGGGTGTACAACCTGCCGGAAATCGCCCTGATCGAAATGGGCGACTTTGTCGGCGCGGTACTCAAGCACCTGCGCAAAGTCCCTGTGGATAAGTTGAGCATTTGCGGCGGCTTCGGAAAAATCAGCAAGCTGGCTGCCGGGCATATGGACTTGCACAGCCGTCACTCCAGCATCGACCTGCCACAACTGGCCCGGTGGGCCGCCGACATAGGTGCAGACCAGGCGCTGCAAGAGGCGATTCGTCAGGCCAACACCAGCCAGCAAGCCCTGGCGATGGCCAGCGCGGCAGGTATCGCGCTGGGCGATGCGGTGTGCCAGCACGCACTGGATTTTTCCCGCAGTGTGGTGCCTGCCCAGGTGCAGATTGAAGTGTTTGCCATCGACCGTCAGGGCGGGATCGTTGGCCACGCAGGAGCCTTTGCATGAAACGGATACTGTTGCTCGGTGGCGTCACCGAAGCGCTGGCCATCGCCCGCACCCTGGGCCCGCAACATGTCTACAGCCTGGCCGGTGCAGGCCGGGTGCCGACGGACCTGACCTGCGAGGTACGGGTGGGCGGTTATGGCGGCGCTGAAGGTCTGGCCCGATACATTCGCGACGAGGGTATCGATTTACTGCTGGACGCCACTCACCCCTACGCCGCGCAAATCAGCCAGAACGCGGCCCTCGCCGCGGCCGCCAGCACTATCCCGTGCTGGGCCTTGCGCCGCCCCGCGTGGGTTGCGCAACCGGATGATGACTGGCGCGAAGTGGCGCACTGGAGCGAACTGGTCCAAGCCCTCAAGCCTTTCAAGCGCCCACTGTTTACCTTGGGGCGCGAGCCGCTGGAGCATGTGCATGAGATCCCCGAACAGCAGTTCTGGACCTTGCGCGCCCTCGACGTCTATCCGGGCAATGAGCGTTGCGAAGTGATCGGCGCACGGGGCCCGTTCCTGATCGACGAAGAGCGCGCCTTGTTCGAGCAGCGCCGGATCGATGTGTTGATCAGCAAGAACAGCGGCAGCAGCGCCACCGAGCCCAAGCTGGAAGTGGCCCGTGAACGCGGGGTGCCCGTGTTGATCCTCAAGCGGCCGGAGTTGCCACAGGTGGATCGGGATTTTTTGACGACCAAGGACGTGCTGGAGGCGTTGGCGCGGGGAAGTTATTTGTGAATGTGTAATCGCTGGCGATGATGTATCCTTAAAGATACGATCGGCATCATGATCAATTTCGAACAAACACCTGCGTTTGCCAAATGGCTGGGCGCACTGAAAGACAAGACCGGCCAGGCCCGCATTCTTGCTCGTCTCAGAGCGGCAGGGATGGGGCATTTTGCAGACTGCGAACCTGTCGGTGAGCATGTTTACGAGATGAGGATTCATTGCGGCCCCGGGTATCGGGTCTACTACACCCGAAAAGGCGAAGTGATCTATCTGCTGCTACTTGGCGGCGATAAAACCACCCAGTCACGAGACATCAAACGCGCAAAACAAATGGCACACGCACTGGGTAATGAGGACTGAACCATGACCGAGCAACTTACCCGCTTCGATACCGTCGACTACCTGAAAACCCCTGAAGAGATGGCGGCATATCTGGACGCCTGTTTCGAGGAAGACCCGGGCGATGGCAGCTTGATTCGCGCTGCACTCAACGATATCGCCCGTGCTCAGGGCATGACCCAAATTGCCCGCGAGACCGGATTGGGCCGCGAAAGCCTGTACAAGGCGCTCGGCAGCAAGGGCAATCCTGAGTTCACGACTATTATCAAAGTGATGAAGGCCTTGGGTCTCAAACTGCACGCCACAGCTGCATAAAAACCAGTGTGCTTTGGCTGATCAGCGACACTTCGCCACACCTGCTCTTTTTACTTACGCCGATCATTCAGGCTAAATAGCCGCCTGATCGCTTCACTCATGGAATTGCTCATGTCCCGACAACGGTTTGCATTTGCCTGGATCGCCTGCTTTGCAGTGCTGTTCAACATGCTCGCCATGTCGACGGCCGGCGCGATGGGTGACGTCAAAAACGCTGCAACCGAGCAATTCATGTGGAGCAGCTTTTGCACCTCCACCGGCACCAAGATGGTCGCCGTTTCCCTGGGCAAGCTTGACGCCGGCGACAGCCAGAAAGACGAACACTCCACCATGCAGCATTGCTGGTGCTGTTCAGGCGCAGCCCCGCTGGTGGCGTTGCCCGCGCATGTTCCCTCGCTGTATTTTGCAGCCATCGAGCACGGCCACAGCCTGGTCCCCGATCACCTCAAACGCCCCACCCCGCGCCAGCAATGGCCGAGCCTCAACCCCCGCGCCTCACCCCTGGTCTGATCTTCATCCTCGCAACCCCTTTGCGTTTTGAATCGTTCCGGAGAATTGCCATGTTGAACCTTTCCCTGTTCAAGCACGTCGTGATCGCGGCGGCTGTGTTGCTGCCTGCCTGTTTTGCCAACGCCCATGAATACAAAAGCGGCGACCTTGAAATCGCCCACCCCTGGTCGCAAGAGCTGCCGCCCAACGCCCCGACCGTGGCTGCCTATTTCGTCATTCACAACACCGGTAGCAGCGCCGACCGCCTGGTCAGCGTCGACACGCCCATTGCCGATAAAGCCGAACTGCATCAGCACGTGATGGAGGGCGACTTGATGAAAATGCTGCCCGTGGCCAGCGTCGACGTGCCGCCCGGTGGCACCGTCACGTTTGCGCCCATGGCGTACCACGTGATGATGTTCGGCCTCAAGGACCGCAGCCTGCTGCAGGACGGCAAGCACTTCCCGCTGACCCTGCATTTTGAAAAGGCAGGCGCCGTACCGGTTGAGGTCAATGTGCAGAAGCAGGCCCCGGCCGACAGCATGGAACACATGCACGCCCACTAACGGCCAAGGTTTCTGAACCCCGTGCGCGAACCTCGCGCCAGGCACACCATGCCGCCTATTCGCGGCAGCTGGCTGAGCCTGTTTGCCATGTTGATGATCTTTATCGGCCCGCTGATTTCCCAGTCGATGCCGATGGATCATCACGACTCCATGCCAATGCCCATGTCGATGGATATGGGCATGGACATGTCTGCGCACGCCGAACATAAACAACCCTCCACCGACCACCATGCCATCTGGGCAAAGTGCGGCTACTGCACGTTGCTGTTCAGTTGCCCGGCACTGCCCGGCACGCCCGACCTGGCCCTTCACAGCGCGCCAACACTCAACAGCTATCTGGCTGCCAACCCCCGCCTGGGCCATGCCCGGCAACCGGTCTTCCCCGGCGCCCGCTCCCGCGCACCGCCTGTATTCCTTTAAGCACCGACACAACTCTTCATCCGGCCAACCTGCAGGCGCTGCTTAGACAGCCGCAGGTGCGTGGCCGTGTTGTATTCGCTTGAATATTGGAATGCTTATGTCCCGTTTTACTGCTGCCTCCCGTTTACCTTTTGCCCTTGGCACCCTGAGCTGCGCAATTCTGGCGTCCACCGCCGTGGCCGACGAACAGGCCGGGCACCCCCATGAATTGAGCCCGCTGGTGATCACCGCCGTCGCGCCCAGCTCGCCCCTGACCGTCGTCACCAACCCCAAAGATCCGCGCCAGCCGGTGCCCGCCAGCGATGGCGGTGATTACCTGAAAACCATCCCCGGCTTCGCCCTGATCCGCAACGGCGGCACCAATGGCGACCCGGTGTTGCGCGGCATGTTCGGTTCGCGCCTGAACATCCTCACCAACGGCGGCATGATGCTCGGTGCCTGCCCCGGCCGCATGGACGCGCCAACGTCCTATATCTCCCCCGAAACCTACGACAAGCTCACCGTGATCAAAGGCCCGCAAACAGTGCTTTGGGGCCCTGGCGCATCCGCAGGCACCATCCTGTTCGAGCGTGAGCCCGAGCACTTCGGCGAACTGGGCACACGGGTCAACGCCAGCCTGCTGGCCGGTTCCAACGGCCGCTTCGACAAAACCATCGATGCCGCCGCCGGGGGGCCGCTGGGTTATGTACGGGTGATCGGCAACACCGCCCATGCCGACGACTACAAAGACGGCAATGGCGACACCGTGCCCTCGCGCTACGACAAGTGGAACGGCGATATCGCCCTCGGCTGGACCCCGGACGCCGACACCCTGCTGGAACTGACCGCCGGCAAGGGCGATGGCGAAGCCCGCTCTGCAGGCCGCGGGATGGATGGCAGCCAGTACAAGCGGGAAAGCCTGGGGCTGCGCTTTGAGAAGTCCAATATCGGCGACGTTCTCGACAAGATCGAAGCTCAGGTCTACTACAACTACGCCGACCATGTGATGGACAACTACACCCTGCGCACCCCGTCGGGCACCGGCATGATGGCGTCCAACGTCGACCGCCGAACCCTTGGCGCACGGGTCAAGGCCACCTGGCGCTGGGCTGACTACCAGTTGATCAGCGGTATCGATGCGCAGACCAACGAACACCGCAAACGCTCTGGCATGGGCATCGACACCTACAAGGATCAGAACTGGAGCAAAGACGCCGACTTCCACAACTACGGTGCTTTTGGCGAACTGACCTGGTACGCCGCCGAGCGTGACCGGGTAATCGGCGGCGCCCGCCTGGACCGAGCTTCTGCCAAGGATTACCGGGCGCGCCTGGGCTCGGGGATGATGAGCAAACCCAACCCGACCCTGGACAAAACCCGAGCCGACACCCTGCCCAGCGGCTTTGTACGCTATGAGCACGACCTGGCCGACAGCCCGACCACGCTGTACGCAGGTCTGGGCCACACCCAACGCTTCCCGGATTATTGGGAACTGTTTTCCCCAAGCTCGGGCCCGGCCGGTTCGGTGAACGCGTTCGATGCCATCAAGCCCGAAAAAACCACCCAGCTGGACGTGGGCCTGCAATACAAAACCCAGAATCTGGAAGCTTGGGCATCGGCCTACGCGGGCATAGTCCAGGACTACATCTTGTTCGACTACGCCCAGGGCTACTCTCAGGCGCAAAACATCAACGCCCGGATCATGGGCGGTGAAGTGGGTGCGGCTTATCAACTGACCTCCAACTGGAAAGCCGACGCAACCCTGGCCTACGCTTGGGGAAAGAACACCAGCGATGGCAAGGCATTGCCTCAAATGCCGCCGCTGGATACCCGTCTGGGCCTGACCTACAGCGAAGCTGACTGGAGTGCAGGCGCCTTGTGGCGGGTGGTGGCACCCCAGGGCCGTATCGACCGCAATGCGGGCAACGTAGTGGGCAAGGATTTCGACAAAAGCGCAGGTTTTGGCGTGTTCTCGCTCAATGGCGCCTACCGCATCAACAAAAACCTCAAGGTCAGCGCCGGCGTCGACAACCTGCTGGATAAAAACTACAGCGAGCACCTGAACATGGCGGGCAACGCCGGTTACGGCTACCCGGCCAATGACCCGAGGGCGATCAATGAACCGGGCCGCACGCTGTGGACCAAGGTGGATGTGAGTTTCTGACGCAAGTCGCCACCCACTGTGGGAGCGGGCTTGCTCGCGATTGCATCATCGCGGGCAGCCAGACCGACCGCGCTGCCGGCATCACGAGCAAGCCCGCTCCCACACTAAAAAATAAACAATGCAACCTTGCGGAGCCGCTCACATGAGCCAACCAACACCGTCTTTCTACAACCTGGCCTGGCGCTGGCATTTCTATGCCGGGCTGTTTGTCGCCCCCTTCATGATCCTGCTGGCGCTGACCGGGATTATCTACCTGTTCAAGCCCCAGCTTGACTCCCTGATGTACAACCATCTGCTCAACGTCACCCCGGCCCATCACAGCCTCAGCGCCGATGAGCAGCTCAACCGCGTGAAAGCCGCTTATCCACAAGGCCACATCAGCCAGTACCTGCCGCCGATCAATCCTGAACGCAGTGCTCAGTTCGTACTCCACAACGGCGGGCGTGAGCTCAACGTGTTTATCAACCCGTACAGCGGCGCCATACGGGGCGAGCAAGACGCCAAGCTCAACCTGCAAGCCGTGGCCCGGGCGCTGCATGGCGAGCTGATGATCGGCACCCTCGGCGACCGGCTGGTGGAACTGGCTGCAGGCTGGGGCGTGGTGCTGGTGGTTTCCGGTCTGTACCTGTGGTGGCCAAGGGGGCAGTCGGCCGCCGGGATACTGTGGCCACGCCTGAGCCGTCGCGGACGCGTGCTGTGGCGCGACTTTCACGCCGTGACCGGTTTCTGGGGCGCTGCCCTGCTGCTGTTCATGCTGATCAGCGGCATGACCTGGACCGGCTTCTGGGGCAAGCAATACGCCGACGTGTGGAACCAGTTCCCGGCAGCGATGTGGAACAACGTACCCACGTCAGATGTTGAGGCCCGCAGCCTCAACACCGCCACTCGACAAACCGTGCCCTGGGCGCTGGAAAATACGCCGATGCCGGTCTCCGGGTCCCACGCCGAACACATGGGCCACGGCGCCATGCCAAGCGGCCCTGCGGCACCGGGCATCACGTTGCAGGACGTGGTCAACACTGCCATCGAACGCAAGGTCGAACCCGGCTACAGCATCACGCTGCCAACCACCGCCACCGGCGTCTTTACCGTGGCCGTCTTCGCCGACGACCCGCGCAACGATGCCACCCTGCATGTTGATCAATACACAGGCCAGGTGCTGGCGGATGTGCGCTGGCAGCACTACGGCCCTGTCGCCCGCGCCACTGAAATGGGCGTGATGCTGCACGAGGGCAAACTCTTCGGTTCGCTGAACCAGATCGCAATCCTGGTGGTGTGCCTGATGATCCTGCTCAGCTCGGTCAGCGGCCTG
Organism: Pseudomonas sp. MF06569; assembly: GCF_059862735.1. NCBI lineage: Bacteria > Pseudomonadati > Pseudomonadota > Gammaproteobacteria > Pseudomonadales > Pseudomonadaceae > Pseudomonas > Pseudomonas sp. MF06569. Next base: position 242,578 of record NZ_JCBCUZ010000004.1, on the reverse strand, counting down.
GTGATCTGGTGGAAGCGCAGGCCCCAAGGTCGCCTGGGCGTACCGCCGTTGCGTCACGATTTGCCGACCTGGAAAACCGGCGTGGTCATCATGCTCGCCCTGGCAATTGTGTTCCCGCTGGTAGCCGCTTCCCTGGTTGCGGTGTGGGTGCTTGATCGTTTGCTGCTGTTGATCCGCAATAAACGCCCACGTGAGCACCTCTCATAATGTGCATGAGGCATCCGAGAGGCGCATTCCAGAGCCATTGCTATAATGGAACGCCAGTATCACACCCGATATAAGTGTTACTGTATAACAAATTAATTTAAGCTCCATCACCCGCCGCCAGGAGGCAGCGGGGACACCTCTTGAAATAAGCGACTCACTGCCCCGATGAACACGTACCTTTTTTCCAGCCTCTGCCTGCTGGCGATGAACAGCGCCCAAGCCGATGACAGTGCCCCTTCCCTGATATTGCCAGCCGCGAGTATTACCGCCCCTGAAGTCGATCGTGAAAGCATCGACCTCAAGACCGCCACCAGTGCCGGTTCGCGCCTGAACCTCAACAGCCTCCAGACACCGGCCAGCGTCGAAAGCCTGACCGGTGCGCAAATCCGTGCCCGTGGTGACCGCAGTGTGCAGGACGCCGTGACCCGTACCACCGGCATCAGCAACACCGGCACACCGGGCAACGGCGGTTCGTCGTACTCGGCCCGGGGCTTTGTGGGCCAGGGTTCGGTGATGCAGTTGTATGACGGGATTCGCATGTACAGCGGCGCAGGCACCGTGACGTTCCCGGTGGACGACTGGTCGGTGGAGCGCATCGACGTGCTCCGCGGCCCGGCCTCGGTGCTGTATGGCGAAGGTGCCACCGGCGCGGTGATCAACGTGATCCCGAAAAAACCCTTCAGCGGTGAAATCGAGAACCATGTCCGCCTGGGCTACGGCTCCTACGATGCCCGCCAACAGGCGCTGGACAGCGGCGGCTCGCTCACCGACACCCTGAGCTACCGGTTGAACATCAACCACACGCAGAGCAATGGCTGGATCGACCACGGCGACTCCGAAAACACCTTTATCAGTGCCGCCCTGCGCTGGCAGGCCAACGACGACCTGGCATTCACCCTGAGCCACGACTACGGCGACCAGGAGCCGCAGAACGACTTCGGTGTGCCGCTGATCAATGGCCGTTATCACAAGAGCCTGCGCGACAAGAACTACAACGTGCGCGATGCCAAGCTGCATTACAACGACCAGTGGACGCGCCTGAACACCGAATGGCAGATCAGCGACGACCTCAGCGCCAGCAACGAGCTTTATTACCTCAAGGCCCAGCGCCGCTGGCAGAACGCCGAGCGCCATGCCTGGAATGAAGACCGCCAGACCTTGCTGCGCAGCGGTTACTTCAGCATCAAACATGAGCAGGAACAGGTCGGCGACCGCCAGACCTTTACCCTCAACCACGACCTGTTCGGCCTCAAAAGCAGAACCCTGGTGGGGGCGGACTACAACCGTATCCACTTCAACCTGCACAGCAACTCGCCGTACACCGATGTGAACAACGGCCAGCCGATCGACCTGTACCACCCGGATCGTGGCCAGTTCGAAAGCCGCTCGCCGTACCTCGACCAGTTCAAGACCACCACGCAGCAGGTCTCGCTGTTTGCCGAAAACCGCACCGAGCTGACGGATCAGTTGTCGCTGGTGACGGGAGTGCGGCGCGACATCGTGCACCTGGACAACAATGATCTGGTCAAAGACACGCGCAGCGACCGCAGCCTGTCGGCCAACAGCTGGAAAGTCGGACTGGTGTATGAGTTGACGCCGGACATGTCGATCTATGCACAGCAGGCCACCAGCGTTGATGGGGTGGCCGGGCTGATCAGCCTGTACCCGGACGAGCAGGTCTTCGACCTGGCCCGCGCCCGCCAGACCGAAATCGGCTTCAAGCAGATGTTCTGGGACCAGCGCGGCGAATGGACAGTGGCGGCGTATCACATCGTCAAGAAAGACCTGATCACGTCCGACCCGAACAATCCGGGCAAATCACAGCAAGTCGGCGAGCAGTCCTCCAGTGGCCTGGAAGCCAACCTTGATCTGCAACTGCCCCACCGCTGGCAGTTGCAGGCCAATGCCTCGGTGGTGCGGGCGCAATACGACACATTCGATGACGAAGGGGTATCGCGCAAGGGCAATCGCCCCACCGACGTACCCCGTCGCACTGCCAACCTATGGTTGAGCAAGGCCGTTACCGATGACGTGAACGCAGGGGCTGGCGTGCGTTATGTCGACTCGCGTTATGCCGACATGGCCAACAACGTCGAGCTGCCGAGCTACACCGTGGTAGACGCCACCGTCAGCTGGAAAGCGTTGCCGGGAACCACCCTGGGGCTGCGCCTGAACAATTTGTTCAACCGCCAGTACGCCGTAACCCAATACAATAACGGCCAGCAATGGATCATGGGCGAGCCGCGCTCGCTCTTCGTGACCGCAGACTACGCCTTCTGACCGAATCTGTAGTCGCTGACGAGGGACGAGGCTGCGATCGAGTGCGAAGCAGTCGCAAACCAGGCGCCTCGGGGTATCAGTTGCATTGAGACCTCAGGTTTTACGAGCGCTTCGCACTCGATCGCAGCCTCGTACCTCGTCAGCGACTACAGGGATCTTTCTCAATATTGGCCAACTCGGATTTTTATGACCCGCCTCACCCTCACCCAACTCGCCTGGACCCCTTTGGGCCACGGCCATTGTCATCACCAGTTCAAGCTGCGTGATGCCAACCTGCACGTCGCGGCAGGTGAGTTCGTGGGGTTGATCGGCCCGAACGGCAGCGGCAAGACCAGCCTGTTGCGCTGCGCTTATCGCTTCAGCAAACCCGAGTCAGGCGAGGTCCATCTGGGCCCGCACAACCTCTGGCAGCAATCGCCCCGCTGGTGCGCCCGGCGCATTGCGGTGGTATTGCAGGAATTTCCCGATGCCTTTGGCCTGACCGTCGATGAAGTCGTCGCCATGGGCCGTACCCCGCACAAGGGCCTGTTCGACGGCGACACCGAAGCCGACCGTGAACTGGCCAAAAACGCTCTCCAGTCAGTCGGCCTCAACGGCTTTGAAGACCACGCCTTCGCCACCCTCTCGGGGGGTGAAAAACAGCGTGTGATCCTCGCCCGGGCCCTGACCCAGCAACCCGAACTGTTGATCCTCGACGAGCCGACCAATCACCTCGACCCGCGCTATCAGCTGGAGCTGCTGCAACTGGTCAAGCGCCTGAAGATCGGCACCCTGGCCAGCATTCATGACCTCAACCTGGCCGCCGCGTTTTGCGACCGGCTGTACGTGATCAACCACGGCAAGATCATCGCCAGCGGCACCCCGCGCGAAGTGCTGACCGTCGAACTGTTGCGCGATGTCTTTGGCGTAGCGGCATTGATCGACGACCACCCGCTGTCCGGCTACCCGCGCATTACCTGGATAACCCAACCATGAAGCTGATCCGCCTCGCACTCGGCCTTTGCGCCGTATTGGGTGCCCAACTGGCCCAGGCCCAGACCACGCAGTACCCGCTGACGATCAAGAGCTGCAACCGCGACGTGACCTTTACCCAGGCCCCGAAGCACGCGGTCAGCCACGACATCAACATGACCCGGATGATGCTCGCCCTGGGCCTCAAGCCGCATATGGCCGGCTACAGCGGCATCAGTGGCTGGAAGGCGGTGACGCCCGAGATGAACGTGATCCTCGACGGCCTGCCGGAACTGGCCAGCAAATACCCGTCGGTGGAAACCCTGCTCAATGCCAACGTCGACTTCTTCTTCGCCGGCTGGGATTACGGCATGCGCGTAGGCGGCGACCTGACCCCGCAAACCCTGACTCCGCTGGGCATCAATGTGTATGAGCTGACCGAGTCCTGCGCTTTCGTGATGAAGCGCCCGCCTGCCAGCCTGCAAGACACCTACGACGACTTGCTCAACCTGGGCAGGATCTTCAACGTGCAGGACCGCGCCCATGAGGTGGTCGTGCACATGCAGCAAAAAATCGCCGAAGTGCAAGCCTCCTTGCCCGCCACAAAACCCCGGGTGTTTCTGTATGACAGCGGCGAAGACCGCGCCATGACCTCGGGCAAGCTGGGCATCCCCCACGCCCTGATCGAAGCGGCAGGCGGCAATGACATCCTCAGCGACATCGACGCCAGCTGGACCCGCATCAACTGGGAAACCGTGGTCGAGCGCAACCCCGAGGTGATCGTGATTGTCGACTACAGCGAAGTCACGGCCGAGCAGAAACAACGTTTCCTGGAAACCAACCCGGCCCTGCAATCGGTGGACGCCATCCGTAACAAGCGCTTTATCGTCATCCCTTATGTGCAAGCCACGCCGGGTATCGACAACGTGCTCGCCATCGAAACTCTGGCCAAAGGCTTTCACCCACAATGATGGCTCGTCGCTACGCCCTGTTGCTGATCGGCCTCGGCGCACTGCTGCTGGTGTCGTGCGTGGTGTCGCTGGGTTTTGGCCCGGCGCGGGTGCCGGTGGACGTGGTGTGGCACATTTTGCTGAACAAGCTGTTCGGCCTTGGCGACGTGAGCTGGAGCCCGGGGCAGGAGCACATCGTGTGGCTGATCCGCGTGCCGCGCATGCTCCTGGGAGCGCTGGTGGGTGCCGGGCTGGCATTGATCGGCGCCGTGCTGCAAGCGGTCACCCGCAACCCGCTGGCTGACCCGCACCTGCTCGGCGTGACCAGTGGCGCCACCCTGGGTGCTGTGATTGTGGTGCTGCATGTGGGCGAAATCGTCGGCCTGCTGACCCTGCCCATCGCCGCGTTTATCGGGGCCTTGTTGAGCATGCTGCTGGTACTGGCGATCGCCAGCCGTCATGGCCGCCTGGACAGTGACCGCCTGCTGTTATGCGGGGTCGCGGTGTCATTTGTGATGATGGCTGTGGCCAACACGCTGCTGTTTTTGGGCGACCATCGCGCCAGCTCCGCCGTGCTGTTCTGGATGCTCGGCGGGCTGGGCCTGGCGCGCTGGGAACTGCTGGCCATCCCCAGCGCCAGCGTGCTGCTGGGGCTGGTGTTGCTGCTGGGCATGGCTCGCCCGTTGAACGCCCTGATGGCTGGCGAGCAGACCGCCGTGACCCTGGGCCTGAATGCGCGCAACGTACGCTTGCGGGTGTTTTTGATCGCCTCGCTGATGACCGGCGTACTGGTGGCTATCAGCGGTTCGATCGGCTTTGTCGGCCTGATGATCCCGCACATTGCGCGGCGTTTGGTGGGCGCCGAACACCGGCGTTTATTGCCGGTGTCGGCGCTGCTGGGCAGCGTGTTTCTGGTGTGGGTCGATGTGGCGGCCCGCACCCTGATCGCTCCCGAGGACCTGCCCATCGGCGTGGCCACGGCAGCGATAGGCGGGCTGTTCTTTATTGGCTTGATGCGTAAACGCTAAAGCTCATCGCGCACCGGCCCCACTTTCAACTGCACCACCGGCATACCGGGGGTCGTGCCTTCATAGTCAAACGCCACAGGTTGCGTCGACACGGTAAGGCGGGTGTTGACCGCCCCGGCTCGCGGCCAGGTGCTGCTCGGTTCCAATACCCGCAGACCGCCTGAGTTGAGCACACGGGTCAGGGTATCGCTGGGCAGGGCCGGGGTTCGGGTCGGGCTGCTGTTTTCAATGAAGTAGCGCTCGTAGGTGACACTGGCGCCGCTCACATATTCACACAGCCGGTCATTGGCCTCTTTGTCACCGCGCCAGTACCTCAACAGCCCACCGTCATCGGTCGAGAGGTACAGAAAATCAACACTGACGTCGCTCAACTCCCGGTGAAGTGTTCGGGTGGCGTAGCAAATGTCGACCGGCCAAAACATGTTTTTCAGCAGATTGGTTTCAATCGCAGTGCCCGCCACCTGCCCGCTGACTTCACGGGCGAAATGCAGGGATTTGATGGCATAGCCACCGGGCAACACCGTTCTGGCAGCCGGCACGTTCGGCAGCGACAAGTGCGTACCCAGAATCATCTGTGCCACATTCACCGGCTCATCGTTTTCCATCAATTGCAGGGCCACGTAAGTGTCGTAATCGGGGTGACGCAACACGCCCCCCATCATATTGGCCACGCGCGGATGCTTGAGGTGTTGATGCTCATACCGCGCCGCATCGTCGGGGTGACTGAACACTGGGCCCAAGGCAAAGAACCGGATGCTGCTGGCCGTCGCAGCAGGCAATTCCAGACCATAAGGTTGCCAGCCCGCGCTGACACGCCCCGCACGGGTCCAGACCGGGTTGGTTTTGATCACTTGCAAATCACCCGCCATCGCCACCTTGCGCACATAGTCCAGCGGGGTGAGCCGCAGGGCTGTCAGTTGATCAAGCGTGGCCTGGCCGCCCTCCCTGAAAACGCCGCTGGCCAACTGCACCTGCGATGACCTGTCGATATAGCGCAACAGCGCGCCGTCGCTGCTGGACAGATAAAGCACCGCAGCCGCAGGCACCAAACCAATTTGCGCCTTGATACTGTCACTGAGCGCCAGTGCCCGGGCGAAATCCACCGGCGACACAAATGCCTCATAAATGCGCCTGGTGTCCAACCCTTCCACGCCTGCCGCCACCCTGGGGGCTGCCACATAGACGGCCTGGAGCTTGAAACCCGGCGGCAGTTGGTGCAGGTCGGTCACTGCATCCCGGGCAAACAATCGGTCCAGGGTAAATGCCCCGCCTTCCAGTGGCAGGGTCGCTACGTATTCGTCCCCGTGAAGGCTGGCGAGTATCACCCCGTATTGAGACGTGTGCGCAAACGTCAGGCCGTTGTGCACATAGCGCACGGCATCCTCCAACTGGGTAAATACCGGGCTGCAAGCCAGAGGCCGTGGCGCCTCTGTCGCAGCTGGCACGGCACCCGGCGTGAAGTCCGCCGCTACCTTGCCGGGCTGCCCCCACAACGCACTGCCCACCACAACCTGCAAATCCCCCGCCTGAGCGACCTGACGAACGTAGTCCACGGGTTTGATCGAGTTGGCCCGCAGGGTCATGTGCATCGCGTTGCGCCGAACATTTTCGGGATGCTCCACAGGCGGCGCGATCTGCGTGCGCAGCGCCCGTTCAAGGGGCGAGTCGCTGGGGGTGTACTTGAGCAAGGTGCCGTTACGCGCCGAAAAATAGCGGATGCTGGCCCACTCACGATCCCGGATGGCCGCATTGAGTTCGTGGGGTTCAAGCATGTTGCGCCACACCTGTTCCTGCGAGGCTGAACGCCACAGCCACAACGGATGCACACGGTGGGTGTGATAAACCGCCACCACGGCACACCCGTGGGGGGTGAGGGCGATGAGTTCAGGTGGCAGCACGCAGGCGGGATCGAAGCTCTCGTTATGGCAGGCCAGGGGCTCAGTGGCGACAAAGCGATTGTCCAGCCGCTGATAGATCAGGCCGCCGTAGACCTTGTCAACTCGCCCGGCAATCTGTTCGTGGGCGTAACGCGCTGCATCATCAGCCGAGATGAAAGACGGGCTCATGGCCCGCCGGTAAAAGCCATCATAGGGTTGCCAGGCGGGTGTCACGCGCCCCTCCCTGCTCCACAAGTCACTGGTGTGCAGCACGCTTAACTCACCCACACGGGAAAGCTCGCGAATAAACGCGCTGGTGAGCGTCACCCCGCTGAGCAGCTCCCGCGTGATCGCCAGCCCCTCACCCTGGGTGAGCGGCGCCAGCAAGGTGTGCTCGGCCGGGGTCAACGTCGAGACGTATTTCAGGACAGCGCCATCGGTGGTGCAGATAAACAGCGGCACTGCGCGCGCGGCCGATGGCCCGGCCAATGCCTGGGCAGCCTTGACCCCATTGGCCAGGGCCTGGGGAAACAGGAAATTCTTGAATACCGAAGGCTCTTGCACGGGCACCAGGCTCGGGTCGCGGTAAAAACCGTCGCGGCAATACAAGCCTGCCACCTCGTAATAAGGGGGTATGAGACCCGGAGTGGAGGCCGTCGAGGGGAAAATCTTCGACAGCGAGAAATCCAGCTCCCCCGAAACCGGTTCCGAAGCGACAAACACGGGCTGGCCTTTGTGTTCGAGGATGATCCCGTACACGCTGTCACTGGTTTGATTGACCCGCGCCCGCATCTCTTTGACGGCCTGCTCGATGCTTTCACTGATCGGCCCAAACGCAGGCTGCTGCACGATCACCGGGGCAATATCCAGAGACTCTGACGGCGTGAACACCTTGAAGTCCCCCCGCAACAGCCCCGGCTTTGCGCCCCATATTTCAGTGGACTGAAGCACCCGTAACGTCCCGACCCTGGCGGCCGCCTGGACGTATTGGGCGATGGTGGGAAATGTCAGTTTCCCCTCGCTGGTATCGAGGGCAATTCGCTCTGTGAGCGCTTCTTCCAGGGGCGATCCGCTGGCGATGTATTTGAGCAGCGAGCCATTGACCCCCGACAAATAATGGGCAACAGCAAAATAGGCATTGAGCCGATTGAGCACCATGTCCGCAGTAGAAAAGCTGTTGATGGCGGTTTGAATGTCCTGGGGTGGCCATGATTTTAAAACACCTTGCAGCTTGTCGTAGTTCGCCGGGTGCGAATGGTACAAGGCCACGCAGGTAAAACCGGGGGGGGTGATGAACATACCTTTGGCATCGGTTGAAATGACCAATGTCGGATCAAACGAGCTTTGTCTTCCTCTAACCGGGCGCGTTGCGAAATAGCGTCCCTGAGTGTCTTGGAGGATAGCGCCACCGTACTCGACGGTTCGGTAGTCCGCGATCAATTGGTGGGCAAAGCGGGCGGCATCATCGGCATTGATAAAGGCCGGGCTTAGCGTCGGCAATACGGTTCGCACATTGGGATGTGCGTTGCGCTTTTCACGGTTCTCGGTGTAGTCCATAGCAATGGCATCCTTGATCAAAGAAGGGAGATCGGCCAAGGCCAGATCTCCTTTCATCATCAAGAGCCGTGGGCTGAGCGGGCGGTAAATAGTTAAGTTGCCCTGCGAAACCGCCCCCTCCTGGGGCGAACGGCCCCCGGCAGGCTATTTATGCCTGCCTGGCACCAAGGCAGCGCACTCAAGCCCCCAACTGGTGCGCCATGACGCCCGATTTTCGCGCAAAGCCCCGTTGCAGAGCCTTATTTCAACTCCGGCACAGCCCTTGCTAAGACCTTCTCAGTGTTCAGATCAATCCTCTAAAAATCAGATACCTGGAGATCGCACCATGAAGCGTCGCAGCTTGATCAAGGCTTTCACCCTGACCGCCTCCATCGCGGCAATGGGCATGACCTGGACGGTGCAAGCCGCCGAGACCATCAAGGTGGGGATTTTGCATTCCCTGTCCGGAACCATGGCGATCTCCGAAACCTCGCTCAAAGACATGGCGCTGATGACCATTGACGAGATCAATGCCAAGGGCGGCGTCAACGGCAAGATGCTCGAAGCAGTGGTGGTGGACCCGGCCTCCAACTGGCCTCTGTTTGCCGAAAAGGGCCGCCAGTTGCTGACCCAGGACAAAGTGGCCGTGGTATTCGGTTGCTGGACGTCGGTGTCGCGCAAATCGGTATTGCCGGTGTTTGAAGAACTCAACGGCCTGCTGTTTTACCCGGTGCAATACGAAGGCGAAGAGATGTCGCCCAACGTGTTCTACACCGGAGCAGCCCCTAACCAGCAGGCCATTCCGGCCGTTGAATACCTGATGAGCGAAGACGGCGGCAGTGCCAAGCGCTTTGTGTTGCTGGGCACCGACTACGTGTACCCGCGCACCACCAACAAGATCCTGCGCGCGTTCCTGCACTCCAAAGGCGTGGCCGACAAGGACATCGAAGAGGTCTACACCCCGTTTGGTCACAGCGATTACCAGACCATCGTGTCCAACATCAAAAAGTTCTCGGCAGGCGGCAAAACGGCGGTGATCTCCACGGTCAACGGCGACTCCAACGTGCCGTTCTATAAAGAACTGGCCAACCAGGGCCTGAAAGCCACCGACGTACCGGTGATCGCGTTCTCGGTGGGTGAAGAGGAACTGCGCGGCATCGACACCAAACCGCTGGTGGGCAACCTGGCCGCCTGGAACTACTTCCAGTCGGTAGAGAACCCGGCCAACGATAAGTTCGTCGCCGACTGGAAAGCCTACGCCAAGAAACACAACCTGCCGGGCGCCGACAAAGCCGTGACCAACGACCCGATGGAAGCCACCTACGTGGGCATTCACATGTGGGCCCAGGCCGCCGAAAAAGCCAAGTCCACCGACGTGGATAAAGTGCGCGAAGCCCTGGCCGGCCAGACGTTTGCCGCGCCGTCGGGCTACACCCTGACGATGGACAAGACCAACCACCACCTGCACAAGCCGGTGATGATCGGCGAGATCCAGCCTGACGGTCAGTTCAGCGTGGTGTGGCAGACCGAAGGCCCGATCCGCGCCCAGCCGTGGAGTCCTTACATCTCGGGCAACGACAAAAAGCCGGATTACGCGGTGAAGGGTAACTGAGGCCAGCCTCATCGTTGTGCTTTTGTGGGAGCGGGCTTGCTCGCGATGCAATCAACACGGTTTCACTGAAAGACCGCGTTGCCTGAATCGCGAGCAAGCCCGCTCCCACAGGTGTGTTGAATTGCTTTTATCTGTGCAAGGCCATAACTATGCCCACTGCCCTTTACCGCGTTATCGTCGCGCTACTGCTGTTGCTGCCCCTGGTCGCACAGGCCGATGACGCCAGCGACTTCGCCGCTGCCAACAATTCACAGCAGGCCCAACTGCTCGAACGCTGGGCCGCGCAACCCGCCCCTGCCCGCGTCGAACTGATCAACAGCCTGCAACAAGGTCAGCTCACGGTAGACGGCCAGACCAAAACCCTGCGCCTGAACAACCGTCTGCGCGGGCTGATCGACACGGCATTGGCCAGCCATCAGTTGCTTGCCAGCGATCCCAAGCTGCGCCTGAGTGCGGCGCAACACCTGCAAAAATCCGCAAGCCCTGCACAACTCTTATTCCTCGACCGGCAACTGGCTGGCGAAACCGACAGCGATGTACACACCGCCCTGAGCCTGGCGCTGGCCAATCTGCAACTGGTCGACCCCGACCCTGCCGTGCGTCTGGCCGCCGTGCGCCTGCTCGGAGAAACCGGCGAACCGCTGGCCCGTACCCGTCTTGAAACCCTGCTGCAACCTGGCGTCGAAACCGATGCCACGGTACACACCGCCGCCGAAACCAGCCTGTCCCAGGTCAAGCGCAAACTGCTGATCGGCGACCTGCTGGGGCAGGCGTTCAGCGGCTTGTCCCTGGGGTCGATTCTGCTGCTGGCGGCACTCGGACTGGCCATTACCTTCGGCCTGCTGGGCGTGATCAATATGGCCCACGGCGAGATGCTGATGCTCGGTGCTTATTCCACGTACTGCGTGCAGTTGCTGTTCCAGCGCTTTGCTCCTGGCGCCATCGAGTTCTACCCCTTGCTGGCACTGCCGGTCGCGTTCTTTGTCACCGCTGCCGTGGGCATGGTGCTGGAGCGCACGATCATTCGTCACCTCTATGGCCGCCCACTGGAAACCCTGCTCGCCACCTGGGGCATCAGCCTGATCCTGATCCAGCTGGTACGCGTCCTGTTCGGTGCACAAAACGTTGAAGTGGCCAACCCGGCATGGCTGTCGGGCGGGCTGCAAGTGCTGCCCAACCTTGTACTGCCGTACAACCGCCTGGTGATCATCGTCTTCGCATTGGCCGTGGTGGTACTGACCTGGCTGCTGCTGAACAAGACCCGCCTGGGCCTAAATGTTCGCGCCGTCACCCAGAACCGCAACATGGCCGCCTGCTGCGGCGTACCCACCGGGCGTGTGGACATGCTCGCCTTCGGCCTCGGCTCGGGGATTGCCGGGCTCGGCGGCGTGGCCTTGAGCCAGGTCGGCAACGTCGGCCCGGACCTGGGCCAGGGCTACATCATCGATTCGTTCCTGGTGGTGGTGCTGGGCGGTGTCGGGCAACTGGCAGGCACTGTTTACGCAGCCTTTGGCCTGGGCATCGCCAACAAGATTCTTGAACCGCAGATCGGCGCCGTACTCGGCAAAATCCTGATCCTGGGGCTGATCATTCTGTTTATCCAGAAGCGTCCGCAAGGGCTCTTCACGCTTAAAGGACGGGTGATCGACTGATGAATCAGCCTCTGATGGTCACTGCGGCACAAAAAGCCGGGCCCACCGTTACAACCCTGGTGGGTGGCCTGGTCCTGCTGGTATTGCTGGCCTTGCCGCTGCTCTCCCTGTTGCCTGCCGACAGCCCGTTTCAGGTCTCGGCCTACACCCTCACGCTGGTGGGCAAGATCCTCTGCTACGCCATTGTCGCGCTGGCGCTGGATCTGGTCTGGGGCTACGCCGGGCTGCTGTCCCTGGGTCACGGTTTGTTCTTCGCCCTGGGTGGCTACGCGATGGGCATGTACCTGATGCGCCAGGCCTCGGGCGATGAATTGCCCGCCTTCATGACCTTTTTGTCGTGGACTGAACTGCCCTGGTACTGGGTCGGCACCGAACACTTCTGGTGGGCCATGTGCCTGGTGGTACTGGCTCCCGGCTTGCTGGCACTGGTGTTCGGCTTTTTCGCCTTCCGCTCGCGAATCAAGGGCGTGTATTTCTCGATCATGACCCAGGCCCTGACCTTCGCCGGGATGCTGCTGTTTTTCCGCAACGAAACCGGGTTTGGCGGCAACAACGGCTTCACCAACTTTCGCAGCATCCTGGGCTTTGGCATCACCGAACCCGGCACCCGTGCCGCACTGTTCTTCGCCACGGTGCTGTTGCTGGTGGTCAGTCTTTTTCTCGGCTGGCGGCTGGCGCGCAGCAAGTTTGGCCGCGTACTGACCGCGCTGCGGGATGCGGAAAACCGCCTGATGTTCTGCGGCTACGACCCCCGTGGTTTCAAGCTGTTTGTGTGGGTGTTGAGCGCTGTGCTGTGCGGCCTGGCCGGTGCCTTGTATGTGCCGCAAGTCGGCATCATCAACCCCGGCGAAATGTCGCCGACCAACTCCATCGAAGCCGCCGTGTGGGTAGCCCTGGGTGGACGCGGCACCCTGATCGGCCCGCTGCTGGGTGCAGGCGTGGTCAACGGCATGAAAAGCTGGTTCACCGTGGCCTTCCCCGAATACTGGCTGTTCTTCCTGGGGGCGCTGTTCATCATCGTGACCCTGTACCTGCCCAAAGGCGTGATCGGCCTGTTGAAGAAAAAGGCCGACCAATGAGGAATGTCATGCTCGAACCTATCCTCGATCCCAACAAAGACGCGGGCAGCAGCCGTGACGCCATCAGCTTTGGCCAGCGCGTTGAACCGGGCCTGAACACCCGCCACGGCACCATCCTGACCCTGGAAGACATCAGCGTCAGCTTCGATGGCTTCAAGGCGCTGAACAACCTCAACCTGTACATCGGCGTTGGCGAATTGCGCTGCATCATCGGCCCCAATGGCGCGGGCAAGACCACCATGATGGACGTGATCACCGGCAAGACCCGGCCCAGCGAAGGGCAGGCCTGGTTCGGCGAAACCCTGGACCTGCGCCAGATGAGCGAAGTGCAGATTGCCCAGGCCGGGATCGGGCGCAAGTTCCAGAAGCCCACGGTGTTCGAAGCCTTGAGCGTGTTTGAAAACCTGGAGCTGGCGCAAAAGACCGACAAGTCGGTGTGGGCCAGCCTGCGGGCAACGCTGAGCGGCGAGCAGAAGGACCGCATCGGCGAAGTGCTGCACACCATCCGCCTGAGCGGCTCGGCCCATCGACCTGCCGGGTTGTTGTCCCACGGCCAGAAGCAGTTTCTGGAAATCGGGATGCTGTTGATGCAAGACCCGCAACTGTTGCTGCTCGACGAACCGGTGGCGGGCATGACCGACGCCGAAACCGAGTTCACCGCCGAACTGTTCAAGAGCCTGGCGGGCAAGCATTCGCTGATGGTAGTGGAACACGACATGGGGTTTGTCGGCTCGATTGCCGACCATGTGACCGTGCTGCACCAAGGCAGCGTGTTGGCCGAGGGCTCGCTGGAACAGGTGCAGGCAAATGAGCGGGTCATCGAGGTGTATCTGGGCCGCTGAATGCCTGCCTTGGGTGGGAGCGGGCTTGCTCGCGAATCAGGCGACGCGCTCTGTCAGTCAATACGCGGTGATGCTATCGCGAGCAAGCCCGCTCCCACAGGGGCATGGGGAGATTTTGAATATGCTGGAAGTCCGCAAACTGCATCAATACTACGGCGGCAGCCACATCCTGCGCGGTCTGTCGTTTGAAGTAAAAGTCGGCGAGGTCACTTGCCTGCTGGGCCGCAATGGCGTGGGCAAAACCACATTGCTCAAATGCCTGATGGGCTTGCTGCCGGTCAAGGAAGGCGATGTGCAGTGGGAAGGTAAAACCATCACCACGCTCAAACCCCACCAGCGGGTCCACTCCGGTATCGCTTACGTGCCCCAGGGCCGGGAGATTTTCGGGCGCCTGACGGTGGAGGAAAACCTGCTCATGGGCCTCTCGCGGTTCCCCGGTTCCGAGGCCAGGGAAGTTCCGGCGTTTATCTACGAGCTGTTCCCGGTATTGCTGCAAATGAAGCATCGACGCGGCGGCGATTTGTCCGGTGGCCAGCAGCAACAATTGGCCATTGGCCGCGCGCTGGCCAGCCGTCCGCGCTTGCTGATCCTCGATGAGCCGACTGAAGGCATCCAGCCTTCGGTCATCAAGGAGATCGGGGCCGTGATCAAAATGCTCGCCGCACGGGGGGATATGGCGATTTTGCTGGTGGAGCAGTTTTATGATTTTGCCGAGGAACTGGCTGACCAGTATCTGGTGATGTCACGGGGCGAAATCGTGCAGCAAGGCCGTGGCGAAAATATGCAAACAGAAGGTGTACGCGGGCTGGTAACGATTTAATCTGCGTCTCTATTTAGTGAAAAGTCCTACATATGAACCTGCCTGCCAATGCTCCATTGTTCACCCCCAGCTGGCACGCCGAGCTGGAGCTGGGCTATGGCCGTTTTGGCGACAGCACGCGCCCTACCCTGCGTCGTCATGTCGGTCCGTTGCGGGTGCAAAAGCACCTGTACGCCGAAGGGCCGCAGGTTTGCCAGCACATCATCGTCCATCCACCGGGCGGGATTGCCGGTGGCGATCAACTCAACATCAGTGCCAGCGTCGGCCCGGATGCCTGGGCACAACTGACCAGCCCCGGTGCGGCCAAATGGTATCGCGCTGCCGGGCCGGCCTGTCAGAACCTGACCTTGAAGGTCGCACCCGGCGCGACCCTGGAATGGCTGCCACAAGAAACCATCGTCTTCAGCGCGGCCCAGGCCGAACTCTCGACCCGTATCGAACTTGAGGGCGATGCCCGGTTGTTTTACTGGGACATGGTGGCGCTGGGTCGACTGGCCAGTGGCGAGCGTTTCGAGCACGGGCACTTCCAGTCGCGGCTGGATCTGCGTCGCGACGGTCAACTGCTCTGGCATGAGCGCCAGCGCATTGTGGGCGGCGACGGGCTGCTGGATTCGCCCATTGGCCTGGACGGCAACCCGGTGTTTGCCACGTTGCTGGTGACGGGCGAGATCAGCGCCCAATTACTGGAAACCTGTCGCTCGCTGCCCAATCCGGTGCGCGGCGACTTGACCCAGTTACCGGGTTTGCTGGTAGCCCGCTGCCTGGCGGGTGAAGCCTTGCAGGCACGGGCCTGGCTGATTGATTTATGGCGTCTGTTGCGTCCGGCGCTGCTGGGGCGAGAAGCGCTGGCACCCAGAATCTGGAGTACTTGAATAACCCTGTGAGAGCGGGCTTGCTCGCGATGCAGACGCCCCGGTCTGCCAGTGAGTTCGCGGTGATGCCATCGCGAGCAAGCCCGCTCCCACACTCAACATTTTTAAACTGCCGAACACGGACCCGATCATGGACCTGACCCCTCGCGAAAAAGACAAGATGCTGATCTTCACCGCCGGCCTGCTGGCGGAACGTCGACTGGCCCGCGGTGTGATGCTCAATTACCCGGAAACCATCGCCTATATCTCGGCCGCCCTGCTCGAAGGCGCCCGCGATGGCCGCACCGTGGCCGAACTGATGCACTACGGCACCACCCTGCTGACCCGCGATCAGGTGATGGAAGGCATCCCGGAAATGATCCCCGACATCCAGGTCGAGGCCACCTTCCCGGATGGCACCAAACTGGTCACTGTCCACCAACCCATCGCCTGAGGCCGCGCCATGTCTTACGTCATTCGTGATGCTGTCGCGGCGGACCTGCCGGCGATTCGCGATATCTACAACGATGCGGTGCTCAACACGCTCGCCATCTGGAATGAGCAGACGGTCGATCTGGACAACCGCCAGCAATGGTTCAACGCCCGCCAGGCCCAGGGCTATCCGGTTCTGGTGATTGTCGACGACGCCAACATCGCCCTGGGCTATGCCTCGTTTGGCGACTGGCGTCCGTTTGAAGGGTTCCGCCACACAGTGGAGCATTCGGTGTATGTCCATCCCGAGCAACGGGGCAAACGCCTGGGCCCGCAGTTGCTGGCCGAATTGATCAAACGTGCCCGGGCCTGCGACAAGCACGTCATGGTGGCGGCCATCGAAAGCGCCAATGCGGCTTCGATCCACGTGCACAAACAACTGGGTTTTGTCACCAGCGGGCGCATGCCGCAGGTGGGGATAAAGTTCGGCCGCTGGCTCGACCTGACGTTTATGCAACTGATGCTCAACCCCGGCGCACTGCCCCCCAAGGAACCCGCACAATGAAGACCGAACAACTGGTGCGCGTCACGGCGCAGAATTTTGCCCACTACCGTGAAGACTTGATTGTGCTGCTGCTCGACGCCGTCAAACACGGCGCATCGGTGGGGTTCATGAACGACCTCGACCTGCCCCAGGCCAGCCGCTACTTCAACGAAGTTCACGCCCAACTGGAGCAGGGCAATCTGCTGTTGTGGGTACTGGTTGAAGACCAGCGCGTGCTGGCCAGCGTGCAACTGATCCTGTGCCAAAAGGCCAACGGCCTGAACCGCGCCGAAGTCCAAAAGTTGCTGGTGCTCAACGAAGTGCGGCGCCGCGGGCTGGGCCAGGTGCTGATCCACGCGCTGGAACAAGGTGCACGGGAACTCAAGCGTGGCTTGCTGCACCTGGACACCGAAGCGGGCTCACCGGCCGAGAACTTCTACAGTGCCCTGGGTTATACCCGCGTCGGCGAACTGCCCAACTACTGCCAAAGCCCCAGCGGCCATTACAGCCCGACGGCCATCTACTTCAAAACCTTGAGTGAGCCGCAATGATTCCGGGCGAATACCGCATAGAGTCGGGCGAAATCGAACTGAACGTCGGTCGGCGCACCCTGAGCCTGAGCGTGTCAAACCGTGGCGACCGGCCGATCCAGGTGGGTTCGCACTATCACTTTTTCGAAACCAACGACGCCCTGATCTTTGACCGGGGTGACAGCCGCGGCATGCGCCTGAACATCCCGGCGGGCACGGCGGTGCGATTCGAGCCGGGGCAAACCCGTGAAGTGGAACTGGTGGAACTGGCCGGGCTGCGCCGGGTGTTCGGCTTTGCCGGGCGGGTGATGGGCAATCTGGATTGACCCCGACACACACCCGTGTGGGAGCGGGCTTGCTCGCGATTCGGGCAACGCGGTCTGACTGCACAACGGCGTAGATGCCATCGCGAGCAAGCCCGCTCCCACAGAAGATGTCCCACAAATTTTCAGGAAAGCACAATGAAAATATCCCGTCAGGCCTACGCCGACATGTTCGGCCCCACCGTGGGTGACAAGGTTCGTTTGGCCGATACCGAGCTGTGGGTCGAGGTCGAGCAGGACTTCACCACCTATGGCGAAGAAGTGAAGTTTGGCGGCGGCAAAGTGATTCGCGACGGTATGGGCCAAAGCCAGCTGCTCGCCAGCGAGGTGGTCGACACCCTGATCACCAACGCACTGATCATCGATCACTGGGGCATCGTCAAGGCCGATGTTGGCCTCAAGAACGGTCGCATCCACGCCATCGGCAAAGCCGGCAACCCGGATATCCAGCCCAATGTGACCATTGCCATCGGCGCCAGCACCGAAGTGATCGCGGGCGAAGGCATGATCCTCACCGCAGGCGGTATCGACACCCATATCCACTTCATCTGCCCGCAGCAGATCGAAGAAGCGCTCAACAGCGGCGTCACCACCATGATCGGCGGCGGCACCGGCCCGGCCACCGGCACCAATGCCACCACCTGCACCCCGGGCCCCTGGCATATGGCGCGCATGCTCCAGGCCGCCGATTCGTTCCCGATGAACATGGGCTTTACCGGCAAGGGCAACGCCAGCCTGCCGCAACCGCTGATCGAACAGGTCGAGGCCGGGGCCATCGGTCTCAAGCTGCACGAAGACTGGGGCACCACCCCCGCGTCCATCGACAACTGCCTGAATGTCGCCGACCTGTATGACGTGCAAGTGGCGATTCACAGCGACACCCTGAACGAGTCGGGCTTTGTCGAAACCACCCTCGCCGCCTTCAAGGGCCGCACCATCCACACCTATCACACCGAAGGGGCCGGTGGCGGCCATGCGCCGGACATCATCAAGGCCTGCGGCCTGGTCAATGTGCTGCCCAGCTCCACCAACCCGACCCGGCCCTTTACCCGCAACACCATCGACGAACACCTCGACATGTTGATGGTGTGCCATCACCTCGACCCGAGCATCGCCGAGGACGTGGCCTTCGCCGAAAGCCGTATCCGCCGCGAAACCATTGCCGCCGAAGACATCCTCCATGACCTGGGCGCGTTCTCGATGATCAGCTCCGACAGCCAGGCCATGGGCCGGGTGGGCGAAGTGATCACCCGCACCTGGCAGACCGCCGACAAAATGAAGAAGCAGCGCGGCCCATTACCCGAAGATGCCGTGGGCAACGATAACTTCCGCGCCAAACGCTACATCGCCAAGTACACCATCAACCCGGCCATCACCCACGGCGTGAGCCATGAAGTGGGGTCGATCGAGGTGGGCAAGTGGGCTGATCTGGTGCTGTGGCGCCCGGCGTTTTTTGGGGTCAAGCCCACACTGATCCTCAAGGGTGGCGCCATTGCCGCAAGCCTGATGGGTGATCCCAACGCCTCCATCCCCACCCCGCAACCCGTGCATTACCGCCCGATGTTCGCCAGCTACGGCGGCTCGCGCCATGCCACCTGCCTGA
Organism: Pseudomonas sp. MF06569; assembly: GCF_059862735.1. Classification (NCBI taxonomy): domain Bacteria; kingdom Pseudomonadati; phylum Pseudomonadota; class Gammaproteobacteria; order Pseudomonadales; family Pseudomonadaceae; genus Pseudomonas; species Pseudomonas sp. MF06569. Next base: position 223,461 of record NZ_JCBCUZ010000004.1, on the reverse strand, counting down.
CCTTTATCAGCCAGGCCGCGTTCGACGCAGGCGTACCCGCAGCGCTGGGTTTGCAAAAGCAAATCGCGGTGGTCAAGGGCTGCCGTGATGTGCAAAAAACCGACCTGATTCACAACGGTTATTTGCCCAACATCGAAGTCGACCCCCAGACCTATCAGGTCAAGGCCGACGGTGTGTTGCTGTGGTGTGAACCGGCTGATGTGTTGCCGATGGCACAGCGCTACTTTCTGTTCTGATGCCCTGCGTTTGCAGGGGATTGGCGGTTGTATTGAAAAGCTGCTTTTGGCGTTAAGATGCGTCACCTTTCAATACAGCCGCTCTTGCAGCAAGGTTTGTGGCCATGCGCCTATCTGAATTCATCGTCCACAATGTTGATCGTATCGTCGATGAATGGGAGCAATTTGCCGAAACCATCACACCGGCTGCCGACTCCATGACCAGCCTGGCGTTGCGCGACCATGCCAAAGAGATCCTGCTGGCCGCATCCCGGGACATGAACACTGCGCAAACGGCCAGCGAACAGCAGGCCAAGGCCGAGGGCGAAGGCCCCGAGACCAGCCCCGCCCTGGATGAAGCCGCCGCCAGCCACGGCGAACTGCGCCATACCGTGGGGTTTGATCTGGTACAGATGACCTCGGAGTTCCGCCATTTGCGCGCCTGCGTGATCCGCCTGTGGGTCGCCAGTATCGACGCCCCGGCCCTGTCGCACATGCAGGACATGATCCGTTTCAACGAGGCCATCGATCAGGCCCTGGCCGAGTCAACGGCGGCCTACGCCGAACAGGTCAGTCGTTCGCGGGATATCTTCCTCGCCATCCTCGGCCATGACCTGCGCGCACCGTTGCAGGCGGTGAGCATGTCCACTGAAATGCTGGAACGCAAAGCCCGGCTCGACGCCGATGCGTTGACGTATGTGCTGGCCATCAAGAATGGTGCCCGCCATATGGGGACGATGGTCAATGACCTGCTGGAGTTTGTGCGCAGCCGACTGGGCAGCAACCTGCCGATCGAACCCAAGCCCATGGATCTGGCCGTCGCCTGCCAGGCAGCGCTGGACGAAGCCTGTGCCGGGCAACCCGACCGAGCCCCGAGCCTGCAGGTTGAAGGCGATGTGCAAGGCCATTGGGATCCGCGCAGGCTGGGGCAGCTGCTTCAGAACCTGATCGGCAATGCGCTGCAGCACGGCGCCCGCAAAGGCCAAGTGACGTTGAGCCTGAGCGGGGACGCGAGCGACGTGACCTTGCGCGTCCACAACCTTGGCCTGCCCATTGCCCAGGACGCCATTGCCACCCTGTTCGACCCGCTGGTACGCAGCCCGAGCGAAGACATCACCCAGCCGGGCACGTCGACCAGCCTGGGGCTTGGCCTGTTTATCATCAAGGAAGTGGTGGACGCCCATAAGGGCAGCATCGACGTGACCTCGACCGAAGCCGAGGGCACGACGTTTACCGTGGTGTTGCCTAGAAACACCTGAGCCCTCTGTGGGAGCGGGCTTGCTCGCGATTCAGTCGCCGCGGTTCAACAGGAACATCGCGCCGATACCATCGCAGGCAAGCCAGCGCCCACAAAGCCTGTGGGCATGCTTCTATTGCGTCACAAAGCGCCCCAACTGCTGCTTGAGCCGCTGGTTTTCGGCCCGCAACTGCTGCACTTCTTCGAGCAGGTCCAGCGCCAGGGCGACGCCTTCCCACTCTATTTGCAGATCATCACGCAGCTTGGCCGCACGCCTGGCGATGACCAATTCGTAGTCTTCAAAACGCCACACGTCAGGCGTGCGGCCCTGAGGTTCGATAATTCCGTGTTCGACAATCTCTATCACGTAAGTGGCCGGGATATTGGCCTCTTCGCAGAACCTTTCCATGTCCAGCTGAACGATCAGGGTGCTGCTCATGATCAGTTACTCCATTGTTCTCTCGGGTCAAATGCAGCTTTGTCGGCGAGTTCTTGCCACAGTGCTTTGGTGGCCTCGTCGGTCTGTTTGGGCATGACCACTTTCAATTGGGCATACAAGTCACCGCGCTGGCCTTGCTTGTCCGCCAGGCCGTGGCCCTTGATGCGCATGCGCTGACCGCTCTGGCTGTCAGGGCGAATGGTCATCATCACCTTGCTGGTCAGGGTCGGTATCGCCACCTTGGTGCCCAGCGCAGCTTCCCACGGGGCCAATGGCACCGTGATGACCAGGTCGTGGCCTTCGACATCGAATTTAGGGTGCGGCGCAAAACGGATGATCAGGTACAGATCACCGTTGGCTCCGCCGCCCATGCCCGGTGCGCCCTGCCCTTTAAGGCGGATGCGCTCGCCGTCGGTCACACCGGCAGGAATTTTCACGCTCAGGGTCTTGCTGGTATCGCCGATCTGGAAGCTGATCTGCTTCGACTCACCAGACAGGGTTTCTTCAAGAAAAATCGGCAATTCCATTTCTACATCCTGCCCGCGACGGCCCGCACTGCGGCCCGATTGCCCACCAAATCCATTACCGCGCGAACCGAAGATCGAGCTGAAAAAGTCTGAAAAATCGCCGTTGTTCTCGAAACCACCACTGGAATGACCCTGCCAGCCCGGCGGCCCCTGGAAGGGCTGGCCATGCTGGCCGTACTTACGAATCTCATCGTATTCGGCGCGTTTTTCGGCACTTTTCAGTGCTTCATACGCTTCGTTGACGTCCTTGAACTTGCTCTCGGCGTCCTTTTCCTTGCTGACATCCGGGTGATATTTGCGCGCCAGCTTGCGATAGGCGGTCTTGATCGCCTTGTCGTCAGCCGTGGGCTCGACACCCAGGATCTTGTAATAGTCTTTGAAGTCCATGTAAGGATCACCATCCGTTATCAATATCGCGCCGTTCCAGGTCACCCAGAATGCTCTGGCTGACCGGCCTGTCGATTGACCGGTCTCAATCATGTGACGGAACGCCGCTGCAAAAGTTTATCGGCAGCCTACGGGCTTCACTCAATCGCCTGACAACTACCAAGCCAATGTCTGGAAGTTTGGGGGTGAAGGATAGTCTTTCAAGTGGATTAAAACCTACGAATTAGCGAATCGTCGCCCTTCGATTCTTCAGCGGTCTGACATACACTGCGCGGCCGTTTTTTAACCGGAACATGAAAGACATGAAAAGCGCCTCTCCAGCACGTGCCTGCGGTATCGACTTCGGCACGTCCAACTCCACCGTCGGCTGGCTTCGCCCAGGCGTGGAAACCCTCATCGCGCTGGAGGACGACAAGATCACCCTGCCCTCAGTGGTGTTCTTCAATATTGAAGAACGCCGCCCGGTGTATGGCCGTCTGGCGCTGCATGAGTACCTGGAAGGCTACGAAGGCCGCCTGATGCGCTCGCTCAAGAGCCTGCTGGGTTCCAAGCTGATCAAGCACGACACCAGCGTTCTGGGCACGGCGATGCCGTTCAAGGACTTGCTGGGGCTGTTTATCGCCCAGCTTAAAAAACGCGCCGAAGCGACCGCCGGTCGAGAATTTGAAGAAGTGGTGTTGGGACGCCCGGTTTTTTTCGTAGATGACGATCCCCTGGCCGACCAGGAAGCCGAAAACACCCTGACGGACGTGGCCCGTGCCATTGGGTTCAAGGAAGTGTCCTTCCAATACGAACCGATCGCGGCGGCATTCGACTATGAGTCCACTATCGAACGCGAAGAGTTGGTACTGATCGTCGACATCGGTGGCGGTACTTCCGACTTCTCACTGGTGCGTCTGTCGCCCGAGCGTCGTGGCATGGACAACCGCCAGGACGATATCCTCGCCACCGGCGGTGTGCACGTGGGCGGGACCGACTTCGACAAACAATTGAGTCTGCAAGGCGTGATGCCGCTGTTCGGCTACGGCAGCCGCATGAAAAGCGGGGCCTACATGCCCACCAGCCACCACATGAACCTGGCGACCTGGCACACCATCAACTCGGTGTACTCGCAAAAATCCCAGTTGGCCCTGGGCAGCATGCGCTACGACATTGAAGACACCGGTGGCATCGACCGCCTGTTCAAGCTGATCGAGCAGCGTGCCGGTCACTGGCTGGCGATGGAAATCGAAGAAACCAAGATCCAGTTGACCCACAACGACAGCCGTCACTTGCCGCTGGATCGGGTTGAAGCGGGACTGAGCGTGGACTTGAGCCGCGGGATGTTCGAAGCCGCCATCGACAATCAGCTGGAGCGCATCCGCAACAGCGTGACCAACCTGCTCACCAGTGCAGGTGTGGGTGTCGAGCAGGTGGATACAGTGTTCTTCACCGGGGGTTCGAGCGGCATTCCGGCATTGCGCCAGAGCGTAGCGGCCATGCTGCCCAATGCCCGACACGTTGAAGGCAACATCTTCGGCAGCATCGGCAGCGGTTTGGCGATTGAAGCTAAAAAGCGTTACGGCTAATACCCTCACCCCAACCCTCTCCCGCCGGGAGAGGGTCAGGGTAAGCTGTTAAACCAGCCCCACCTGCTTCAACTCACTCTTCAGGTACGCATAGTAGATCGGCCCGGCCACTACACCCGGCAGGCCGAAGGCTGCCTCGAATACCAGCATCGCCAGCAGCAATTCCCACGATTTGGCGCTGATCTGCCCGCCCACAATTCTGGCGTTGAGAAAGTACTCCAGCTTGTGGATAACGATCAGGTAGCCCAACGCACCCACCGCCACCCAGATCGACAGCGACAAACCCACAATGGTGATCAGCGTGTTGGAGATCAGGTTGCCGATCACCGGCAGCAAGCCCAGCAGGAAGGTCAGCACGATCAGGGTTTTGGTCAGCGGCAAGTGAACGCCAAGCAGCGGCAGGATCACGGCCAGAAAGACCCCGGTAAACGCGGTGTTGAGCAGCGCAATCTTGATCTGCGCGAACACGATATTGCGAAACGCCTGTACCAGCAGGTGCAGACGCTCGAACAGCGCGGCAGACAGCGGCTTGCGACGGCTGATATCGGGAATAGTCTGCAAGGCCATAATTGCCCCCAGCACCATGCCGATCAGCAGGGTCACGAACATGTGCGCCGCGTCTTTACCCACCAGTTGCAGATCGCTGAGGTGCTTGTTCATCCACTGCCCGATGGCAATCCGAAACTCGGCAGCGCTGGCAGGCAGGTAACTGTCCAGAAACGGCGGCAATTGACCCCGTGCCCGGTCAACCACGGCCATGAATTTGTTGAGTGAGGCCCCAGGGTTTTCGGCTTCATGCAGCAAAAAGCTGATGGCCCCGGCAAAAATCAGCGCCAGCACACTGACAATCAGCGTGCCCAGCAACGCCACTGCCAGCCACCGCGCACGACGCCCGGCAATCAGGCGCTGCAGTTGGGGGGTGAGCATGTTGACCAGTTCGAACACCAACAACCCTGCCAGCAGGCTGGGCAACAAACGCAACGGAAAGACCAATAGCAGGCCGCCAGCAATGATGATGTAGCTGGCCAACACGATGTGACGCTGAGAAAACGATGGCATACAGCCTCAAAACTGACAGCGTGAAAGGAAAGGCAGTCTGCCAGCCTTCGGCGGGGAGCACTAGAATTTGTGACTTGCGCAGGGACTAACCGATACCTTTGTAGCAGCTGACGAGCGGAGCGAGGCTGCGTCCGGCGGCGCAGCCGCCGTAAAGCCATACACTGCGCAGTGTCAGTTGAACCCGACTCTCTGGATTTGCGACGGCTGCGCCGCCGAACGCAGCCTCGCTCCACTCGTCAGCTGCTACAGGCTCATTTTTTCTTCAGGCAATCGCTCATGAAGGCTTTGCGCGCATCGCCCTTGAGGTCCTGGGTACCGGCGGTGGCGTTGCAGGTTTTCATTTTGTCTTGCTGCGTGGCCGGTTTGGCTTTGAGGCAAGTGCTCATGAAGGCTTTGCGCTCATCCCCCTTGAGGGCTTTGGCACTGGCGTCAGCGTTACAGGTGGTCATTTTGTTCTGCTGGGCAGTGGCCGCAAAACCCTGGGAGCACAGCAGCAGACCGATCAGCAGCAGAGGAACACGCAACATCTTCATGGAGTTTTCTCCTTGTTGACGCGCCAAGTGGCAGCGCAATTCACTGAAGTGTAGACAAACTCTGTTACATCGTTATCCGTTGCACCCTCTGGCGCTCAAACATCGCGACTTGCTGGCTGACAGTGGATAATCGCCGCTTATTAATCGTGTGGTTGTCCTGATGCAATACGCTTACCCGCTACTGGCCATTTTTATCTGGGCCGGCAATACCGTGATTAACAAGTTGGCAGTGGGCGCAATCTTCCCCTCCGAAATCGGCTTTTACCGCTGGCTACTGGCCGGCCTGCTGTTCACGCCCTTTATGCTCAAACCGGTCATGGCCAACTGGCCTGTCATCCGTGCGAACCTGGGCAAGATCTTCGTCCTCGGCGTGCTTGGCATGGCGATTTACCAAAGCCTGGCCTACTACGCGGCAGCCCGGACCTCGGCCACCAATATGGGCATTATCCTGTCGCTGATGCCATTGATGGTGCTTGCGATGTCGATCATCAGCCTGGGCCAGCGCCTGACGGCCGGAGCATTGGTGGGCGCCATTGTGTCGTTTGTCGGGGTACTGGTGGTGGTGTCGAGCGGCAGTCTCGCGGCCTTGCTCGATCATGGCCTGAACCTGGGCGACGCAATGATGCTGGTCGCCACCCTGGCCTACGCGATTTACAGCACGCTGCTGAAAAAATGGCAGCTGCGCCTGCCGCCACTGCAGATGCTGTACATGCAGGTGCTCGTGGCGATTGTGGTGCTGTTCCCGCTGTACCTGGCCTCCCCCAAGGTCGGCCCGACCGTTCACAACATGGGACTGGTGCTCTACGCCTGTGTGCTGGCGTCGATGATCGCGCCCTTGGCCTGGATGAAAGCCGTCGCCACCCTGGGCCCGAGTCGCACCACGCTGTTTTTCAATCTGTTGCCGTTAATTACGGCACTGATTGCTGCCGTGGTGCTGAAAGAGCAATTGCATGCCTACCACCTGATTGGCGGCGCACTGACCCTGGGCGGTGTGATTCTGTCGGAACGGTGGACTACGCCACTTCGCAAAGCCTGACCGCTCTGTCTCAACCTGTGGCCGCTGCCGCATGCTGCGATGGGCAGCGCAGCGGCCCTCTTTGGCATTCAAGGCAAAGGCCTTGCGGTGGCAGCGGCTACATCCGTTCTGCAGGGCTTATTTCACCGTTTTCGGCACTTTGCCCTGCTGCATTTGCTGCAGCAGTGGCGCGCACTGGTTGGGTTCGCCACCACTTGGCGCAACCAATGCCAGCAACCCTGCCGCCGGGCCTGCAATCACGCCCAGCGCCACCATGCCGGCACCGCGCAACAGCAACGGTACGGCTTGCACACCCGCCGAAGGGTTGGCGAAGGTGCCGCGCACATACAGCGGTGAACGCAGCGAAAACAAGCGCAGGCCCTTGGACTCAGGGGTAATTTTCAAGTCGAGCTGTTCGGTGGCGAAGTTGACCGTACCGTCGATGTAGATAATCGCGTTCTCGGTATCGAACACAAACAGCCGGGAGCTGGCCAGACCGCTCTTGATACCGAAGTCCGCTGCCGCGCAGTTGATTTTGACGTCTTCGTCGCCAAAAATCTTGCCCACCACGTAGTTGCCCACGTTCAAGCCAGCTATCTCCATCAGGCTGCGACTGATGGCGCCATCATTGATGATCATTTTCAAATCACCATTGGCAGTGCCCAACAACTTGGCCACCGAGTTGCCGGTCCCGGCAATCGTGGCATCGCCATTGAGTTCACCGAAGCTGGTTTTCATCGGTTCAAACGTGGGAAACAGCTGCTTGAGCTTGAAGTTGCGCGCCGTCAATTTGGCGCTGCCTTTCAACGGCGTCGCACGACCATTGAGGCGGATCTGCGCATCCAGCTTGCCGCCCGCCACGCCAAAGCGCAGCGGCTCAAGGCTCAGCTCGCCGTCATTGAGTACCAGATGGGTGAACAGGTCGGTAAACGGCAACTCGGCGCTCTGCACGATGCGCTTGCCGGTGAGTTCAACGTCGGCGTCCATGTCGCGCCAGCGCTCGGTGCGAAACTCTTCGACCGGCAGCACTTTACCCGCTGGCTGCTTGCTTTCACCGCCCCGGGCCTTTTGCTGGGTGTTGGAGTCGGCGCCGATCAAAGGAGCCAGGTCAGCCATCAGCAGTTGGTTGGACACCAGCTTGCCAGACAGCTTTGGCCGCGGCTGGCTGGCCACGTATTTCAGGTCGCCGTGAATATCACTGCTACCGATTTTGCCGTTGAAGTTTTCATAGCTGAAGGTGGCTCCACCGGGCTCACGCAATTGGGCGATCAAATGCCCGTCGGTCGAGTACGGCGGTGAATCCGGCAAGGTCACGCCGGTCAACGGATAGAGGTTGCTCAGGCTGGTACCGGCCAGCTTCAGGCGCAGGTTCAGCGCCCCCAGATTCAGCGGATCGGTCAAGGTCCCGGCCAGCGCCACCTGGGTATCGGCAATGCTGACCTGGGCTTGCAGCGGGAAAGGCCTGGTTGCGTCCTGCAAGGCCAGCAGGCCGCCAATCTTGCCCGTACCGTTGAGTTTCTGGTCGTGGTACTGGCCTTTGACCTTGAGGGCGAAGGCATAGTCTTGCGCCTGGCCACCTTTCTCCAGGGCCTTTTTCGCGTCCGCTTCGCCGACGATTTCCCTGAAGGGGATAGGCTTGCCCAGTGGGTCGATCAGCACATCCAGTCGGGCTTTGAGGGTTTGGTCATTTAACGTGACGTGGCCCTTGTCGAAGCCGATGGCGCCTATATCAACGGTCCACGCTGACGGCTCGGCGTTCGGGTCCTTGGGGTCGAACGTGAAGTTCCAGTTCGCCCGGCCATCGGCCAGACGCTCAAGGTTGGCGCTGGGCTCGGTCAGGTTGATGCGCGGGATATCCACCGTTTGGGTCAGCAGTGCCAGCGGCGACAGGCGCAGCTCGACTTTCTTGAGGCTGGCCATTTGCGCCGTTTTCGACCACTCGGGGTTGCCCAGGGTCAGGTCTTGGGCAATCACATGGGGCCAGGGCACCCAGGCGCGCCACCCGCCCTCGTCCTCTTCGCGCTGCCAGCGCACGGCCAGATCACCGTTGATGGCAAACGGGCGATGAAGGATTTCGGACACTTTGGTGTTGAGGGTCGGCTTGATGCGGTTCCAGTCGAAGGTAGCGAGGATCACCACCAGCACGGCCACCAACAGCACGAGAATACCGCCTGTCCAGGCAAGGGTTTTACGGGTGCGCGTCATGTCGCGGCTCCTTGAATTCGACTCAACGTCCCAGTTACGACGCCTCTAAATGTACGACTGGCAAAGACGTCTGAAGGTTTAACCCCGGTACGACTTTCGTGTAAAAAACCTCGGAAGCCTCAGGCTAGAGCCCCCGAATCTGAACAATCAATTCTGTCGATTATCACCATTGCCCGTATGAACTTTGATATCCGGTAGCCAAGCGTAGCATTGCCTCAACACCTACTTAGTTGCACTGCTACGGAGCACACACCATGAAACGCCCATTACTGCTTGGCCTGAGCCTTTCACTTTTCGCCGTCAACGCTTTTGCCCTGCCAGCCGACGACGAGCCAACCCCAATGGTACAACCTGCATCGAGCACGTTGAGCCAACCCCTCAACCCGGTGGCTGAAGATGGCGCGCAACGTACCCTGGATCAGCAAAATCGCGTCGCTGAAGATGGCTACGATCGCACCCCAAGCAATCAGTTTGTCGCCGAAGGTGGCGCTGATCGTCTGGCCGAGCGCAATCAACGTGCGAGCTAAGCCTTTCGTAGCAGTTACCGCAGGCTGCGTTCGGTTGCGTAGCAATCGTAAATCCTGAGAAACGGGTTTACCTGAAACACCGTAGAACCTGATTTTGCGACGGTTACGCCATCGAACGCAGCTTGCGGCAGCTGCTAAGAGAAGATTGAAGCCTTCACCGTTCGACGCCATCAAAGCCGATTTGCTAGAGTGCGCCGCTGTACTTGTCTGGAATACCAGCCCCGATGCTGCCCCGCGCCGAACAGAAGCAACAAACCCGCCTTGCGCTGATGGATGCTGCCCGCCACTTGATGGAATCGGGTCGCGGCTTTGGCAGCCTGAGCCTGCGCGAAGTCGCAAAAACGGCGGGCATCGTGCCTACCGGTTTTTATCGTCACTTCAGCGACATGGACCAGTTGGGCCTGGCACTGGTCAGTGAAGTCGGCCAGACCTTTCGCGAAACCATTCGCCTGGTGCGCCACAATGAACTGTTCATGGGCGGCGTGATCAACGCGTCGGTGCGCATCTTTCTCGACGTGGTGGAGGCCAATCGCTCGCAGTTTCTGTTTTTGGCCCGCGAGCAGTACGGCGGTTCCCAACCGGTTCGCCAGGCCATTGGCGCACTGCGTGAAGACATCACGTCGGACCTGGCAGCAGACCTTGGCTCCAAACCCAAGTTGCAGCACCTGGACCATGCCGGCCTGACCGTGATCGCCGATCTGGTGGTCAAAAGCGTGTTTGCCGCCCTGCCCGACGTGATCGATCCGCCTGCGGACACCCTGCCCGATCACCTCCAACCCCAGGCCAAAATCAGCCAGCAGCTGCGATTTATCTTTATCGGGCTCAAGCACTGGAAAGGTTTGGGCAGCACGGAGTAATCGTTGGCGCACTGTGTTGGTGCGCCTTCGCACCCCCAGCGCACCCGTTTGGAACACCCTCATCGTCCTGCACCCTTTTTGGGCCTGTATTTGCACCCGTCACCCGGGTTGGCAAGCCCCTTGCTCTGGCTTGGGTAATGTCAATTGCAGGATGCCTTCCGATGTTGGTGATTCATCGCAGAATCCAGCCCCACCCCGTGTGGAGCGCCGAGCTACACCTCAACTTCGAAGCCCGGAGCAAAAGCCGCCTGCGCTGTTTCAGCAGCAGTGGCGAAGACGTGGGGCTGTTCCTTGACCGCGGCCAGGCGCCCTTGAATGACGGCGAATTTCTCCAGGCCCAGGACGGACGAATCGTACGCGTGTGCGCCAGCCCGGAAAAACTGCTGCATGTCACCTGCCGCGATGCCTTTGAACTGACCCGTGCGGCTTATCACCTGGGCAACCGCCATGTTGCCCTGCAAGTGGGTGATGGCTGGTTGCGCCTGCTCGATGACTATGTGCTCAAGGCCATGCTGGAGCAATTGGGTGCACATACCGAGGCCATTGAAGCGCCATTTCAACCGGAACACGGCGCCTATGGCGGCGGCCATCATCACTCCCGTGCGGGTGAAGAGGACTTCAACTACGCGCCGCGCCTGCATCAATTTGGCGTTCGCCTGTGAATCCGGCCTGGGCGCTGTTGCGCTTGGCCAGCCCGCAACTGCCCATCGGTGGCTACAGCTATTCCCAGGGGCTGGAAATGGCCGTCGAGAATGGCCGTGTCACTGATCCTGTGACGGCCGCGCGCTGGATCAGCGATCAATTGCTGCTCAATCTGGCCCGCTTCGAAGCGCCGTTGCTGCTCGCCCATTGCCAGGCGGCGGCCGACCAGGACTGGAACACCTTGCAGCGGCTGTGCGATGAACATCGCGCCAGCCGTGAAACCCGAGAACTGCATCAGGAAAGCCGGCAAATGGGCTACTCCTTGCAACAGTTGCTCACGGGTTTGCCGGAACTGGACGAGCCCGCACGGTTGTTTCTCGCACAACAGCGTGAGCCACATCTGGCCCTTGGCTGGGCATTGGCTGCACGCGCCTGGGGCATCAGTCCTGCAGACGCGCTGGCCGCCTGGCTCTGGAGCTGGCTGGAAAACCAACTGGCGGTACTGATGAAAACCCTGCCACTGGGCCAGCAAGCGGCCCAACGCATGACCAGTGAGTTGTCGCCCGCCCTGCAACAGGCACAGCAACACGCCAGCACCCTCGACTCATCCCACTTGGGCAGCGCCGCTTTCGGCCTGTCGTTGGCGAGCATGGCCCACGAGCGCCAGTACAGCCGCCTGTTTCGTTCCTAGGAGAATGTAATGAACTCACAGCCTTTGCGTGTTGGCATCGGTGGCCCGGTGGGCTCCGGAAAAACCGCGCTCACCCTGGCCCTGTGCCTGGCGTTGCGTGAAAAGTACAACCTGGCCGTCGTCACCAACGATATCTATACCCGTGAAGATGCCGACTTTCTGGTGCGCAATGAGGCGCTGGCCCCGGAGCGCATTATCGGGGTTGAAACCGGTGGCTGCCCGCACACAGCGATTCGTGAAGATGCGTCGATCAACCTGGAAGCCGTGGATCAGTTGAACCGCCGTTTTCCGGGGCTGGACCTGATTCTGGTGGAATCGGGTGGCGATAACTTGTCGGCCACCTTCAGCCCGGAGCTGTCCGACCTGACGATCTACGTGATCGACGTGTCCGCCGGGGACAAATTGCCACGCAAGGGGGGACCGGGGATCTGTAAATCCGACTTGCTGGTGATCAACAAGATCGACCTGGCGCCGCTGGTGGGCGCCTCGCTGGAACTGATGGACAGCGACACGCGGCGCATGCGCGGCGAAAAGCCGTTTGTGTTCAGCAACCAAAAGACCGGGCTTGGCCTGGATGCCATCGTGGCGTTTATCGAGCGTCAGGGTTTATTGGTTTGACCCGTGGGAGCGGGCTTGCTCGCGATGGCATCGCGAGCAAGCCCGCTCCCACATTTACACTCGCGTATTCAGAGTTGAGATCATCCAGGGAATCACGGTGTATCATGTCGCGCAAACGCCCCAGCCGTGACGACGCCCGCCGATGCCTGATGTAGCCAGCTCCGACTTCCCGCTAGAACTGACCGCCACGTTTGCGGCCGTTCAGCAGCATTTTCGCCAGGTCATTGTGCCGCTCTGGCAAGGCCCCGGCTGGAATGCCGAACTGGCGCTGCCCTACGAGGCACTCAGCCCTGAACATCGGCCGCTGCCCCCCCAGCGCTATCGCGCCATGGCCTGTGCGCGGCAACTGTACCTGTTCGCCAGCCTGATCGATGACCCGGCGTTCCCCGACGCCACTGAGCGCGCCGCGGCGCTGTTCCGCTCGCTGCACCAGCATTTTCACGACGCCGAACACGGTGGCTGGTTCTACAGCATCGACCCTGACGGCGCGCCGCTGGATCAACGCAAAGACCTCTACACCCACGCCTTTATCATCTTCGCGTGCGCCCATTACTGGGCCAAAGTACGCGAGCCGCTGGTGGAGTCGGCGCTCAATGGGGCGCTGGAGGTGGTGGCCGAACGCTTCAGTGATGGCAACGGCCTGTACGAAGCCAGCCTGGATCGCGACTGGACTTCACTGAACACCGGCCCCCTGCAAAACCCGTTGATGCACTTGGCTGAAGCCTTTCTGGCCACCCTGTCGGTGCGCGAGGATGCGCCGGTGCATGGCGCACTGCTCGCACTGGCCGAGGCCATGCAGCAGCGCTTTATCGAGCCTGTGCATAACGTCATGCTCGAAAAACCGCGCGGGGCTGTGGATAACTGGTTTGAGCCGGGCCATCAGTTTGAGTGGTTCTTTTTGCTGCAGTCTTCACCACTGCTACGCCAGACACCGCTGCACGGGTCACTGGATCGTGCTTTCGGCTTTGCCGAGCAGGTGGGCGTCGCCCCACAGAGTGGCGCGGTCTGCGGCATGCTGGCCCCCGATGGCAGCCTGCGTGATGGCACCCAGCGCATCTGGGCGCAAGCCGAATACCTGCGTGCCCTGACCTTGCGCTCCGACAGCCAGCCACGTCTGCAACGCCAGTTGCTGGCGCTGCAACAGCACTTTTTACATGCCGGTGGCTGGTACGAATGCCGGGATGGCGCAGGGCATGTCAGCCGCGAAGACATGCCGTCGACCACACCGTATCACCTGGCGACGTGCTACAGCGGGTTGGCGCAGTACTTTAATAACTGACGCCTCCCACAAAAACTCACTGGCCTTGGGTTACGCAATCCACTTGCGATCCCCGGTAAAGCTGATGGTCAGCCAGCGGGCACTGTCAGCAGCCCCCAGTAGTTCGGATATTTCTTCGCGCAACGCATCGAGTGTCTTCACGCTGGTCAGTGGATAACCCGCTGGCAGCACAATATGAATCTCGATAAATCGCGCCCGTCCATGCTTCTGCACGTAGGTTTTGTAGCCTTCAAACCCATGGCGTGCCGACATGTCTTCGAGCACGTCGCGTACCTTGTCGTCGAGTCTGTCCGGGGCTATCCCCAGGACGTCACGCAAGGCCGGCTTGAGGATCTTGAACGCCGGGGCCAGCATGCTCAGGGCCAGCAAAATCAGGATCGCCGGGTCAACGTAGGCCGCCCACTGTGCATAACCCTGCTGCTTGAGCACCAGCGCCGTGACGAAACTTATCAACAGCCCCACCGACAGCATGGCGTCCACCAGCCAGCTGATGTTGTCGAACTGAATCAGGGTGGACTTGAGCTTGCGGTTTTTGCGCCGCACCCAGAAGTAGTACGCAAATTCGATCACGGTAAACACCGCTGCGTAGACAATCACCATCCCCAGCTCGATGTCGCGCCCACCATTGATGATGCCGAACACACCGTTCAGAAAGGCATAGATCGCAATCAACAGCAGGAAGCTGCCTTCGATCAGCAGCACCATGGGCTCCAGGTGCCAGAAGCCGAACTGGAAACGCTGGTTGCTTTCCTTGGCAATCAGCTGCGCCGTAATCAGCATCAGTACTTTGATAAAGGTGGCGATCAAAGAGAAGAATCCATCGAACATGATGGATTCAGAACCCGAAATAAAACCCGTCGCAATGCCCGCAATGGCCACCGCGAACATTAATACAGTCGATTGTTTGAGCAGTTTCTGCTCACCACGGTCACTCACAAAAACTCCTTTTCAGCCCGATTGAATGCGACCCCCTCAGGAGGTCGCAGGTGGGCTGCCAGGCGTGAGTTTACTACTTGGCGTGGCGCTCGATGGCAAAACCGCTCCAGGACTGCGTGACGGGCATCAGCTCAAGGCGGTTGATGTTGATGTGGGCCGGGGTGTTGAGCACCCAGAAAATGGTCTCGGCGATGTCCTGGGGCTGAATCGGCTCAGCACCCTGGTAGGTCGCATCGTAACGTTCCTTGTCGCCACCGAAGCGCACCATGGAGAACTCGCTCTCGCACAGGCCTGGCTCTACGTTGCTGACCCGCACACCCGTGCCCTGCAAGTCGCAACGCAGGTTCAGGGAGAACTGTTTGACGAAGGCCTTGGTGCCGCCATACACGTGGCTGCCAGGGTACGGGTAGCTGCCGGCGATGGAACCCAGGTTGACGATCCCAGCACCGCGGCCGTAGGCGATCAGTCGTGGCAGCAGCAGGCGGGTGGTGTAGAGCAGGCCTTTGATGTTGGTGTCGACCATGGTTTCCCAGTCGTCGAGGTCACACTTGGGCGCCGGGTCAGTGCCCAGGGCCAGGCCCGCATTGTTGATAAGCCCGCGCAACTTGCTGAACGAAGGCGGCAGACCGGCAATCGCGGCTTCCATCGCGACACGGTCACGCACGTCCACCACCAGGCCGTGGACCTCGGTCTGCTTGGACAACTCTTCGCACAGGGCTTTCAATCGATCTTCGCGCCGACCCGTCAGCACCAGTTTCCAGCCTGCTTGTGCAAACTTGCGCGCACACGCCTCACCAAATCCGGAAGTCGCGCCCGTAATAAACAGGGTGGAAGTCATCGTGTTCTCCTTGGCTGGCGGGCATCGGCCGCCGTTGAATTGGACGTTGAGCAGAATGCCCCGGCTGACGGTCAGCGGCAACCCGTCGTGCATCCAGGTCGAAGCTGTACAAAAAACGATCAGCCGCCGGTAAGCCACTGTGCATAAGGGCTGGAGCCATATGCACTCACCTTATCCACAGGCCCGTCCACAGTCTTTGGGTGTAAGTCGAAAATACTCAAAGCCACAGTCCACAAGGGATAGAGCACAGGAAAAGGTGTTTTTGACTTGACCTGGACACGCCCCACATGCAGGCGCCCCAAAAAGGTGCAACCCAGGGAAACCCTGCAGATAGCCAGAGGCCAGTAATTACACCGCCTAGCGCATTCTTTCCAGAGTTTAACCACAGACTTATCCACAGGTTAGTCATTATTTCCGGTCGCTCTTTATAACCAAACAAACCTGTTGACAAATCACCTGGGGAGCCAGGCAAAAAGCACTGATCAAAAAATAACCACATCTCTACAGGCCTTGTAAATAAAGGCCTGTAGCCAACTACTCCCACGTTACCCACAGCCACCTCCACAGCAAACGGGGACAAGTCAAAATGATGACAAAACAGGGGATTACAGCGGCTTTATGTCGCGGTTTCACAGAGTTGAAATATTGTTTTCCACAATTTGGGGCGGGGGTTGTGCGGGAAGGAAATTGTCTTACAAAAGACATGTGGGAGCGGGCTTGCTCGCGATGGCCTCGACGCGGTACTTCAGAAAAACCGCAGCGCTACCATCGCGGGCAAGCCCGCTCCCACAGAGAGGTGTGAAATGCCTGTTAATGCCCGCCCAAATAAGCGTTACGCACCTCCTCGTTACTCAGCAGCTCCTTGCCGGTGCCGGTCAGGCGGATTTCACCGTTGACCATTACATAGGCGCGATCGGACAAACGCAAAGCGTGGTTGGCGTTCTGCTCGACCAGGAAGATGGTCATACCCGTTGTGGCCAGTTCGCGCAGGGTGGCAAAAATCTGTTTCACCACGATGGGCGCCAACCCCAGGCTGGGCTCATCCAGTAATAACAACTTGGGACGGCTCATCAGTGCCCGGGCGATCGCAAGCATTTGCTGCTCGCCGCCCGACATGGTCATGGCCCGCTGGTTACGCCGCTCCTTGAGCCTGGGAAACAACTCGAACATGCGCTGCATGTCTTCGTCGGCATGCTTGTCGCCAATGGGGATGGTGCCCATCAGCAGGTTTTCTTCCACAGACATGTCCGGAAACACGCGACGGCCTTCGGGCGACTGGGCGATGCCGTTGGAGGCAATGTAGTGCGAGGACTTGTGAGTGATGTCCACGCCCTGGTAGATGATTTGCCCGCCGCTGGCACGGGGCTGGCCAAAAATCGACATCAGCAGCGTGGATTTGCCCGCGCCGTTGGAGCCGATCAGGCTCACGGTCTCGCCCTCTTCAATATGCATCGACACTTTTTTCAACGCCTGGATCGGCCCGTAGTGAACGTCCAGTTCCTTGAGTTCGAGGATCGTGCTCGTCATATCAGCTCCTCTTCGTCTGCGCCGAGGTAGGCAGCAATCACTTTCGGGTCGTTACGAATAGCGTCAGGCCCGCCCTCGGCAATCACGTTCCCGTGGTCGAGCACCACGATGTGATCGGAAATACTCATGACCATGCCCATGTCGTGCTCGATCAGCACCACGGTCAGGTCGTGTTCGTCGCGCAACAGGCGAATCATTGCGCTCAACGCTTCGGTTTCCTGCGGGTTGAGGCCAGCGGCCGGTTCATCGAGACAGATGATTTGCGGGCGGGTGCACATGGCCCGCGCAATCTCCAGCCGCCGCTGCTGACCGTAGGACAACTCACCCGCCAAACGGTTGGCGCAGTCCACCAGATCGACCACCTCCAGCCAGTAGAACGCGTGGTCCAGCGCATCGCTTTCGGCCTTGCGGTAGCCCTTGGTGTTGAGGATACCGGCGAGCATGTTGCGGTTGACCCACATGTGCTGGGCCACCAGCAGGTTTTCCAGCACCGACATTTCCTTGAACAGGCGAATGTTCTGAAAGGTGCGGGCCAGACCTGAGCGGTTGACCAGATGAGTACCACCGAACATTTTGTAGTACAGACGACTGGCGAATGCCTTGGGCGATACGAAGTCAGTCAACTTGAACGGCTCGCCCAACAACTTGATGACGTTGGTGCGTGTGCCTCGCGCATTGAGTTCGATCTTGCCGCCACTGGCCTTGTAGAACCCGGTCAGGCAGTTGAATACGGTGGTTTTACCGGCACCGTTGGGGCCAATCAGGGCAAAGATCGAGTTGCGTTTGACCTTGAGGCTGACATCGCTCAGGGCCTTGATCCCGCCAAAGTGCATCATCAGTTTATCGACCGAGAGCACAACGTCGTCATTCAGAGTGGGCTCGTTCATGGCGCAACCCCCTTGCGTGGTGTGACCCCGACACGGCTGATGCGGATCAGGCCCCGCGGTCGCCAGATCATCATCAACACCATCAATACACCAAACAGCAGCACCCGGTATTCGGCAAAGCTGCGCAGCAGTTCAGGTGCCACGGTCAGCACGAACGCAGCGATCACCACGCCCACCGTCGAACCCATGCCGCCGAGCACCACAATGGCGAGGATCAGTGCCGACTCGAAAAAGGTAAACGAGGACGGGTTTACAAAACCCTGATAACTGGCAAAGAACACCCCGGCCAGACCTGCAGTGGAAGCACCGATGGTGAACGCCGAGAGTTTGACCAGCACGTGGTTCAGGCCCATGGAGCGACAGGCGATTTCGTCTTCGCGCAGCGCTTCCCAGGCGCGGCCAATCGGCATGCGTGTCAGGCGGTGCTTGATGTACAGCACCAGCAGCACCACCAGAAACAGCACGATGTAGATAAACAGGAATTTGATATTGGGGTTGTAGTCCAGGCCGAAAAACTGGTGGAACGGCACCCCGCCCTCTTTGGCTACGCGGCCAAATTCCAGCCCGAGAAACGTCGGTGAAGGCACCGGCATGCCGTTGGGCCCACCGGTAAACGACAGCCAGTTATTGAGGATCAGACGAATGATTTCACCAAAGCCCAAGGTCACGATGGCCAGGTAATCCCCATGCATTCGCAATACCGGAAACCCGAGAATGCACCCCGCCATCGCCGCCGCAATGGCCGCCAGCGGCAGCACCGACCAGAAGCCCAGCCCCAGGTACTGATAACCCAGCGCCAGGCCATAAGCACCGATGGCGTAGAAGGCCACGTACCCCAGATCGAGCAAGCCCGCCAACCCGACCACGATGTTCAGCCCAAGGCCGAGCAGCACGTAGATCAGGCCGAGGATGACCACGGTCAGGATGTACTTGTTGGCAAAAAACGGGAACACGATGGCAATCACGATCAGCAGTGGCACGATCCAGCGCAGCCGCGATTTGTAATCGGGAGGCAGCACGTGTACGCCAGAACCGCTGGACTCAAAGCTCTGAAGGATCTTCAAACCCTTGGACGTTTGCAGGAACAGGCTCAGGACAAACCGCCCCACCATCACAATCGCCACCAGCCAGCCAACACGCGCTGGCTGCAGGTTAAAGCTATAGCCGTCGAGCACAACCCCCACGATCGGCCCGAACACAATCAATGAAATCAATCCGGCAAGGATCGAATCGATAACGCTTTTTTTGATATCAATCGGTTTGTTAATGGCTGCAGACATACTTACACCTTCGCCACGAGAGGACGACCCAGCAGGCCTTGGGGACGGAAAATCAGAATCAGCACCAGCAGTGAGAAACTGAACACGTCCTTGTAATCCGAGTTAACCAACCCGGCAAAAAGTGACTCGGAAATACCCAGGATGATCCCGCCGAGCATGGCGCCAGGCAATGATCCAATCCCGCCGAGCACGGCAGCGGTAAACGCCTTGATGCCGATAATGAAGCCGGCATAAAAGTCGAACGTGCCGTAGTTCATGGTGATCAGCACACCGGCCAGCGCGGCCATGGCAGCACCGATCACAAACACGTAGGAAATCACCCGGTCGGTGTTAATCCCCAGGATCGACGCCATCTTGCGGTCTTGCTGGGTGGCGCGGCACATGCGGCCCAGCTTGGTGTACTTGATGATGTAGGTCAGCAGGCCCATCCCTACGAAGGCCGCGATCAGAATGAAGACTTTGGTGTAGGTGAGCTGTACAAAACCGGTGCCAATGTCCACGCGCCAGGAGCCGCTCAGCAGGGTTGGAACCCCTTGTTGGCGTGAACCCTGGGCAATTTGCACGTAGTTTTGCAGGATCAGGGAAATACCGATGGCGCTGATCAGCGGCGCCAGCCGTGTGGAGTTTCGCAGAGGTTTGTAAGCCACGCGTTCGATGACCCAGCCATACACGCCAGTCACCACAACGGTGAAAATCAAGGTACCCAACATCAGTAGCGGGAAGGATTCAATACCGAAGTATGCCAACAGAGCCAGACTGATCGCCGCGAGGTAAGCAGAGATCATGTACACCTCGCCGTGGGCGAAGTTGATCATGCCGATGATGCCGTAGACCATTGTGTAGCCGATGGCGATCAGGCCGTAGACAGACCCGAGGGTCAGGCCGTTCAGCAGTTGCTGTAGGAAAATACCATCCATAACGCAATCTCACGCACTGGAGCCTTTGCGCAGACGCAAGCCATCCACGCCGTCAGAGGACAGCTTGGGTGGCAGGGTGTGTGCGACTCCTGGAAAAGAAGACAGGTGGTGCAGATACATTCCCACCTGATGCCCGCCGAAGCTGACATCAGGTGAGTGATTCATCTCACTTCTGTTTTTCCAGCTGGTGATATTTGCCGTCTTTGTCCCACTGATAAACCACGTAGTCAGAGACTTTCAGGTCGCCTTTACCGTCCCAGGTTTTTTCACCCATCACGGTTTTAACCGGGTTGGCCTTGAGCCACTTGGCGGCGTCTTCGCCTTTGTTGGATTTGGCGCCATTGAAGGCGTCAGCCAGGGCCTGGATCGAAGCGTAGGCATACAGGGTGTAGCCTTCAGGCTCGGTGCCCGCTTTGCGGAACTCTTCAACGACCGCCTTGCTGTCCGGCAGCAGGCGCGGGTCGGCGCCGAAGGTCATGTACACGCCATCGACATACTGCGGGCCACCGGCAGTGGCAACCAGTTCGTCGGTCACGATGCCATCGTCCGACATGAATTTCACATCCTTGAGACCCGCTTCACGCAGTTGGCGGACCAGAGGACCGGCTTCTGGATGCAGACCGCCGAAGTACACGACATCGGCACCGGCGCCGCGGATTTTTGTGACCAGCGCGCTGAAGTCTTTTTCACCCCGGGTCAGGCCTTCTTCCAGGATGGGTTTCACGCCGCGCTTGGTCAGCTGTGCACTGGTGGCATCGGCCAGACCTTTACCGTAGGTGTCCTTGTCGTTGATGACCGCTACTTTCTTGCCCTTGAGCACGTCGACAATGTAGTCGCCTGCAACGATGCCTTGCTGGTCATCTCGACCGCACATACGGAACACCGCATCCAGCCCGCGCTCAGTGACCTGCGGGTTGGTCGAGCCTGGGGTGATCATGATCACACCCGCATCGGCATACACCTCGGAAGCAGGAATCGTATTCGAGGAGCAGAAGTGACCGACCACACCGATCACTTTGTCCTGATCGACCAGGCGGTTGGCCACGGCCACGGCCTGCTTGGGTTCGCAGGCATCGTCGCCGGCAACCAGCTTGATCTTCTCGCCGTTGATCCCGCCCGCCTTGTTGATTGCATCCGCAGCCGCCTGCGCACCCTTCATGTACTGCTCGCCAAATGCCGCGTTAGCGCCCGTCATGGGGCCCGCCACACCGATTTTAAGATCCGCCTGAACAAACGAAGAGACACCCAGCGCTGCTGCCACGGCGAGGGCCAGAAAACCTTTTTTGTAGAACGTCTGCGACATGAGGTGGTGCTCCTGAGGTTTTATTAGATGGCACTTCGACTTCACTTAAAGCTCAGAGCAAGCCGCGTGCCATTGGCTTTTTATTCTTGGAAAAGTCGTTCTTTTGTTGTTTTATCGACTGTTTCGAGCCCATTTTCATTGGGCGTGCAACCGTCTAAACCGAGGAAGGTGAAACCGTTAAGTTTTTGCAGGCGCAACCATTCACGACAAACGTTGCAACCGGGTTGCCCTGCATTGTGCAACCGACCTGTAACCACTTGCGTCACCGAACTGCACACTCTCGGTGCATGACTGCTACAGGCCGCACCACTAAAGGCTAGCTGCTGCGCGGCGAAACGTTGTGCCGTCCGAAAAAAAACCCGTCAGATCACAATTCTCAAACATTGGCCCGCGTGATACAGCGAGAAACCTGCTTCGTACAAACAGCTGCGCAACCCCGTTCCAGAGAGCGGCCGCATCGGCGCAAAAGGAATCGGCAAGGCCTTCGCATCGCCATTGCACAGGTAGTCGGCAAACGCTTTTCCCACCACGCTGCCCGTGGTCACGCCACGGCCGTTGTAACCCGTGACTGCCACCAAACCGGGCGCGGGTTCGAATAAACGCATCAGGTGATCGGGAGTAAACGCGATACACCCGGTCCAGGTGCACTCCCACTCCACACCCTTGAGGTACGGAAAGTAATGCTGTTGAACGCGGTCGGCCCAGGCTTTGAGAAACCACGCAGGCTTTTGATTGCCATTACCCAGGCTGCCCAACAATAAACGGCCCTCAGCATCGCGGCGGATGCTGCTCAATACTTGGCGGGTGTCCCACGAGCCCTGGCCGCCGGGCAGGATGCGTTCAGCGGTGGCATCGGTCAGCGGTTTGGAGGCGACTTGATAGTAATAACCAGGGAAAAAGTTACGTCGCAGGTCAGTCCATTCGCCTTCGGTGTAGGCATTGGACGCCAGGACCACCTGCTCAGCATTGACCGCACCCTGAGCCGTCTGCACTGACCAGCGTGTGCCCTGGCGCTCTAACCCGGTGACTGGAGAATGGTCAAACAGGCGCCCGCCCAGATCACTCGCAGCCTTGGCCAGGCCCGAGGTGTAAGCCATCGGGTTGAGTGTGCCAGCGCGCCGGTCGAGCAAAGCAGCGGCGATTTTCGGGGTGCCGGTAGCGGCTTCGCAAGCAGCCCCGGTGAGCAGTTCAACCGGGGCTCCACGACGCTTCCATTGCGCTTCGCGGCTGCGCAGATCGGCTTCGCCCCGAGCGTTATGGGCCATGTGCAACGTGCCTTCGCGCCGCAGTTGGCAGTCGATCCGGTACTTGTCGATCAGGCTGAACACCAGCGCGGGTGCAGCGCCGAGCATTCGATTGAGCTGACTGCCCACGGCTTCGCCGAAACCGGCTTCGATATCATCCGGAGGGATCCACATCCCGGCGTTAACCAGCCCCACGTTGCGCCCCGAACCACCGTGCCCGGTGCGATGCGCTTCGAGTACACAGACGCTTTTGCCTTGTTCAAGCAAATGGATGGCGGCGGACAGTCCGGTGATGCCAGCCCCGATCACACACACATCAACATTCAGTTCGCCCTTGAAAGTGGGCGCCTGGGGACGTTGTGGGGTGAGGTTTTCCCACAAACACTGTTCGAGTAAAGGCATTGCCAAGCTCCAGAAATGAAACCCAACGCGGATGCAATCATGGGGGAACGCTTGTGGGAGCGGGCTTGCTCGCGATGCAGACAACCCGGTCTGACTGACAGACCGCAGCGATGCTATCGCGAGCAAGCCCGCTCCCACCGTATCCTCCCACCACAGGTGACTCAGGGCTTACCTCAATCGAAGGTAATCCCCTGCGCCAACGGCAGTTCCAGCGAGTAATTGACGGTATTGGTCTGGCGCCGCATGTAGCCGCGCCACGCATCCGAGCCCGACTCCCGGCCGCCACCGGTTTCTTTCTCGCCACCAAAGGCACCGCCAATCTCCGCGCCGCTTGGGCCAATGTTGACGTTGGCAATCCCGCAGTCACTGCCAGTGGCCGACATGAATTGCTCGGCTTCACGCACATCGGTGGTGAAAATGCATGACGACAGGCCCTGAGGCACGGCGTTGTTCAGGCGCAAAGCCTCGGCAAAGTCGCTGTAACCGACGACGTACAGAATCGGGGCGAAGGTTTCGTCGCATACCACATCGCTCTGCTCCGGCATTTCAACAATCGCCGGGGCCACGTAGTAAGCACCGGGATACTGGCCAGCCAGCTGACGCTCACCCCCAAACACCCGCCCGCCTTCGCTCAAGGCCTGCTCCAGTGCGTCCTGCATGTTTTCAAAGCTGTGCTTGTCGATCAGCGGCCCCACCAGGTTGCCTTGCAGCGGGTGGCCGATACGGACTTTGGAATAGGCGGCCTTGAGCCGGGTGACGATTTCTTCCTTGACCGATTCATGGGCGATCAGCCGGCGCAGACTGGTGCAACGCTGACCGGCGGTGCCGACGGCGCTGAACAAAATGGCGCGTACGGCCATGTCCAGATCGGCGCTCGGGGCCAGGATCATTGCGTTGTTGCCGCCCAGCTCCAGAATGCTGCGGGCAAAGCGGGCTGCGACTACGGGTGCCACTTCACGCCCCATGCGCGTGCTGCCAGTAGCGCTGATCAGGGCTACGCGCGGGTCTTCAACCAGTGCCTGGCCCGCATCACGACCGCCGATAATCACTTGGGCCAGGTACTTGGGGGCGTCGGCAAATGAATTCAGGACCCGATCAAACAACGCCTGGCAAGCCAGCGCGGTGAGCGGGGTTTTCTCGGACGGCTTCCAGATCACGGCGTTGCCGCACACCAGCGCCAGCGTGGTATTCCACGCCCAGACGGCCACCGGAAAGTTGAATGCGCTGATCACCCCAACCACACCCAACGGATGCCAGGACTCACGCATATGGTGGCCCGGACGCTCGGAGGCGATGGTCAAACCGTACAGCTGGCGTGACAGGCCGACGGCGAAGTCGCAGATGTCGATCATTTCCTGCACTTCGCCCAGGCCTTCCTGGGTGATTTTGCCCGCTTCCCACGACACCAGCTCGCCGAGGTCAGCCTTGTACTCACGCAGCAAATCGCCGAACTGGCGCACCAGCTCACCACGGCGCGGGGCCGGCACCTTGCGCCAGGCCTCGAAGGCGTGCTCGGCGCGGGTCACGTGCTGCTCGGTTTCGGCACCACCTTCCCAGTGAACGGCACCTATCTGGCTGCCATCAATCGGCGTGTAAACCGGCTGATTGCCCTGTTGATACAGCGCGGGGTTTACACCCAGACGATCCAGTAATGCAGCGACCATTGAAGGCACTCCTTGAACGTGAAAAAGATAATTCGCAGGCCAGTAGTTGTAGCTGGGTCCCATGAAGGCAACAAACGACCTTTAAGCGAGATATCATTCCGAAAATTCATGCTGGGTTGGTAACCTTGCCTGACAACAAGAATTAGGGGCCTTTCATGCTCAACAAGCGCCATCTACCCTCGATCACGGCCTTGCAGTGTTTTGAGGCCGTCACGCGCCATCTGAGCTTCACCCGCGCCGCCGAAGAACTGAACCTGACCCAGAGCGCGGTCAGCAAGCAGGTCGCGCAGTTGGAGGAGCTGCTGCAGCACCTGCTGTTTCGCCGGGTGCGACGTCGTTTGCAACTGACGCCCGCAGGTGATTTGTATCTGGTAGAAGTCCGAAAAATCCTGACCCAGATCGAAATATCGACCCATACCCTGCGCTCCTATGGTGGCGAAACGGAGGTCTTGCGGGTCTCGACGCCATCAACCTTTGGTGCCCGCTGGCTGGTGCCACGACTCAAGGGCTGGGGCATACGCCATCCGCACATCCATCTGGACCTGTGCAACGAGCAGCAAGGCGACGATCTGCTTCAAGGACGCAGCGATCTGGCGTTTTATTTCGGCCAGGGTTCACGGCCTGGCACCGAAAGCCTGAAGCTGTTTGGTGAGGAACTGGTCGCCGTGTGTGCGCCCGCGAGCCTGCCGAGCACTGCCCTCACCGATCCGACCCAACTGACCGATCTGGTGCTGCTGCAGAACGCCTCGCGGCCCCAGGCCTGGCACGAATGGTTTGAGCATCAGGGCTTTTGCACCGACCACAGCTATCACGGGCCGCGCTTTGACACCTTTTATATGTGCATCCGTGCGGCGCAAGTAGGGTGTGGCGTAGCCTTGCTACCCAGATTTCTGGTGGAAGAGGAATTGGCCGACGGCAAACTGGTCATCGCCTGGCAGCACCTGATGCCGAGTCGCGACTCGTATTACCTGGCGTATCCTGAGCATTCGGCAGGCGTGCCCAAGGTGCGCGAGTTTGTGAGCTGGATGATGGAGCAACTGAATGACCCGTAATCCTGTAGTCGCTGCCGCAGGCTGCGATAAGGGCTGCAAGCCCTTTAAAAACCAGAGTCGCTGCGCAACCCATCGCAGCCTGCGGCAGCGACTACAGAGATCCACCTCGCTTCATTCTTAAAAACCGCTGGCAAAACCGCCCGCGGATATGCGCCACTAGCGCCATTCATTGAAAAAGCTGAACACCGTGGCAAAAAGGCACGGGCAGCATGGAGATTGCCGCTATGAGCGAGAGTGTATTTGCCGATCGCATCGTGCAGAACCTGCTCGACACCGACTTCTACAAATTGACCATGATGCAGGCGGTGCTGCACAACTACCCCAACGTTGAAGTCGAGTGGGAATTCCGCTGCCGCAACAGTGAGGATTTACGCCCATACCTGAACGAAATTCGCCACCAGATCGAACGCCTGGGCGAGCTGAGCATGACTCAGGACCAGTTGGGGTTCCTGGAGCGAATCACGTTTATGAAGCCCGACTTCATACGCTTTCTGGGCCTGTTTCGCTTCAATATGCGCTACGTACACACCGGCATCGAAAACGGCGAGCTGGTTATCCGCCTGCGTGGGCCGTGGCTGCATGTGATTTTGTTTGAAGTGCCGATGCTGGCGATTGTGAGTGAAGTCCGTAACCGCTCGCGTTATGCAGGCACCGTGCTGTCCCAGGCCCGCGAGCAGCTGTATCGCAAGTTCGACTGGCTGCAGGCCAACGCCAGTACCGAAGAATTGTCTGAGTTGCAGGTCGCCGATTTCGGTACTCGTAGACGTTTCTCATACCGAGTGCAGGAAGAAGTCGTCAACGTGCTCAAGCATGACTTCCCCGGGCGCTTTGTTGGTACCAGCAACGTCAATTTGTCCCGCGAGCTGGGCATGAAGCCCCTGGGCACCATGGCCCACGAGTGGATCATGGCCCATCAGCAACTGGGCCCACGGCTGATCGACAGCCAAAGCGCAGCGCTCGATTGCTGGGTGCGCGAGTACCGCGGGCTACTGGGCATTGCCCTGACGGACTGCATCACCACTGATGCCTTTCTGAAAGATTTTGATCTGTACTTCGCCAAGCTGTTCGACGGCTTGCGCCACGACTCGGGCGACCCGGTGGTGTGGGCCGAAAAATGCATAGCCCACTACCACAAGCTGGGCATTGATCCGATGAGCAAGACCCTGGTGTTCTCCGACAGCCTGACCCTGCCCCGCGCGCTGGAGATTTTCCGGGCACTGCGCGGCAGGATCAACGTCAGCTTCGGTATCGGCACCAACCTGACCTGCGACATTCCGGGTGTTGAGCCGATGAGCATCGTGCTTAAAATGACCGCCTGTAATGGCTCGCCAGTGGCCAAGATCTCGGATGAGCCGGGCAAGACCCATTGCTCGGACCCAAACTTCGCCGCCTATTTGCGCCACGTTTTCCAAGTTCCTGAACAGTCTTCCAAGGAGTGAATCATGCAGGCCGTACAGCGTCAGATTGCTGAAGACCTCAAGGTCCAGCCGCCGTTTAAAGACCTCTCGGCCCTTGAGGCCGAGGTCGCCCGACGCATCACTTTTATTCAGTGCTGCCTGCACAATGCCAGGCTCAAGACCCTGGTGCTGGGCATCAGCGGCGGGGTCGATTCACTGACCGCAGGGCTGATGGCACAACGGGCAGTCCAGCAGTTGCGCGAGCAGACCGGCGACCCGTCCTATCGATTCATTGCCGTGCGCTTGCCTTACGGCGTGCAGCACGACGAAGTCGACGCCACGGCGGCTGTGGACTTCATCAATCCGGACGAGCGCCAGACCGTCAACATCGGCCCTGCGGTCAAGGCCCTGGCGGCTGAAGTCACGGCCTTTGAAGGCAAGCCCCCGGCCACCGTTGATTTTGTGCTGGGCAATACCAAGGCGCGGATGCGCATGGTGGCGCAGTACACCATCGCCGGCGCAACGGGCGGGCTGGTGATCGGCACTGACCATGCAGCGGAAGCGGTGATGGGTTTCTTCACCAAATTCGGTGACGGCTCCTGCGATCTGGCGCCGCTCAGCGGGCTGGTCAAGCATCAGGTGCGGGCTATTGCCCGGCATTTTGGAGCCCCGGAATCGCTGGTCGAAAAAGTACCGACTGCCGACCTTGAAGACCTGGAACCGGGCAAGCCTGATGAAGCCTCCCACGGCGTAACGTATGCCGAGATCGATGCCTTTTTGCATGGTCAACCGGTGAGCGAAGAGGCGTTCAGGATCATCAGCAGTACGTACGAAAAAACCCATCACAAGCGTGAGATGCCGTTCGCGCCGTAGCTGCTGTTCTCACTGCCCTTGATGTTCTTAAGGGCAGTGAGGGTCAGGCTTGATAGTCCAATGTATTGAAAGACTTGCGTCAATTGCTACTAACTGAGCACCTGAACTTTCATCTCGTGGACATCCAGCGACTTGCCGCCAGGTCGCGACTTGCCTGTCAAACTGGCGTGTAGCGTAAATATCAATTCGCTGCGGGTATCCAGGCCCCCTTCAGCATTCAGGGCACTCAAAGCCAGGTTCAAGTCGATCACAAAACGTATGTGTTGAGGCTGATGATGAGAGCCTCCATGTGCACCGAAGATAATCAACTTTCCGACATCCGCTGGCGCAAGGTCGCTTCCATTGTTGGGGTTCACACTTAGGCTGAACTCCCATGCATCAACAGGCACCGGATATTGCATATTGATCTTCATGATCAATGTGGCGCCATTTGATTTCAAGGCATCTTCCAACAAGTCCTGTGAGATCCGCACCGCTCCTTCTGTGGCGCTTGTTTCTGATAGCTTCTGATTATTCAGGCGTACTGCGTACACAGTTTGTGTAGAAAACGCCTTGACCGGTGGCGGGCGTGTTTCGCCTGCAAGCAATGGCTCATATGAATAATCAAACAGATCTTTTTGCAGATAGTCTTGCAATGAGGGATTGGCGATAGGCTCAGACCGCTGATCAACAAAGAATTCAAACGTTTCTGCACTCCAATCTTCAAATTCCTTGTTTTGCGGATAAACGGGCAAGCCCTCACTAACCTGCATCCCATTCCATACCTCCCAAATCCTGTCCACATTGCAGTGATGGAGGTAGAAAAGCGGATCGACGGGCGACAAGTTGTTAAACATCATCCCTGCTATGCCGATATGCACATAATTGTGCGGAACCGCCTCAAGCAAGTCGGGCCCTCCTCGCTCACTGTGCTGCCCGGCGAGTTGCCCCCCAAAGCCGACAAAACTGCGAGATGACAAAGCTCTGCTGACTCTTTCGACTCCGATGCCGGGTTTGAGGGCCTCGTGAAACTCTGGCTGTTGCGCGGTCAACAACCTGGCCCGCTCTTTGGGGACGAACGCAAAGTCGATTTCCAGCATCAAATTTTCAAGGCTGTTAAAGCCCCGCAGATTCAACGCCTCGCGCTGTTGATCGTTTAACGAACTCCAGAATCCTGTCATGGTTTCCTCGAATCGCTCTTTGAAACTGTCATAGGACGCCAAAAACAAATCGCTGGTTGGATCCAAAGCACCAGTGAAGAAAGAGGCAGGAACTCGCTGAACTTGACTCCAGTTCCAATAGGGCAGCGCAAAACTGCTGTTGGCACTCAACTCCCGACAGATTTTCTCAAACCACCCGAGGTAAATCCGGTGCCAGGGCAAAAACCAAAAATTTCCGTGAGGACAATCCAGAATGTGGATCAACGCTTGTCGATACCAGTTTCTGGGGTCTGAGGGGGGTAGCCTGAGCATTGTTTCAACCGCTTTGTTGTAGTCATGCAAGAGCGCTATCGGAAACTCTTTTGCATTAACATCCTGGCGTTTGAAACTGTTCTGCCTGGATAGCGGTATTCCCGGGTAAAGGGGCGAAAGGTTTGTTGCACCAGACAATACGGCAGCCGTGGATAACCCGGCGGTAATGATGAAACTACGCCTGTTGAAATTTTTCATCTCGATCGCGTCCTGTATTCAAGATCTGAAGAGCAGACAAAAAAAGGGCTAGTGGCTCCACAGATGTAATACGTCAGTCAATGGGACGTTAACCTTACTTACATCTCGCGAAGACATATCTCCGTTAATTGTCAAAAAAAATGTCAACATCCATCACCCTGAGCACGGTAATCACCACACCTGAAAAAACGGAATGAACCCCGCATTTTTTTTCGCTTGTGGCTCCCGCACTCAAAGGCTTTGATAAGCGTCTATTTCGTCGCCAGAGCCCTGCCCCATGTCTTCTTTCGATGGTTTGTTCTCACTTGTCGATTCTTTGCTCGGTCAACCGGCATCCGGTTGGCTGCGCAAGCATGTCGAGGTGCCCGAAGGCCTGCTGCGCTTCAGTTGGCATGAGCAGGCGCTGCACCGGGCCTGGCTTGCCGAAGCGCTGAACCTGTGCCTGCTGCACAAGCTGGTAGAGGCCGTGCCGGATGGCCGACGCTATGTGGAAGAACAGGCCCGGCAAGGTCGCAAAGTGGTGTTCGACCACGGCGCCATTCGCACGGTGGATTGGCCCGAAAACGGAGAGTTACCCCGTGGTCGTCAGGCATTTTCGCGTTTGCTGGAGCCGCTAGGCTTTACTGACGTGCGAACTTATCCACTGACCAAACTGAACATGACCGGCTGGGGCTACAGACAAATGGACCTGCCCGAGGACATCGCCCAGTTCTTTGTCTCGGAACTGCACCCCGGCCGTTTTAGCGAGGCGTTTCAACAGGCCGTTACACGGGTGGTCGGCGCAAGCCTCGATCCGCTGCAAGCCGAACACCAAAGCATCCTGCAACGCCTTAGCCTCACCCGCCATTGCAGCCTGAGTGAAGCGCACACGTTATTGCCGGCGCTGTATGAGGCATTCGGTCGCCAACATGGGGTGGTGCATGAAGGGGATTACCAGTGCCTGCTCAATGAAAGTGCCGAAATGGCCTGGATTGCCACTGAGGGCAACAGTTTCAACCACCTGACCGACCGGGTTGTGGATCTGCAAGCTTGCGTCGCGCAACAACGCGACCTGCAACGCCCCATGAAAGACAGCATTGAAGTGTCGGCCTCGGGGCGAGTGATGCAAACCGCGTATCGCGCCTGTACGGTCAGTCGCGGCCTGGTCGATGCAACAGGGGTTTACCGCGAACACGCAGTGCCTGGCTCGTTTGTGGAATTTATCCAGCGCGAGGTCGACCCTGACACTGGCCGGATCGACCTGAACTTCGACAGCAGCAACGCCCAGGGCATTTTCAAGATGACCGACTCAAAGGCCTGAATGCAAACAGCCCTGACGGCGCATGGCACGTCAGGGCTGTTAGTGGGCTCGCGGAGTCTTATTTAAGAACCACAGCGCCTTTCATCATCGAGTTGTGGCCCGGGAAGGTGCAGAAGAATTCATATTCTTCGCCCGCCTTGAGCTTGGCCACGTCGAAGGTCACGGAGTCTTTCTCGCCGGCGCCGATCACTTTGGTGTGGGCGATTACGCGCTCGTCACCGTCCTTGAGGTAGTTTTTATCCAGACCGGCAGCAATACCGTCGGTGGAAACTGCCTGCATGTCTGCCTTTTTGCTCAAGACCCAGTTATGGCCCATGACGTTTTTCGGCAAATTGCCGGAGTGCGTCAGGTTAACGGTGAACGTCTTGCAGGACTTGTCGATGACGATCTCTTTCGTGTTGTAAGACATTTGGTCAGTCGAATCGACAGTCACAGCGCACTCAGCCGCCAGCAAATGGCCGCTGGCCAGCGTCAAAAGGGATACCGCAACAACTTTGGCAAACATGGTCTATCTCCAAGGCAGGGTATGAAAAACTAAAATCTGTATACAGATTGCCTGAAAATTGTCTCGATTCATATGATCTGCGTCATGGTCTATCGCCGCGATCGAGAGAATCCATCCCAAAATGGACTTCAGGCCTATAACCTTAGGTCATCATTTTGAATATTGGGGAATAAGTAATGGGACTTCCTGCATTGATAACCAGCTTGCTCGCCACGTACGCCTGTGGCGCTTGCGGCCATGACCGCCTCTGCTCCGAGATTTAATCCACAACAGGCTTTTGGGTGGGTGTAGAGTCGTATTTTTAGCGCAAAGTACAACCTTGCAAAAACCCAGCTAACGGCTAAGCACTAATACAGGGCAGAATACGCGCCGCTTAACCTCACCTTCGACCCCAAGAGGATCGCCCATGGCCAAACCAAACTATAACTTCGCTAAGCGTCAAAGAGACTTGGCTAAAGAGCAGAAGAAAGAGGAAAAGGCTGCACGCAAGAAAGCGGCGGCTGAAGGCGGCATCGTAGACACCGAGCTGGACCAGGGCGTCGACACCGAAAATGAAGGCGCCGCAGAAGATACCGGCGCTACAGAAGATAAAGCTCCAACCGCTTGAGCCCTACCTAGGCCCGGTTATCCACAACCCGGCCCACAGGATCTGTGATCAGGATCAGCAGCCCGGCTGTTGATCCTCGCAGTTAGCCTGCTGCCCTCTCAGACGCTTCAAACCTCATCCCCTTACTCTGCGACAGCGAACAGCCTACAAACCCGTGGCAGGCTTCTCAGCGCGCAGAAAGCACAACGCCAGCCCGAAGGCTGGCGTTGGCACTTTGTGGGAGCGGGCTTGCTCGCGATGCAGCCAACTCGGTCTGTCTGTCAGAGAGAGATGGTGCAATCGCGAGCAAGCCCGCTCCCACAAGGGGTTACGTTAATGCCGTCAGATACTTAGCGCGGCACTACGGGCTTGCGGGTCGGCTTTTGGCTTTTTCCGCCCTTGGCTGCTTCGTGACGCTCTTTGGCAGCCTGTTTGTTACGGGCGAATGCGGCGGCCTTGGCCTGTTCACGCTTGTCCCACGGGTTGCCGCCATCGCTGGCACGCGGCGGCAGGCCGGTATGCTGGGTCAGGATCTTGGTGGTCTTTTCCCCGGCAACCTTGTGGCTCCCAGCGGGCGTCGAGTTTTTGCGGCGCGCACTCTGGTAGCTGTCAGTCGCAGGCTGGTGCAACGGGATCAGTTGATCCTTGCCCGAACCGATCAGGTCGGCGCGCCCCATACGGGTCAACGCTTCACGCAGCATCGGCCAGCCTTTCGGGTCGTGGTAACGCAAGAACGCCTTGTGCAGACGGCGCTGCTCTTCGCTCTTGACGATGGTCACCGAGTCGCTCTTGTACGTGACCTTGCGCAGCGGGTTCTTGCCCGAGTGATACATCGCGGTGGCAGTGGCCATCGGCGACGGGTAGAACGCCTGGACCTGGTCGGCACGGAAACCGTTGGTCTTGAGCCAGATCGCCAGGTTCATCATGTCTTCGTCTTTGGTGCCCGGGTGGGCAGCAATGAAGTACGGAATCAGGTACTGCTCTTTACCGGCTTCCTTGGTGTACTTCTCGAACATGCGCTTGAACTTGTCATAGCTGCCAATACCCGGCTTCATCATCTGGTTGAGCGGACCTTCCTCGGTGTGTTCCGGGGCGATCTTCAGATAACCACCCACGTGGTGGGTGACCAGTTCTTTGACGTATTCCGGCGATTCAACCGCCAGGTCGTAGCGCAGACCCGATGCGATCAGGATCTTCTTCACGCCCGGCAAGGCACGGGCACTGCGATACAGCTGGATCAGCGACGAGTGGTCAGTGTTCAGGTTCGGGCAGATGCCCGGGAACACGCAAGACGGCTTGCGGCACGCGGATTCGATTTCCGGCGTTTTGCAGGCGATGCGATACATGTTCGCCGTCGGGCCGCCGAGGTCGGAAATAACACCGGTAAAGCCAGGCACCTTGTCGCGGATCTCTTCGATTTCACGAATGATCGACTCTTCGGAGCGGTTCTGGATGATCCGGCCTTCGTGCTCGGTAATCGAGCAGAAGGTACAGCCGCCGAAGCAGCCACGCATGATGTTGACCGAGAAACGAATCATGTCGTAGGCAGGGATTTTTTCCTTGCCGTACGCAGGGTGCGGAATACGTGCGTAAGGCATGCCAAACACGTAGTCCATTTCTTCGGTAGTCATCGGGATCGGTGGCGGGTTGAACCACACGTCCACTTCGCCGTGCTTTTGTACCAGCGCACGGGCGTTACCCGGGTTGGTTTCAAGGTGCAACACGCGGTTGGCGTGAGCATAAAGCACCGCATCGCCACGCACTTTCTCGACCGAGGGCAAGCGGATGACCGTCTTGTCGCGGGTCATGCGCGGGCTGGCCAGGATCTGTACGACCTTGGCTTCGTTCGGGTCTTCAACCGGACCTTTTTCCTGCTCGATCGCGCAGGCTTGGGTGTCCTGGGTATTGACGTACGGGTTGATGATCTTGTCGACCTTGCCCGGACGATCGATACGCGTTGAATCGACTTCATACCAGTCTTTAGGCGTATCGCGGCGAATGAACGCGGTACCGCGCACATCGGTAATGTCTTCAATCTTGTGGCCATAGGACAGACGCTGGGCCACTTCAACAATGGCGCGCTCGGCGTTGCCGTACAGCAAGATGTCGGCGCAGGCGTCGATCAGGATCGAGTTGCGGACACGGTCCTGCCAGTAGTCGTAGTGCGCGATACGGCGCAGGGAAGCCTCGATGCCGCCGAGGACAATCGGCACATTCTTGTAGGCTTCTTTACAACGCTGGCTGTACACCAGGCTGGCGCGATCCGGACGTTTGCCAGCCATGCCACCAGGGGTGTAGGCGTCATCGGAACGGATCTTTTTGTCAGCGGTGTAACGATTGATCATCGAGTCCATGTTGCCGGCCGCGACGCCGAAGAACAGGTTGGGCTCGCCCAGCTTCATGAAATCGTCTTTGGACTGCCAGTTCGGCTGGGCAATGATGCCCACGCGAAAGCCCTGGGACTCCAGCAGTCGACCAATGATGGCCATGCCGAACGAGGGATGATCGACATAGGCATCACCGGTCACGATGATGATGTCGCATGAATCCCAGCCAAGCTGATCCATCTCCTCCCTGCTCATTGGCAGGAATGGTGCTGGGCCGAAACATTCGGCCCAGTACTTCGGATAGTCAA
The DNA here is from genome assembly GCF_059862735.1 of Pseudomonas sp. MF06569. Classification (NCBI taxonomy): domain Bacteria; kingdom Pseudomonadati; phylum Pseudomonadota; class Gammaproteobacteria; order Pseudomonadales; family Pseudomonadaceae; genus Pseudomonas; species Pseudomonas sp. MF06569. The sequence goes on along the minus strand of NZ_JCBCUZ010000004.1, from coordinate 188,667 downwards.
ATAGAGGCTTGGCTGCTTGCATGTCGATGACCGGTGTTGAGTACAGAAAATGGGGGCGCGGCATTTACTAAGAAATTCGCGGGCGCGGAATATAGCACAAAAAGTGATCAATTCCGACGGCGATGGTCGGAATTGATCACTCACCTGTGGGAGCGGGCTTGCTCGCGATGGAATCGCTGCGGCTGGACAGAGATACCGAGCCGCTTGAATCGCGGGCAAGCCCGCCCCCACAGAGAAGCGCCGGGTGCTTAATCGTCGTCGAAGTTGTAACTGCCCGGCGCCAGGTTTTCGAAGCGCGTGTACTTGCCGATAAACGCCAGGCGCGTCGTCCCGATAGGGCCGTTACGCTGCTTGCCGATGATGATCTCGGCAATGCCCTTGTGCTCGGTTTCGGGGTGGTACACCTCGTCCCGGTACACGAACATGATGACGTCGGCATCCTGCTCGATGGCTCCGGACTCACGCAAGTCGGAGTTGATCGGGCGCTTGTTGGGCCGTTGCTCAAGGGAACGGTTGAGCTGCGACAACGCCACTACCGGGCAGTTGAATTCCTTGGCCAGCGCCTTGAGGGATCGCGAGATCTCGGAAATCTCGTTGGTACGGTTGTCACCGCCCGAACCCGGGATCTGCATCAATTGCAGGTAGTCGATCATGATCAGGCCGATATCGCCGTGCTCACGTACCAGTCGTCGGGTACGGGCGCGCATTTCCGATGGGCTGATGCCCGCCGTGTCGTCGATAAACAGCTTGCGGTCATTGAGCAGATTGACCGCCGAAGTCAGGCGCGGCCAATCGTCGTCTTCGAGGCGACCGGCCCGGACCTTGGTCTGGTCGATACGCCCAAGGGACGACAGCATACGCATGATCAGCGATTCGCCTGGCATCTCGAGGGAGTAAACCAGTACCGCTTTTTCGCTGCGTAGCACTGCGTTTTCAACGAGGTTCATCGCAAAGGTGGTTTTACCCATCGATGGACGACCCGCGACGATGATCAAGTCGGCAGGCTGCAGGCCGCTGGTCATGCCGTCCAGGTCGGTGTAGCCGGTGGACAGGCCGGTGATGGCGTTGTCGGTATTGAACAGCGTGTCGATACGGTCGATGGCTTTGGTCAACAGATCGTTGACGCTGACCGGGCCGCCGGTTTTTGGCCGGGCCTCGGCAATCGCAAAGATCTGGCGCTCGGCCTCGTCGAGAATTTCGGCAGCATTACGGCCTTCGGGGTTGAAGGCACTGTCGGCGATCTCGGTGCTGATGCCGATCAACTGACGCAAGGTGGCGCGCTCGCGAACGATCTGCGCATAGGCCTTGATGTTGGCGACCGACGGCGTGTTTTTTGCCAGTTCTCCGAGATAACCAAGACCTCCGACTTGCGAGGTCTGACCTTCCTTGTCCAATTGCTCGGCAAGGGTCACGACGTCGATCGGGGAGTTCTGGTCCGCCAGCTTGGCGATGGCACGGAAGATCAGGCGGTGGTCATGCCGATAGAAATCACCGTCCGAGACCTGATCCAGCACGCGTTCCCAGGCGTTGTTATCCAGCATCAAACCACCGAGCACAGCCTGTTCGGCCTCGATGGAATGCGGAGGCACCTTCAGGGCTGCGGTTTGTAGATCGTATTGCTCAGGAGCGGAGATATCGTTCATGGCCACTTGGAATAAGTATGAAAATCAGAAACTGCAGAAAGACAAAGGGCACGACCTGTAAACAGGATCGTGCCCGATGTTAACCGTCCGGCACACAAGGTGCCAGTCAGTTAAGACTGCTTAAGCAGCTACCACAACAACGCGTACGGTTGCTTCAACTTCGGCGTGCAGGTGCACAGCCACGTCGAATTCGCCAACGTTGCGGATAGTGCCGTTCGGCAGACGAACTTCGCTTTTAGCAACTTCAACGCCGGAGGCGGTCAGTGCATCAGCGATGTCGTGAGTGCCGATCGAACCGAACAGCTTGCCTTCGTCGCCAGCGGTGGCAGTGATAGTCACTTCCAGCTCAGCCAGTTGGGCAGCGCGTGTTTCAGCCGAAGCTTTCTTGTCTGCAGCAGCTTGTTCCAGCTCAGCACGACGCTCTTCAAACGCAGCCAGGTTGGCAGCGGTTGCAGCGGTAGCTTTGCCGTACGGCAGCAGGTAGTTACGACCGTAACCGGCCTTAACATTTACTTTGTCGCCCAGGTTGCCCAGGTTCGCGACTTTTTCCAGAAGGATCAGTTGCATGTGAAAATCCTCTTAACTTTTAACCTTCACCGTCCGCAGAGTCTTTATCGGCACTTTTCGGTGCCAGACGTCCGCGAAAATCAATCAGGCTGTCGACAATGGCCAAAACCACGAGCAACGGATAGATCAGCTGCATAAACAGCAACAGCGTGACGTACAACCCCACCAACCAGAACCTGGCCAGTCGCTTTTGCGCCACCAGCCCATGAATCAGGGCTAGCCCGGCGAAGAACAGCGCTACGCTGCACAACGGCGTAAGCATGGCCATTTCAGGACCGAAGTTCGGTCCTACAAGCATGCACGCCAGCAATACGAGCGCTGGTCCCAGCGGTAGGCGGATGCTGCGAAATTCGCTGGCAAAACCGCCCGGGTTGTACAACAACGCCTGCCAATAACGCCCAAGCATCAGGCTAAGCACGCTGACGACCTGCATCAAAGCTGCAATCAATCCGGTGAGGACGGGTGCAATCAGTGCTCCAAGGCGCGCTCGCTCTACGTCAGATAACTTGTCGTAGAGACCATTGAGGACCTGCGGCAGAAGTTTTTCCAACTCCTGCGCCATCGCACCAATGGGTTCGCGGAAAACCGTACCCAGGATCACGCCATACACCACACCCAACGCTACGCTGACCAGCAGCACGCGGTTCCAGGACTGTTCGGCGCGCAACATCAACGCCAACCCCAGAGTTCCAAGCAGCACCATAAGGGTGCGAGGCTCTCCGAGAAACCACCAGACCAAGGCCGGCAGTAAAGCCCATGAGAGGATGCTCAAGGCATCTCTCGGACCGCGCCGCAGGAGCACAAGGCTACCTGCAGCAGCACTCAACCAGAACAAGAACGGCAATGCCGCACATCCGGCCACGACTAACGTGGCCTGCACACGGCCTCGCATGATGAACTCAGCTAAGGCGCGCATGCTTTCAATCCTTTACTACTTGTCGACTGCCCGGTCTCAGCGGCCGTGGCTGTCGGTGTAGGCCAGCAGGGCCAGGAAGCGGGCGCGCTTGATAGCGGTGGCCAGCTGACGCTGATAACGAGCTTTAGTACCGGTGATGCGGCTTGGAACAATTTTGCCGGTCTCGGATACGTAAGCTTTCAGAGTGTTGAGATCCTTGTAATCGATCTCTTTCACTTCTTCTGCTGTGAAGCGGCAGAATTTACGACGACGGAAGAAACGTGCCATGTAATTGGCTCCTCAAAAGGTCCGTGGATTACTCGTCAGCGTTATCGCTGGCGTCGCTGTTATCGCTGTCATCGCCATCGGCGCTGTCAGAATGCTCAGGACGGTCACGACGCTCACGGCGCTCACTGCGGTTTTCTTCAGCCTTGAGCATCTCGGACTGGCCAGTTACGGCTTCGTCGCGACGGATGACCAGGTTACGGATCACAGCATCGTTGTAACGGAAGTTGTCTTCCAGCTCAGCCAGGGCTTTGCCAGTGCACTCAACGTTCAGCATCACGTAGTGAGCCTTGTGAACATTGTTGATTGCGTAGGCCAGTTGACGACGGCCCCAATCTTCCAGACGGTGGATTTTGCCGCCGTCTTCTTCGATCAGCTTGGTGTAACGCTCTACCATGCCGCCGACTTGTTCGCTTTGATCCGGGTGGACCAAAAAGATGATTTCGTAATGACGCATGAATGCTCCTTACGGGTTGTAGCCTGCCGCTAACTAAAAAGCGGTCAGACAAGGAGTGAATGACACTTGTGTGTCTTGCCTAGAGAGGCACATATGCGCCCGCCATGACGGCAAGGGGCGCAATTGTAGAGAAGGGACAACAGGGGCGCAAGGCAATTGGTGATTATTTGAACAATATTGCATTGCAAACACCTCAAACAACGATGGGAGCGGACTGGGTCGCGATGGCATCGACGCGGTCATCCAGACACACCGCGTGATACGCATCGCGAGCAAGCCCGCTCCCACCGTTAAATCCGTCTGCGGTTACTTCTTTTTCGCAGGGGACTTGGCTTTGACGCTGCGCTGACGCAAGGCTTCGAACAGGCAAACGCCTGTCGCTACCGAAACGTTCAGGCTGCTGACACTGCCCGCCATCGGCAGGCGCACCAGGTAATCGCAATGCTCACGCGTCAGGCGACGCATGCCTTTGCCTTCGGCACCCATGATCAGGATGGTAGGCCCGGTCAGGTCTTGCTCGTACAGCTCCTGCTCGGCTTCGCCGGCAGTACCGACGATCCACAGACCGCGCTGCTGAAGCTTCTTCAACGTGGCCGCAAGGTTGGTAACTGCAACCAACGGAATCACTTCCGCTGCACCACAGGCTACTTTTCGCACAGTAGGGGTCAACGTTGCAGACTTGTCCTTAGGCACGATAACCGCCAAGGCGCCGGCGGCATCAGCCGTACGCAGGCAAGCACCCAGGTTGTGCGGATCGGTCACACCGTCCAGCACCAGAATCAGCGGAGCACCTTCGGTGCGATCCAGCAATTCGTTGAGCATGGCCTCGCCCCACACCTGGCTCGGGCTCACATCAGCCACAACACCCTGGTGTACGCCCTCAACCCAAACGTCCATCTCGCGACGTTCGGCATTACCTACCGGCACCCGGCTTTCATCAGCCAGCGCGATCAGGGTTTGAACGCGCGGATCGCTACGACCCTCGGCCAACCACACTTGCTTTACGCGCTTGGGATGATGACGAAGCAACGCTTCTACGGCGTGGATGCCGTAGATTTTTTCCAACTGACTCATGACTTGGCCTTAGGTTTGCGCGACCCGCCGCTTTTGGCAGCAGGAGCGGCGCCCGATTTTGGCGGGCCTTTACGATGTTTACTCGGTTTTGAAGGCTTGCCTGCATCTTTAGCAGGTGCTGCCCTACCCGACTTTCCCGGCTCCGATGTCCGACCGCCGCTTTTAGCTTCGGCCAACAGCGCCTGTTTCAATTCGCGACTCTTGCGCAGCTCGGCGTTTTTTGCGGCGGCATCACCAGGGCGATAGGCGTCGTCGGTCGACTTTTTCACAGCCTTGGCTGGCGCGCTGCGTCGTGCCGCAGGTGCTGGCTCGACTGGCTTTTCAGTGACCTTGGTGCCCGACTTGCCGGCATTTTTGGCCTTGGGCGCATCAGTGGTGCGATTTTTACGACCAATCGGTGCACTGAGGGTTTTTTCCGCCATTTCGAAGTCGATCTTGCGTTCGTCGAGATCGACGCGCATCACCCGCACTTCAACGGTGTCGCCCAAGCGGAAGCTACGACCGGTGCGTTCGCCCGCCAGGCGGTGATGCACAGGGTCGAAGTGATAGTAGTCACCCGGCAAGGCGGTTACGTGAACCAGGCCTTCGACATAGATATCGGTCAGCTCCACAAACAGACCAAAACCGGTCACCGCCGTCACCACACCAGGGAACGACTCGCCGACGCGATCCTTCATGAACTCGCATTTGAGCCAGTTGGTCACGTCACGCGTAGCTTCGTCAGCACGGCGCTCGCTCATCGAGCACTGCTCGCCGAGCTGCTCCAGAATCGCTTCGTCGTACGGATAGATACGCGCTTTCGGAATGGTCATCGCGCCAGCACGGCGAACGTGCGGGGTGTCCATTTTGGAATGGATCACGCTGCGAATTGCACGGTGCGTCAACAGATCCGGATAGCGACGAATCGGCGAAGTGAAGTGGGTATAGGCTTCATAGTTCAGGCCGAAGTGGCCCTGGTTATCAGCGCTGTACACCGCCTGACTCAACGAACGCAGCATCACGGTCTGGATCAGGTGGAAATCCGGGCGATCCTTGATGGTTTCAAGCAGCGCCTGGTAGTCCTTCGGCGACGGACCATCCTTGCCTTTGTGCAGGCTCAGGCCCAGCTCACCCAGAAAGGCGCGCAGTTTTTCCAGACGCTCCGGTGGCGGACCATCGTGAACGCGATACAACGCAGGAATTTCGTGCTTCTTGAGGAATTCAGCGGTGGCCACGTTGGCTGCCAGCATGCACTCTTCAATCAGCTTGTGCGCGTCGTTACGGGTGGTTGGGCGAATTTCAGCGATTTTGCGCTCGGTACCGAAGATGATCCGGGTTTCCTGCGTTTCAAAATCAATCGCGCCACGGGTATGACGAGCGGCCAGCAGCACTTTGTACAGCGAGTAAAGCTGCTTGAGGTGCGGCACGACATCAGCGTATTCGCTGCGCAGTTGCTTGGCCTCAGTGGTTTTTGGCTGTTCCAGGATGGTGCTGACCTTGTTGTAGGTCAGACGTGCCTGGGAGTGAATCACCGCTTCATAGAACTGATAATCAGTCATTTCGCCGGTTTTGGAGATGGTCATCTCGCAAACCATGGCCAAACGGTCGACTTTCGGGTTCAGGGAGCACAGACCATTGGACAGCTGCTCAGGCAGCATCGGGATCACGCGCTCAGGGAAGTACACCGAGTTACCGCGAACCTGCGCTTCGGCATCCAGAGCGGAACCGATTTTCACATAGCTGGAAACGTCGGCAATCGCCACGTACAACTTCCAGCCACCGGAGAACAGGCGCAGCTTGCCAGGCTTGGCTTCACAGAAAACCGCATCATCGAAGTCGCGGGCATCTTCGCCGTCAATGGTGACGAACGGCAGATGACGCAGATCGATGCGCTTCTCTTTGTCTTTTTCTTCGACTTCCGGCTTCAACCGGGCCGCTTCCTTAAGGACAGCTTCCGGCCAGACGTGGGGAATGTCGTACGTGCGCAGGGCAATATCGATTTCCATGCCTGGGGCCATGTAGTTTCCTACGACCTCAAGCACATCACCTTGCGGCTGGAAGCGCGGCGTCGGCCAGTGAGTGATCTTCACTTCGACGAACTGGCCAATTTTTGCGCCAGCGTTGCGACCCGGCGTAACCAGCACTTCCTGCTGGATCTTCGGGTTATCGGCCACTACGAAGCCAATGCCGCCTTCTTCGAAGTAGCGACCCACGATGGTTTCGTGAGCACGCGAGACCACTTCCACGATCACGCCTTCACGACGCCCACGGCGGTCCAGCCCCGAAACACGGGCCAGCGCACGGTCGCCGTCGAACACCAGACGCATTTGCGACGGGCTCATGAACAGATCGTCACTGCCATCATCCGGGATCAGGAAGCCGAAGCCATCGCGGTGACCACTGATGCGGCCGAGAATCAGGTCGAGCTTGTCCACCGGCGCATAAGTGCCACGGCGCGTGTAAATCAATTGGGCATCACGTTCCATCGCTCGCAGGCGACGGCGCAAGGCCTCGATTTGGTCTTCTGTAGTCAGACCGAACTCTTCCACCAACTGTTCGCGAGCAGCAGGCGAGCCACGCTCGGCCAGATGCTGAAGGATCAGTTCGCGGCTAGGGATAGGGTTTTCGTATTTTTCCGCTTCACGTGCGGCCTCGGGATCGAGGGTCTGCCAATCGGCCATTAGATAGTTTTCACCTTGTCTATATGCGGGTTAGTTTGGCATACGCGTATTGAAACGGGAAATTTCAGGGCCACACTGGGCCTTAATAGTCCTTAATGACGCGCTTTGACGCTACCAGCCAACCGTTCGCGAAAAATTTTCAATATTTTTAATCACAACGCTTTACAGGTCAAAGGGTCATCCGTATAGTGCGCGCCATCGACAACGGCAACGTTGAAGATGTTGCCCAGATGGTGAAATTGGTAGACACGCCAGCTTCAGGTGCTGGTGATCGCAAGGTCGTGGAAGTTCGAGTCTTCTTCTGGGCACCAATTCAGAGAGTCAGAGTAGTACAACTCTGGCCCTCACACAAAAACCCGCGAAAGCGGGTTTTTGCATTTCAGATATTCATAAGCCCCTGATTTAATAAAATTAAAACAGGGGTTTACAGATTCAAAAGCTCTCCGTATAGTGCGCCACATCAACAGCGGCAACGTTGCTGATACTGCCCAGATGGTGAAATTGGTAGACACGCCAGCTTCAGGTGCTGGTGACCGCAAGGTCGTGGAAGTTCGAGTCTTCTTCTGGGCACCAATTCAGGTTTACAGATTTACGCTGTATAACCACTCTAAAAGCCCGCGAAAGCGGGCTTTTTAGTTTCCGCAATTGCTTACCCTCCCCCAAGATTTCTTTATCAGCGATCCCAAAGTCGCATTTGATAATCAATCTCATCCGCATTAATATCCGGCCACCTTCAGATCGCTAGCGCGCCCACCCGGATTCTCGTGCCCGACAACAACGACAGGCTCCAGCTCTACCTCACGCATCGCCTTGCCCTGGTCGATTACGCCGCACCTATCGTGGGCTGTCGGGCCAAGGCAGAAGACGTGGTTCAAGAAGCCTGGCTTCGTTTCAGCCAAGGCGCGGACAACCTGATCCCGCTGACGCAGCCGGTCGGCTACCTTTATCGCATCGTGCGCAACCTGGCCTTCGACCTCAATCGCCGGGCAACCCTGGAAAACCGCCACACCACACGCAGTGAATCACTGGACGAGCATATTTCCAGCACCCCGTCCCCCGAGCAGCAAGCCCTGCATCTGGACGAACTGCGCAAATTGCAACATGCTCTGTCGCGCCTGCCTGAGCGTACGCGACAGGCCTTTGTACTGCATCGACTGAACGGCCTGACGTTTCAACAAATCGGTGCACAACTTGGAATCTCCGTGAGCCTGGCCCACCAATTGGTCCGCGACGCCCTGACCTACTGCGCGGAACAACTGAGTGATGACTGACAATCCGAACCCGATCTGGGAAACCGCACTGGACTGGCTGCTGCTGATCCAAGAGAACCCCCACGACCACGAACTGGCCGAACGCTTGAGTCATTGGCGAGCCAGCGCCCCCGAACATGACGCGGCGTATCGCAAGGCCCTGAAAGTCTGGCGCTTGAGCGGTGAAGCCTTGAGTTCGCCGATTGCCGCAGTGCCCGCGCCGGTGACTCTACGCCCTCCCACACCCCTGAGCCGGCGCAAGCGAACACTGGTCGGCGCTGCCGTGGCCGCGAGCGCCCTGCTGATGTGGGGCCCCGACTGGCAAGCGATGCAGGCCGACTACCGCAGCCCAATCGCTGAACACCGCACCATCGCGCTGAGTGATGGCAGCCAGATGCTTCTGGACAGCAATACCCTCGCTGACGTGCAGTTCAATCCTGAACAGCGAGAAATCACGCTGGTGCGCGGACAGGCTTTTTTCTCGGTGACACACGATGCCAACCGCGCCTTCTACGTAAACGCCGGCGACGTGCGGGTTCGCGTGACCGGCACTGCCTTTGCGGTCAATCTGGGCGACAACGGCGTCGATGTCAGCGTCGAGAGCGGCACGGTTGTCGTGCAAACACCGCAATCCTCGACCTCGTCCACACACCTGCTGGGCCAGGGCGATCAACTGCACTTCACTGCAAGCGATCAGCACACCCGCATCGCGCAATTGCCCCCGGAGCAAATCGCCCCGTGGCGGCGCTGGCAGCTGGTGGCTGTTGATCAATCGATCGATGACGTGATCATGCAGTTGCGCCGCTATCAGCCCGGCCTGATTGTGCTGACCGACAAGGCACTGGGCCAACGCCGCATCACCGCCGCCCTGAACTTGCGCAATCCAAAAAGCGCATTGCAGGCCGCAATCGCCCCATTGGGTGGGCGCCTGCAAGACAGCGTGCCGTATACCCTGATCGTCTCGACCAAGCCTTAGTCATCTCAGAACAGCTGCACCTCACTCCGGCAGCCTTTTAAAACTATTTTCATTTATTTCTGGAAATCCTGCGGCACCAAGAGTCTTTACCTACGAACGTCACTGATAAGGATTCGCATTAGTGACTATGGCGTTTCATTTCGTAGGTCACTTCATGCCCTCTTTGCGTTTGCAATGCGTCAGCCTCCTGCGCTGCCGATCGCTGTCCATGGCCCTGCTGCTTGGGTTGCCTGCGCTGGCCATTGGCGCCAGTCCTGTGTCCAACGTGCAAACAAAACAACAGCAATTGCCGTTGCATTTCCAGATCCCGGCCCAGCCATTGGCCAGCGCCCTGATTGCGTTTTCCCAGCAGTCGGGCTGGCAGGTCAGCGCGGAAAGCGCATTGCTCACCGGCCTGAGCGGTTCATCCGTCGATGGCAGCATGAGCCCCGAGAAAGCCCTGGCCCGCCTGCTACGCGGCAGCGGCCTGCAATGGGAGGTCACCTCCGCCGACAGCGCCTCCATCCTGCCGCCTGCTGAAAACGATGTACTGCAAATCAAAAGCACGCCAATCACGGCCATAGACTCGGTGTTCCAAGGCGAGCAGGTCATTGACCGGCATATGATCGAAAGCCTGCCTTCAGGCAATGGCGATATCACCAGCCTGCTGCGCACCAACCCCAACGTACAGTTCGATAACAACCAACTGAGCAGTAAGACCCCGGGGGAAATTGCCCCTGCCGATATCAGCATCAACGGCGCTAGGCCCTGGCAAAACCTGTTTATCGTTGACGGCATGAGCATGAATAACGACCTGGATCCCGGTGGCACCAACGATGACTTCGATGAAATGCCGGGCCGCAGTCAGGGGCTGGCACTGGATACCGATCTGCTCCAGGACATCAAGGTCTACGACAGCAACGTACCCGTGGAATTTGGCGGCTTTAACGGCGGCGTGGTCCAGGCCAATACCCGCGACCCCAAGGCCGACTTTCACGGCAAGCTCTCGGTACAGATGTCACGCTCCGAATGGACCCGCTATCACCTGAATGAAGATGACCCGGACCTCGACAATTTCGAGGCCGGCTTTGGCAACAACAGCCAACCCGACTTTAAAAAAATCATCACCCGCGCCACCCTCGAAGGGCACTTGAGCGACAACTTCGGTTTGCTGGGCAGTTTTTCGCGCAAGGACTCGACCATGCCCACCCGCGTGTTTGCCGTGTCCAACCAGACCGATACGGCCAATGCGGCTGAAGTACAGACCCGACGCATCGACAATTACTTTCTCAAGGCTGTCTGGCAGGTCAACGAGGACTGGAAGCTGGACGTGAGCCTGACCCACGCCCCGGAAACCGCCAAGACATTTGGCCCCAGCGCAATCTTCTCCGCTCGCGAAATGGAGGCTGGCGGCGATAGCCTCAGCGCACGGCTGGTGTGGAATGCTGCGCTGGCCCGAGTAGAACAAAACCTGAGCTGGAGCAAACTGAACACCTCCCGCTACTCCGACAGCGACTACATGGTTTTCTGGCGCACCTCCACAACCAAAAATTGGAGCACCTCAGGGGCGGCTACCGAGGGCGGTTTTGGTGATATTGAAGAAACCCAGAGAAGCCTGGCTTACAAGCTCAAGGCCGACTGGAACAGCTTCAGTTGGCTGGGTGTGAACCACGCCTTGCAAACCGGCCTGGAACTGTCGCAAAACACCGCCAGTTATGAGCGCAACACGCCATACAACAGCTACACCGTCGCCGCCACAAGCGCTTGCGTGGGCAATGACCCTTACTGTTCGATGGGCACCACCCTCACCGATGGGTGGGACGGCCAGTACGCTAAAAAGAAAACCCTGAGCCAGGGCAAAACCAGCCTCGACACCCGCACCTGGGCGTTGTACCTGCAAGACGAGATGCGCTACAAGCGCCTGACCGTAAGGCCCGGCGTGCGGATCGACGGAGATGACTACATGAACCAGACCACCGTGGCACCGCGCCTGGCGATTGAACTGGACGTCTTCGGCGACAGCTTGACCCGCATCACCGGCGGCGCCAACCGCTACTACGGACGCAACCTGTACACCTACCGCCTGCGTGACGGCGTCGCCGCCATGGGCACCGAATACACCCGTGCCAGCCAGACCTCCGACTGGGTACTGACCAAGCGAGTGGCCAACGACAGCAAATTCAACCAGCTCAAAGTACCTTACGATGACGAACTGACCCTGGGCCTGAGCCATGTGCAATGGAACACCGAGTTCGCCGTCAAATACGTAAAACGCATGGGCCGGGAGCAAGTCAGCCGCGCCTGGGGCTCGCAAATCGGCGAGCCCTCCGATGACACGGCCACCCTGGCAGCCAACTACTACACCTACTACAACGGCGGCAAAAGCGACGCCGACATCTACACCCTGACCATCACCCCGTTACAAGCCCTTACCCTGGGCAGCACCCGCACTTCAGGGCAGTTCGCCATGGACTGGAGCAAAATCCACAACACCGGACTGTCCAGCTACACCGCCAATATTGGCGCCACCTACGTCGAAGACCCGACCATCCAGTACGACGGCAAGTTCATGAAGTACTCCGACATGCCAGCGGCCAACTACAACCGTCCGTGGACTGCGCGCCTGACCACCCTCACTGAAATCGAGCCACTGCATCTCACCTGGAGCAATTTCTTGCGTTATCGCGACGGCTATCGCCGCATCGCCGCCACGGGCAAGAAAGTCCAGCACGAGGGAAAGGACGCTTATGTCTGGGCACAGACACCCTTTTCCGGAGCGCTGACCTGGGACACCCGCCTGGCCTGGGAGATGCCCACCGCCAAGGAGCAGACGGTGTTCGTCAACCTCGACGTGACCAACCTACTGGACAAGAAGATCGTCGGCGCCACCGAGACCAGCGGCCTGGCCACCTATGAAGTCGGCCGTCAATTCATGCTCGAAGTGGGGTACACGTTTTGAAACCTGCAGCCCTTTTCGTCGGCCTGACCCTAAGCAGCCTGGCCCTGAATGCAAGCGCCTGCGATGAACAGGCCGCCAACTACAAGGCGTGCATCGCCCAACAGTACCGGCAGCCCGTCGCCCAATGGCCCGCACCCCAGGTGGATACCGATGTGGACTGGCAGGAAATGGCCGCCTTGCCTGCACACGCTCCCGCACCTCCCGAAAACCCCTTCAGCGAACCCAAGGCCGCACTGGGCAAAAAACTGTTCAACGACCCCACGTTGTCGCGCTCCGGACAGATTGCCTGCGCGTCGTGCCATGAGGCCGATATGGCCTTTGCCGATGGCCGCCGCGTGTCGTTCGGTCATGACCGCCAGAGCGGTCGGCGCAATGCTCCCAGCCTGGTAATGAGCGGCTACAGCACGGCGCTGTTCTGGGACGGGCGAGGCGGCAACCTCGAACAACAGGCCATGCACCCCATCGTCGATCCGGTGGAAATGGCATTCGACATCCCGCAACTGCTGCAACGACTCAATACCGACACCGCCTACCGCGAGCAGTTTGCACAGGTCTTCGGACCGGGGCCGATCACCACGCAGCAAACCGCCCAGGCCCTGGCCACCTTTCAGCGCACACTGGTGAGCGCCACACGCAATACCCCCTTCGAACAACTGCTACGCGGGCGCCCGCAACGCATGAGCGAGGAGCAGCTCTACGGCCTGCACCTGTTTCGCACCAAGGCGCGCTGCATGAACTGTCATTTTGGCCCGGCCCTGAGCGACGAGCAGTTTCATAACGTCGGCCTGAGTTACTACGGGCGTAAATACGAAGACCTGGGGCGCTACGAGGTGACGCGCAAACCTGAGGACGTGGGCGCATTCCGCACCCCGTCGTTGCGACTGCTGATGAAAACCGGGCCGTGGATGCACAACGGTCTGTTCGTGAACATGGAAGGCACCCTGGCGTTCTACAACATGGGCATGCCCCGCCCGCGCCCAAACGCGCAACAGGTCGATGACCCGCTGTTTCCGCGTACAAGCGAGCGGCTCAAGGCGCTGAACATGGATAAGGACGAACTGCGAGCCTTGCGCAGCTTTCTGGACACGCTGTAGGCAGCACCCTGCCTTGTGGGAGCGGGCTTGCTCGCGATGGGTTCGCTGCCGGTTTTACTGGCAGGTCGCGTCGCCTGTATCGGGAGCAAGCCCGCTCCCACAAAAGCAGAACGAGTCGCCAGCATCACATTTCGTCGCGCTGGCACAATTGGACGCTGGGTCAAGCGCACTTGAGAAACGATATCGTTTATTATTGTTACAAGTTTTGTAGTACCCAAGCGAGGAACCCAGCGAATGATGCTCCGAAATACCCGGCTTGCGACATCCCTACTGCGCGGTCTGACTCTCTCCATTCTTGGTCTTGCACTGACCTCTCCCGCCCACGCTGGCGAACCTGTGTCGCTGACGCTGTACAACGGCCAGCACAAGGAAGTCGGCGACAACCTCGCCAAGGCCTTCGAGGCCAAGACCGGTATCCACGTCAACGTGCGCAAGGGCAGCAGCAACCAGCTGGCCAGCCAGATCATGGAAGAAGGCGACCGCTCGCCTGCGGACGTGTTCTACGCAGAAGAATCGCCGCCGCTGAACAACCTGGGTGAGCAAGGCTTTCTGGCCAAGGCCGATGACAGCACGCTGCAAGCACTGCCCAAGGAGTATGTAGCGGCCAACGGCACCTGGATCGGCGTCACTGCGCGTACCCGCGTCGTCGCGTTCAACCCGAAGAAGATCAGTGAAGACCAGTTGCCCAAGTCGGTACTGGATTTCGCCGATCCGCAGTGGCAAGGCAAGATCGGCTTTGTTCCCACCAGCGGCGCTTTCCAGGAACAGGCCGTTGCAATCATCAAACTGCACGGACGCGAAGCCGCCGAAGAATGGCTGACCGGCCTGCGCGCTTTCGGCAAGACCTACACCAACAACATGGTGGCGCTCAAAGCAGTAGAAAACGGTGAAGTGGCCGCGGTTCTGGTCAACAACTACTACTGGTTTGCCTTGCAGCGCGAGAAGGGCCAACTGGACTCCAAGCTTTATTACTTCACCGATGGCGATGCGGGCGGTTTGGTGACCGTGTCCAGCGCTGGCGTGCTGAAGGCCAGCAAACACCCCAAGGAAGCCCAGCAATTGCTGGCTTACATGGCCAGTGAAGAAGGCCAGCGCGTCATCACCAACACCACCGCTGAATACCCGATGCGCAAAGGCATGGTGTCCGAGCGCGGCCTTAAGCCATTTGAAGAGCTGCAACCGCCAAAAGTGACCCCGGCCGACCTGGGCAACGCGGAAGAAGCGCTGGACCTCGAACGTGATGTAGGCCTGCTCTGATGCTGTCTGGCGCCCAACCTGCACGCTTTACGCCCACCCGCAAAAAGCCTTCGATCTGGCTGTTGTTGCCCGTCCTGCTACTGGTGGGCCTGAGCCTGTTGCCGCTGCTGTATGTCGGCACCAAGGCCTGGCAAGCCGGATGGTCTGAAGCACTGCACCTGTTGTGGCGACCCTACGTTTTTGGCCTGATGCGCAACACCCTGATGTTGATGGTCGGCGTCACCGTGACCTGCGCGCTGATCGGCCTGTCCCTGGCCTGGCTGCTTGAACGCAGCAACCTGCCGGGACGGCGCTTGTGGGGTGTGATCCTGTGCCTGCCGTTTGCGGTGCCGGCGTTCGTCAGCAGCTTTACCTGGGTCTCCCTGAGCGCCAGCTTTGAAGGCCTGGGCGGAGCGATCCTGGTGATGAGCCTGTCCAAGTACCCGCTGATTTTCCTGCCGGTCGCGGCCACCCTGCGCAACCTTGACCCGGCCCTGGAAGAGTCGGCCCGTACCTTGGGACAGAACCGCTGGGGGGTGTTTTTCAACATCACCCTGCCACTGCTCTGGCCCTCGCTGCTGGCCGGTTCATTGTTGATTGCCCTGCATATGCTGGTGGAGTTCGGCGCACTGTCGATCATTGGGCTGCAAACTTTCACGACGGCGATTTATCAGCAGTTCGAGCTGGAGTTCAGCAACGCCAACGCGGCGATGCTGTCTGCGGTGCTGCTGGTGATGTGCCTGAGCCTGTTATGGCTGGAGTTGAAAGTGCGCGGCAAGGGTCGCCATATTCGCATCGGCCAGGGCGCGGCACGCCACGCCGAACAAGTACGCCTGGGCAAGTGGTCGGTGCCGGGGCAACTGTATTGCCTGGCGCTGGCAGTGGTTGGCAGCGGCATCCCGCTGGGCATGCTGGTGTACTGGCTGGTCAAGGGCAGCTCGGCCGCTTTCCCGATGGCCGAGATTGGCGAGGCATTGCTCTCGTCGCTGTCATTGGCTTTGGGCGGCGCAGCGCTGTGCCTGGTCCTGGCCGTGCCGGTTGGATTACTGGTGGTGCGCTACAAAGGCCCGCTGGCGATCTGGGCGGAACGTTTGCCGTACCTGCTGCACGCCCTGCCGGGGCTGGTCATTGCTCTGGCGCTGGTGTACTTCGCCCTGCACTTCGTGCCGGCGCTGTACCAGACTTCAGCGTTGCTGCTGATTGCCTATGCCCTGCTGTTTTTGCCGTTGGCGCAGGCACCGATCCGCACAGCCCTGAACAAGGCAGCACCGCAACTGGAAGAAGCGGCCCGCACGTTGGGTGCCACATCGTTTTCGGCATTTTGCCGGGTAACGCTGCCGATCATCTTCCCGGCCCTGGGGGCAGCGTTTGCCCTGGTGTTTCTGGATGCCATGAAGGAGCTGACCGCCACCTTGCTGCTGAGCCCCACCGGGCTTAACACCTTGGCGACGCAGGTTTGGTCCCATACCTCGAATATAGAATTTGCAGCGGCGGCGCCTTATGCGGCGTTGTTGATTCTAGTGTCGGGGCTACCGGTGTACTTGCTCACCACGAAGATGTATTTGAGCCGCTAAACGCCAAGAGGCTCGTAGCAGTTGCCGAGCCTGCGAGGCTACGTCCGATTGCGAAGCGATCGTAAAACCTGAGCACACGGTTTAACAGTTACACCGAGCACTCTGACTTTACGACGGCTGCGCCGCCGAACGCAGCCGTCGTCCCTCGGCAGCTGCTACGGGATCATGTTGCTTCTTTACGCCCTGAACTGCCCCAGGCTCGCCTTGAGCTGCGCCGCCAACCCGTCCAGCACCTTGCCGCTGGCCGTGGTCTGGGTCACGGCCTCGGCCGCACGCTCGGCCTGGGCGTGGATCACCTCAACCCGCCCGCGCACCGCATACGCACCTTGTGCCTGATGCTCTGCCGCCTTGGTGGCCTCGCCAATGGCCGTGTGCACCTGTTCGACCGAGGTCTGTACGGTTTGCTGCAACTGAACGCTGCCACGCAGCACAGCCAACCCCTCATTGGCCTGACGCCCTGCCAGACCAATCGCCGCAACAGCCTCTTTCGCGCCCTGCTGCAATGCCACGATATGGGCCTGTATATCCCCTGTGGAGCTTTGGGTTTTGCTGGCCAGCGCCCGCACCTCATCTGCCACCACCGCAAAACCGCGCCCCGTCTCACCCGCCCGCGCCGCCTCGATGGCCGCGTTAAGTGCCAACAAGTTAGTTTGCTCGGCAATGCCGTGAATCACCGTCAGGACGACTTCGATCTGCTCGCTTTGTTGTGCCAGGCGCTCAATGACCTTGGCGCCCTCGCCTACCTGCCCTGCCAGCGCCTCGATCAGGCCGCCCACCTTGGCCGAGGTGCGAGTGTTTTCATCCGTGGCCTGACGGATATCGACCACCTGCTTGAGCGCAGCCTGCATTGCCTGGCTTTCGGACTGCGCCGCATCCGCCATGGTCGACAGCGCGTGCAGGCTTTGCGCGACCTCATCACGCTGTAGTTTCGCGGCAGCATCCGCGCCCGCGTTGCGCAGGGTCATCACGCCGATCTCGATGCCGGTACGCTGCGCCACATCCCCCGCTTCACGCACGATGGGCTGCAGCTTGTCGACAAAGCGATTGACCGCCGCCGCCATGTCGCCGATTTCATCCTTGCTGTTCAGGCCCACACGCTTGGTCAAATCACCTTCGCCCGCGGCCAGATCATCCAGGGCCGCAATCAGCAACAGCAACTTGTTGACCACACGCCGCCCCAGCACCACGGCCAGCAACAGCAACACCCCAAGGCCCACAACCGCCAGCCCCATGCCAATGCGCCAGCGCAAAGTGTCAGCCGCCTCGCGCACGGTTTGCGCAGTGTTGGCCTGCATCTGTGCCGCAGCAGCCTGCGCCGACTCCAGCCGTGCCCCCAGTGCCGCCGAACTGTCGCTGGCAGCGCCTTGCAGGCTCTCACCGACCAACTGCTCGCTGTTGACGATCAGGGTCGCAAAACGTTTATCGAGTGCGGCCAGATCCTGCTCAACCGAGGCAGTGGAAACCCCCATCAGTACTTTGCCGATTTCGACCCCATTCGGGTTGATGGACGCTTCGAGGTAGTACACCGACGGATCGTGACGGGCCGCATCGAGAACTTTATCCAGCGCCCGCTCCCCCCTGCCCTTGGCCAGGAGGGCCTGGTTGATCGGGATATCGCGATTGAGGTATCGAGTCAGATGTTGACCTGTAGCGTCGTCATACACCACGAACAACACATTGGGATTGCGCTGAGCGCGACGGGCGAAATCGGACAGCGTGGGCACGTCATTGTCCCAGATGGCACGGGGCGCCACGGCGGCCAGCAATTGCGCCATGTCGTTGGCCGAATCCTGCAGGTTCTTCTCCAGCGCTTGCTTGAGTTGCATTTGCTCGTCTTTCAAGCGCGGCTCCAGGCCCGCGGTGAGACGCTGACGGGTACTGGCAGACAGCGCTTCAAGGCTGCTTTTGACTTCACGGCCGGCCTGCTCCAGTTCGGCCGTCAGCTTTTGACTGTCAGCCCCCAGACGGGTGTCCAGATCGGACTCCAGGGCCGTCACCGTGCTGCGCGTCAGTGCGACAGCCACCAGCACTTGCACCAAAAGAGCGATACCCAGGGTAACGAATACAGGCCGAAGCAGACGGCTTTGTAACAGTGAGAGAACGGCAGACACAGAAAACCCTCCACTTAGATGCCATTATTTTGATAGCACGCTTATTGACGGTTATCACAGCAAGGGTCGTGCCGCACAACAGGCAGAAACAACAAAAGGCCCCGAAGGGCCTTTTGTTTTACATCGACAGCGACTTAAGCGAACGGGTGACGCAAAACGATGGTTTCGTTGCGGTCCGGGCCAGTCGAGATAATGTCGATCGGCGCCCCGATCAGTGCCTCAACGCGCTTGATGTAAGCACGTGCGTTCTCTGGCAGCTCTTCCAGGGTTTTGGCACCCACGGTCGATTCAGTCCAGCCCGGCACTTCTTCGTACACAGGCTGAAGGCCTACGTAGCTGTCAGCATCGGTCGGAGCAATTTCAACACCATTTGCGTCTGTGTAGCCTACGCAGATGTTGATGGTTTCCAGACCGTCGAGTACGTCCAGCTTGGTCAGGCAGATGCCCGAAATGCTGTTCACATCGATAGCGCGACGCAGGATGACGGCGTCGAACCAGCCACAACGACGAGCACGGCCGGTGGTAGCGCCGAACTCGTGACCTTGCTTGGCCAGGTGAGCGCCGACGTCGTCGAACAGCTCAGTCGGGAACGGACCCGAACCTACACGAGTGGTGTAAGCCTTGGTGATGCCCAGGATGTAGTCGAGGAACATCGGGCCAACGCCCGAACCGGTGGCAACGCCGCCAGCAGTGGTGTTGGAGCTGGTCACGTACGGATAGGTACCGTGGTCGATGTCCAGCAGCGAACCCTGGGCGCCTTCGAACATGATGTCTTTGCCAGCACGACGCAGGTCATGCAGCTCGGCAGTCACGTCCAGCATCAGCGGCTTGAGCAGTTCGGCGTATTCCTTGCACTCGGCCAGGGTCTTGTCGAAATCGATGGCTGGCTCTTTGTAGAAACCCACCAGCATGAAGTTGTGGTAGTCCACCAGTTCACGCAGCTTGGCTTCAAAGCGCGGCATGTTCAGCAGATCGCCAACACGCAGGCCACGACGAGCAACCTTGTCTTCGTAAGCCGGGCCAATGCCGCGACCGGTAGTACCGATCTTCAGCTCGCCACGGGCCTTTTCACGCGCCTGGTCCAGCGCAACGTGGAAGGACAGGATCAGCGGGCAGGACGGGCTGATACGCAGGCGCTCGCGCACCGGTACGCCTTTCTCTTCCAGCTTGATGATTTCACGCAGCAGGGCATCGGGAGCAACCACGACACCGTTGCCGATCAGGCATTGCACGCCTTCGCGCAACACGCCCGACGGAATCAGGTGCAATACGGTTTTTTCGCCGTCGATTACCAGCGTGTGGCCAGCGTTGTGGCCACCTTGGTAACGCACTACAGCGGCAGCATGTTCGGTCAGCAGATCAACGATCTTGCCTTTGCCCTCATCACCCCATTGGGTGCCCAGGACTACGACATTCTTACCCATAACACTTGTCCTCATTCGCGCAAACTTGGTGCCGGCAGCCGCCGGCAGGAAAACTCAAGAAACCAGCGGCACTACTTGCCACAGGCCGTTCTGCTGAATCAATTGGCGGTCGCAGTCTGCCTCATGGGCCCCAGCCTGCTGTTGCCCAGGCAACGCCTGAACCACACGCTGACCTTCACTGCGAAGCTGGCAAACCTGCTGCCAGAGTGCCGCGTCTGTGCTGTCAGGCATCCAGATACCGCCAGACGGTAGCTCGACTTCAGCACGCCCCAGGGTCACCAGGGTTTTCAGATCGGTCGAGAAACCGGTAGCCGGACGGGCACGTCCGAAAACAGCACCGATATCGTCATAACGACCGCCCTGGGCGATGGAGTCCCCAACGCCCGGTACAAAGACCGCAAACACCACACCTGTGTGGTAGTGATAACCACGTAACTCACCCAGGTCAAAATACAGCGGCAACTGCGGGAAACGCACGGACAACCCCTCGGCAATCGCCACCAGGTCATCCAGAGCAGCCAGCACGGGGGCCGGAGCCTTTGCCAGACGCTCACGCGCAGCAACCAGCACTTCGCGGCCGCCACACAAACTAACCAATGCCTGAAGCATGCCTGCCAAATCAGCCGGCAAACCTTCGGTCAAGGCCGTTACTTCGTCGATCGCCTTGCGTTGCAGGGCGTCGAACAATTGTTGTTCCACTTCAACCGACAGGTTGGCCGCACGGGCCAGACCACGGTAAATACCAACATGCCCCAGGTCCATGTGCACATCCGGCACATCGGCCAGTTGCAGCATCGCCAGCATCAGGCTGATGACTTCAACGTCGCTGCTAGGGCTCGCATCGCCATACAACTCGGCACCCAACTGGATCGGGCTGCGCGAGGATGACAACGCACGCGGCTGCGCATGGAGCACGCTACCGGCGTAGCACAGACGGCTTGGGCCTTCGCGACGCAGGGTATGCGCATCAATGCGCGCCACTTGCGGCGTGATGTCGGCACGAAAACCCATCTGGCGACCCGTTTGCGGGTCAATAACCTTGAAGGTACGCAAGTCGAGATCCTGGCCAGCCCCTGTCAGCAGGGACTCCAGGTATTCGATATGCGGAGTGACGACGAACTCATAGCCCCAGCTCTGGAACAGATCCAACACCTGACGGCGCGCCACTTCGATGCGGGCTGCCTCAGGTGGAAGTACTTCTTCGATGCCATCTGGCAAGAGCCAGCGGTCTACCGTTGCCATTACGCCATTCCCCTATGATCCGGGCGGCCAGCCAGCAGGCGAGCCTTGAGTAAAGCAGAACGTGGCTGCGTCTTGAACGCGCACAGCAAAAAAGCCCAAGCGACAGGCTTACACAGCACATTCCTCGAAAAATCTGCCGATGCTGTAACAGCCATTCGGTCAATCAAACATGCAGACGCAAAAAAGCCGGGAATTTCCCGGCTGCCGCATCATACACCCGTTTTCTAAAAGGATCACCCCGCGAGGCCATTTGACCGCCCGGCGGAGTGAAAGCAGGGTCTGTGATGAACATGCCAACCCCTCTGAAAACAGTGTGGGAGCGGGCTTGCTTGCGATGGCATCAACTCGATTTATCAGACAGACCGAGTTGTTTGCATCGCGAGCTAGCCCGCTCCCACAGGTTTCAAGCGTTTTTACTACTGTGCAGGCTTGGATTTTTCCAGGTAGCGGAAGAAATCGCTGCTTGGGTCCAGAACCAGTACGTCGCTCTTGTTCGCAAAGCTTTCGCGGTAAGCGCGCAGGCTGCGATAGAACTTGTAGAACTCTTGATCCTGGCCATACGCCTTGGAGTAGATCGCAGCAGCCTGGGCATCACCATCACCGCGTGACTCTTCGGACTGGCGATAAGCCTCAGCCAAGAGTACGCGGGCCTGACGATCGGCGTCAGCACGAATGCCTTCTGCCAGCTCGTTACCCTTGGCGCGGTGCTCACGAGCTTCACGCTCACGCTCACTGCTCATACGCTCGAACACGCTGCGGTTAACTTCCTTCGGCAGGTCGATAGCCTTGACCCGAACATCGAGAACTTCGATACCCAGCTCTTTTTCAGCCATTTTGTTCAGCGATGCAGTCAGTTCTGCCATCAGCGCATCGCGCTCACCGGACACAACTTCGTGCAACGTGCGCTTACCGAACTGGTCACGCAGACCCGATTCGAGACGACGCGACAAGCGCTCGTCAGCAACCTGCTTAAGACCCGAAGTCGCAGCGTAGAAGCGACCCGCATCTTTCACACGCCACTTGGCGAATGCATCAACCATTACTGCTTTCTTTTCCAGCGTCAGAAAACGCTGAGTCGGTGCGTCCAGCGTCATCAAGCGGCCATCAAACTTGCGCACCTGGTTGACGTAAGGAATCTTCACATGCAGACCCGGCGGAACATCGTCCTGCACCACACGGCCAAAGCGCAACATAACGGCACGTTCGGTTTGTGAAACGATGTAGAAGCTGTTCCAGGCAACAATCGCCACGACAACGGCAACAATAAGGGCGATCAGCGATTTATTGCTCATCAGCGACTCTCCCTGGTACGCGGTGGTGTCGGCATTTCCGACTTGGCATGAGATGC
This sequence comes from Pseudomonas sp. MF06569, assembly GCF_059862735.1. Classification (NCBI taxonomy): domain Bacteria; kingdom Pseudomonadati; phylum Pseudomonadota; class Gammaproteobacteria; order Pseudomonadales; family Pseudomonadaceae; genus Pseudomonas; species Pseudomonas sp. MF06569. The sequence goes on along the minus strand of NZ_JCBCUZ010000004.1, from coordinate 165,893 downwards.
CGAGTCGTTATTGCCCGCCGCAGCTGCCGAACCCGTTGCCGGGTTGCTGCCATTACGGCCTTCAATCATTTTGTCCAATGGCAAGTACAGCAAGTTGCTCTGGCCGTTTTTGTTGCCGGTCACGAGTACTTTGCTGGTGTTGCTGAAGACATCCTGCATGGTGTCCAGGTACAGACGATCACGCGTTACATCCGGAGCCTTGCGATACTCGGCAACCAGTTTGGTAAAGCGGTCGGCTTCACCCTTGGCACGAGAAATCACTTCATCACGATAGCCGTTGGCGTTTTCGATGATGCGCTGGGCCTGACCGCGCGCTTCCGGCACCACGCCATTGGCGTAGCTTTCTGCCTGGTTGCGGGCACGCTGCTCGTCTTCACGGGCACGGATCACGTCATCAAAGGCTTCCTGTACTTCACGCGGTGCCGCTGCGTTTTGTACGTTGACCTGAGTGACAGTGATACCGGTCTTGTAGGTATCCAGGAAGCGCTGCAAGCGTTCCTTGATGTCTACAGCCATCTGCTCACGACCTTCGGTCAACACCTGATCCATCGCCGTGGAACCCACGACGTGACGCAGGGCGCTTTCGGTAGCCTGTTGCAAGCTGACTTCCGGTTGATCAACGTTCAACACGAAATCACGCAGGTTGCTGATTTTGTACTGCACGGTCAGCGGTACTTCGACGATGTTCTCGTCTTCAGTCAGCATTTGACCCTGCTTGGTGTACGCACGCTCACGCGTCACGTTCTCCATGTACTTTTTATCGAACGGCGGGAAGTAGATGTTCAGACCCGGCCCAACGGTGTCGTAGTACTTGCCCAGGCGCAGCACGACGGCTTGCTCCTGCTCATCGACTACATAAACAGCGCTGTACAGCCAGGCAGCCGCCAGTACGACAAGGCCGATGCCGAGCAGGCCGTAACCGGCGCCCTTGCCATTCGAACCACCATCACTGCCGCTACCGCCAGTACGTTTTTTCCCACCACCGAACAACCCATTCAGGCTTTCCTGCAGCTTTCGGAAGGCCTCGTCGAGATCTGGTGGTCCCTTGCGGTCGCCATTATTAGGGCGTTTGCCACCCCAAGGATCTTGATTATTCGAGTTGCCACCCGGCTCATTCCAAGCCATAGCGCTCTCCATCTGATAAAGCAAAGACGCGCCCACGGCGCGCCGACCAATGCTACAGAATGCCTATCACAGCGGCACAGCCGCTTTGCGAGGCTTTTATTGCAAAGTGTGTTCTTCGATGAATTCCAGCGGCTGCATCCCTTCGCGGCTGACCAAGCGGTTCAACTCGGCTCGCGGCAGGCGTACGTCCAACAGACTGGAGCCCTCATCGTCATGCTCTTCCTTTTGCACAACACCCAATTCGAAGAACTGTGCACGCAGTCGAGCAAAACGTTGCGGCAAGCGCAAGGTGCCAACAAACAAATCATTGCCCAGCAACTCGGCGATGGCCTGTTCAAGCAACTCCAACCCTTGACCATCACGGGCCGACAACCAGACCCGCTGCGGCTTGCCATCGGCATCACGCTGGATCTGCGGCTCGACACCTTCAAGCAAATCGATTTTGTTGTAGACCTCGAGAATCGGCAAGTCCTGCGCACCAATTTCGCCCAGCACCACCATCACCTGCTCGATCTGAGCCATGCGCTCAGGTTCGTGCGCATCAATCACATGCAGCAGCAAATCGGAATTGCTCGACTCTTCGAGCGTAGACCGGAAAGCTTCAACTAGCTTGTGCGGAAGATGGCGAATGAAGCCCACGGTATCGGCCAGTACGATCGGCCCCAGATCGCCTAGATCAAGGCGGCGCAAGGTCGGATCGAGCGTGGCGAACAACTGGTCAGCGGCGAATACGTCAGAGCCGGTGACCTTGTTGAACAGCGTGGATTTGCCGGCGTTGGTATAGCCCACCAGCGACACCGTAGGAATATCGGCGCGCTGGCGGCCTCGACGGGATTGCTCCCGTTGACTGCGGACTTTTTTCAGGCGGGCTTTGATCTGGCTGATGCGTACACGCAACAGACGGCGGTCGGTTTCGAGCTGGGTTTCACCCGGCCCGCGCATGCCAATGCCGCCACCCTGACGCTCAAGGTGAGTCCAGCCACGCACAAGACGCGTGCTCATGTGGTCAAGCTGGGCCAGTTCGACCTGCAGCTTACCTTCATGGGTACGGGCGCGTTGAGCGAAGATATCGAGAATCAGCCCGGTACGATCAAGCACGCGACACTCGAAAACTCGTTCGAGGTTACGTTCCTGACTGGGCGTGAGCACGTGATTGAAAATCACGATGTCTACCTTCTCGGCCTTGACCAGGTCGCGCAACTCCTCGACCTTGCCACTGCCAATCAGGTATTTGGCCGATGGCCGATGACGCGGCACGTTAAAAAACGCGACGGTATCGGCGCCAGCCGACACAGCTAACTCCTGGAACTCCTGCGGATCTTCGCGCGCCTCAGGGTCCTGTCCTTCCAAGTGAACGAGGATTGCTCGCTCACCACCACCGTGGCGCTCAAAGAACAAAGGATGCTCCTATTTAGGCGTTACCTGGTTCAGCGTCTGCCAGATCCGATTCAGTTGCGCTAGGCAGACGAATTGGACGTACTGGTACGACTGTCGAAATTGCGTGTTTGTAAACCATTTGGCTGACGGTGTTTTTCAGCAGAATCACGAACTGGTCGAAAGACTCGATGGTCCCCTGCAGCTTGATCCCGTTGACCAGGTAGATGGAAACGCCAACCTTCTCTTTACGCAAAGTATTCAAGTAAGGGTCTTGTAGCGAATGCCCTTTTGACATATGCCGCACTCCTGTAAGGATAAAAAATAGAAACAAAAATTAGATGACCGCTGTCGCCACATCCATAGGATAGACGGCATTTGCCAAGACTCAGCTCAATATGGAGACCGATTCCAGGTATTTCAAGGCTCGTGGCAGATTGTCGCAGTCCAGACTGTCCAGCCAATGCAGGTCGTCCCAACTGCGCAACCAGGTGAACTGACGCTTGGCCAGCTGGCGCGTGGCAATGATGCCGCGCTCCTGCATCTGCGCCGCTGTCAGCTTGCCGTCCAGGTAATCCCAGACTTGGCGGTAGCCTACAGCACGTATAGACGGCAACCCGGCATGCAGGTCACTTCTACGGCGCAGGCTTATGACCTCGTCAATGAACCCCTGTTCCAGCATCTGCCCGAATCTTAGTGCAATTCGCTCATGCAGCACCTGACGGTTCGCCGGAGCGATGGCCAGATTCGCGACAGTATAGGGCAATTGGCTGTGCCCAGAAGCCGCTGCTTTAGTCGTTTGCTCAGATTGTTTTTGCCGGTGGGCCGTCACACTCATGCCGCTGACCCGATAAACCTCCAGCGCCCGCGTCAGACGCTGAGGATCATTGGGGTGAATCCGCGCTGCAGACTCCGGGTCGATGGCCGCCAGCTGGTCGTGCAAGGCTTGCCAGCCAAGGCGTTGAGCCTCTTCTTCAAGCTGCGCACGCACCTCGGGATCGGCCGGGGGCATGTCTGCCAGGCCGTCGATCAGTGCTTTGTAATACAGCATGGTGCCGCCCACCAGCAGCGGAATATTGCCGCGCGCGGTGATCTCGGCCATTGCCTTGAGTGCGTCGCGGCGAAAATCAGCCGCCGAATAGCTCTCAGCCGGGTCGAGAATATCGATCAACTGATGAGGGTGGGCAGCCAGAATTTCTTTCTCCGGCTTGGCCGTACCGATATCCATACCGCGATAGACCAGTGCCGAATCGACACTGATCAGCTCGCACGGCAGTACCTTGGTCAGCTCGATGGCCAGATCGGTCTTGCCGGCAGCCGTCGGCCCCATCAGAAAAATGGCCGGAGGTAAAACGTTGGAACCTGTCATCAGCGACCGCGCAAAAAGAGTTTGTCCAAGTCGTCCAGGCCCATTTGGGTCCAGGTGGGACGACCATGATTGCACTGACCACTGCGCTCGGTGTTTTCCATGTCACGCAACAAGCCGTTCATTTCCGGGATCGCCAAACGGCGATTGGCCCGGATCGCACCGTGGCAGGCCATGGTGCCAAGCAGCTCATTGAGATGCGCCTGAATCCGGTCACTGGTGCCGTATTCCATCAGGTCGGCCAGTACGTCATGGACCAGACGCTGAGCCTCAGCCTGCTTGAGCAAGGCCGGGATCTGGCGGATAGCCAGGGTTTCCGGGCCAAGGCGCTGCAGCTCAAAGCCCAGGCGCTGGAACCATTCGGCGTGCTCTTCTGCACAGTCGGCTTCACGCTGACTGACTGCAATCGATTCCGGCACCAGCAGCGGCTGACCGCTCAAGCCTTCGCTGGCCATGGCGATTTTCAGGCGCTCATACATGATGCGTTCGTGGGCCGCGTGCATATCCACCAGCACCAGTCCCTGGGCGTTTTCGGCAAGGATATAAATGCCCTTGAGCTGCGCCAGCGCAAAGCCCAACGGCGGGATATCACCCTGCCCGTCCGGCAAGGGTGCAGCATTGGCCTCGGGCAATGGCGCGAAAAACTCGCGATAGGCATTGCGCGCTTCTTCGACAGGAACCGAAGGCGCCGAAGACTGCGGCCGGTACTGATACTGATAACCCGCCCCGGCCCCCGAGCCTGCAACATGCGGGTTCGGCGCAGCTTGCGGCTGCTCCAGTACGTTGGCTGCCAGGCGCATTTCACCTTGCGGACCAAACTCACCGGCGTCGAGCCCCGTAGGGCGTTCGGCACCGGGCACAGGCGCAGGAGCGGCCAGTTGGTCTTCCGGACGCACATCACCCAAGGCGCGATGCAACGTGCCATACAAAAAGTCATGCACCATGCGCCCGTCACGGAAGCGCACTTCGTGCTTGGTCGGGTGGACGTTGACGTCGACAACCGACGGGTCGACTTCAAAAAACAGGACAAAGGTCGGATGACGACCGTTGAACAGCACATCGCGATAAGCCTGGCGCACCGCATGGGCCACCAGCTTGTCGCGTACCGCACGGCCATTCACATAGAAATACTGCAAGTCAGCCTGGCTGCGCGAGAAAGTCGGCAGACCCACCCAGCCCCACAAATGCAGGCCATTGCGCTCGATCTCGATCGGTAGCGCCTGCTCCAGGAACGCCGAGCCGCACACCGCCGCCACACGTCGGGCGCGGGCAGTATCGTCCCGGGCTTCATGCAGATTGAGGATGGTTTTACCGTTGTGTCGCAAATTGAACGCCACATCAAACCGGGCCAGCGCCAGGCGCTTGATCACTTCTTGCAGATGATCGAACTCGGTTTTTTCGGTTTTAAGAAATTTTCGCCGCGCCGGGGTATTGAAAAACAGGTCACGCACTTCAACCGAGGTGCCGACCGGATGTGCCGCCGGTTGCACCCGGGGTGCCATGTCGCGGCCTTCAGTCTCGACCTGCCAGGCCTGATCGGCACCACGGGTGCGCGAAGTCAGGGTCAGGCGGGCAACGGAGCTGATGGAAGCCAGGGCCTCACCGCGAAAACCCAGGCTCATCACCCGCTCAAGGTCTTCAAGATCACGAATCTTGCTCGTGGCGTGACGCGCCAGTGCCAGCGGCAAGTCGTCGCTGGAAATACCGCTGCCATCGTCACGCACCCGCAGCAGCTTGATCCCGGCCTGCTCCACATCCACGTCAATGCGCTTGGCGCCCGAGTCGAGGCTGTTTTCCAGCAACTCTTTGATCACCGATGCCGGACGCTCAACCACCTCGCCAGCAGCAATCTGGTTGGCCAGGCGCGGGCTGAGCAGTTCAATCCGCGCGCTGCTGTTCAAGACGCCGTCACTCATTATTGAGCCGCCAGGGCGGTGGCCGGAATGTTCAGGTTTTGGCCGACTTTAAGCTCATCGGTTTTCAGGCTGTTGCTCGAACGCAGCGTCGCCACACCCACTTGATAACGCACGGCAATCATCGCCAGCGTTTCGCCGGGACGGACCGTGTGTTCACGGGCGCCCTGGGCAATTTTGCCCGTGTCACGCAGCCAGGCGATATACGTGCCCGGTGGCGGGTTTTGCTGGAAGAACTGACGCACGCCGCTGCTGATCGAACGCGCCAGCGCTTGCTGGTGGCTGCTCGACGCCAGTTTCGAAGCTTCGTTGGAGTTCGAGATAAACCCAGTTTCGACGAGGATCGATGGAATATCCGGCGACTTGAGCACCATAAACCCGGCCTGCTCCACGCGCTGCTTGTGCAGTGGTGTCACCCGACCGATGTTGCTCAAGACCTTTTGCCCCACGTTCAGGCTGGACGTCAGCGAAGCCGTCATCGACAGATCGAGCAATACACCCGCCAGCATGCGGTCCTTGTCGTCAAGGCTCACATTGCCCGCGCCGCCGATCAAGTCAGAACGGTTTTCGCTGTCTGCCAACCAGCGCGCAGTCTCGGAAGTCGCACCGCGCTCGGACAAGGCAAACACCGAAGCACCAAAGGCGGCCTTGGACGGCGCGGCATCGGCGTGGATCGACACAAACAGGTCGGCACCCTTTTTGCGGGCGATTTCGGTACGGCCACGCAACGGAATAAAGTAGTCGCCGGTGCGCGTCAGCTCAGCCCTGAAGCCTTTCATGCCATTGATCTGGCGCTGCAGCTCTTTGGCAATCGCCAGCACCACGTCTTTTTCCCGCTGGCCTGCAGAGCCCGAGGCCCCCGGGTCTTCACCGCCGTGGCCGGCGTCAATGACGACCACCACACTGCGTTTTCCGCTCGGAATCGGCGGCAACTTGACGTCAGGCTGGGCCGGAGTGACCGGAACCACAGGCACCGTCGCCACATTGGTGGCAGGCAAGCTCGGAGAGAGGTCGGCACCCTGGTCATACAGGTCAACCACCAGACGGTTGCCGTACTGGGCATTCGGCGCCAGCACGAAGCTCTTCGGAGTCACCGCCTTTTTCAGGTCGATCACCACGCGCAAATCCGTGGGGGTACGTTGCGCCGAACGCATGCTGGTAATAGGCGTATTGGCGGTTTGCACATTCAACGGGCCGGCCAGGGTCGCACCATTGATATCAATCACCAGACGGTCAGGGGCTGTCAGCGTAAACACGCTGTGCTGCACCGGGCCGGTCAGATCAAAAACCAGTCGTGTGTTGTCCGGCGCCCGCCACAAACGTACGCTTTTGACCTGTGTCGCCGCCAAAGCGTTGACCGCCATGACACTGAGCAACACACCCACCACACTTACTAACGCGCGAAAGCGCATACCAAACCCCATCATTATTTGTATTCCGGTGCCAATGCGGCACACCAAGACTCGCCACGTGAACCTTGGGGCGTCAGCTTCAGCAAACGCCCGGTGTTGTGCGGGCTAATGGTAATGGTCAGGTCAGGCTTTGGCAAAAAGCCTGCACCTTTATCGGGCCATTCAATCAAGCATAGGGCGTCTTCGTCGAAATAATCGCGAATCCCCATATATTCGAGCTCTTCCGGGTCGACCAGACGGTACAGATCAAAATGAAAGGCGCGAATATCGCCAATTTCATAAGGCTCAACCAACGTAAAGGTCGGACTTTTAACCGAGCCGGTGTGCCCAAGGCCGCGAATCAAGCCTCGTGACAGGGTGGTCTTGCCCATCCCCAGATCACCGTCCAGAAAGATCAGGCCATGACCTTGAGTCACGGTCGCCAGGCGCGCGCCAAAGGCGGTCATTGCCTCTTCATCGTCCAGTTGCAGTGTTATTTCGTGCACGGTGCGTGTTCCTCCAACAACTGACGAATGACTGGAATCAAATCACTGGCCGCCAGCCCACGGCCCAATTGTCCCTGTTGTTCTCCGGCGCGGGCATGCAGCCACACCGCCAGGCACGCCGCATCGAAGGCGCTCATGCCCTGGGCCAGCAGCGCGCCAATCACGCCTGCCAGCACATCCCCCAAACCGGCCGTAGCCATGGCCGGGTGTCCCTGATTGCAAATGGCCAATTCACCTTCCAGCCCTGCAACCAGAGTGCCTGCTCCTTTAAGGACGCAGACCACTGAATACTTTTTAACCAGCGCTCGGGCCGCTGCCGGGCGATCTGCCTGTACTTGCCCGGTACTGATGCCCAGCAACCGCGCGGCTTCGCCCGGGTGCGGGGTGATCACCGAGCCGGACGCCAGCCCAATGACTGCGTTGGACAACAGATTCAGCGCATCGGCATCCCAAACTTGAGGCATTTTTGCCTGCGCAGCAGCCGACAACAGACTACGCCCCCAGGGGGCCTGCCCCAAACCCGGTCCCACCACGACCACCGAAGCCTGCGCCAGCACACCCATCAACTGATTGGCTGACGACACGCCAAGTGTCATCACTTCAGGCACCTGCACCAGAGCGGCCGCCACATGCTCGGGACGCGTGGCCAGTGATACCAGGCCAGCGCCACAGCGTAGTGCAGCCTGGGCACTCAGGGTAATCGAGCCGCCAAACCCGCGATCCCCACCCACCAGCAGCACATGGCCAAACTGGCCTTTGTGGGCGCTTGGGGCCCGCACAGGCAGTCGCGGCAGGTTATCTGCACGAAGGGCTTTGGGGTCGGCTAAAAGGTGTTTGGTCTGCGGCATACGTGTCGGGCTCCGATGTCTGGCAGAATTATACGCATCTCAGCTCCGGTTTCTCTTGCCTCATGCCTGCTATTACTGCCGACCTCCCCGCTCTCGCTCAGTCCATCAAGGAATGGGGCCGCGAGCTGGGCTTTCAACAAGTCGCCATTGCCGGCCTCGACCTTGGAGAACACGAACACCATCTGCAACGCTGGCTCGACGCTGGCTACCACGGCGACATGGACTACATGGCTGCCCACGGCAGCAAGCGTTCGCATCCCGAAGAACTGGTCCCCGGCACATTGCGCGTGGTGTCCCTGCGCATGGACTACCTGCCCGGCGACACCCACATGGCGCAGCTGCTGGCCCAGCCTGAAAAAGCCTACGTGTCGCGCTACGCCCTGGGTCGCGATTACCACAAGCTGATCCGCAAGCGCGTGCAGCAACTGGCCGACCGCATCCAGAAGGACATCGGCCCGTTTGGCTTTCGCGCCTTTGTCGACAGCGCCCCGGTCCTGGAAAAAGCCATCGCGCAGCAGGCTGGCCTGGGCTGGATCGGCAAAAACACTTTGGTGCTCAATCGCAAGGCGGGCAGCTATTTCTTCCTGAGCGAGTTGTTTGTCGACTTGCCGCTGCCGGTCGATCCTCCCCACGAGACCGAGCACTGCGGACGCTGCACTGCCTGCCTGGACATTTGCCCCACCAATGCCTTTGTCGGTCCCTATGTACTAGATGCGCGCAAGTGCATCTCGTACTTGACCATCGAGCTGAAAACCGCGATCCCCGAAGAGCTGCGCTCAATGATCGGCAACCGGGTGTTCGGTTGTGATGATTGCCAGATTGTCTGTCCGTGGAACCGTTTTGCCCGCACTACGGCAGAAGGCGACTTCAAGCCAAGGCACAACCTGGACAACGCCGGGCTGGCCGAGCTGTTCATGTGGGATGAAGACACGTTCCTGAGCAGCACCGAGGGCTCCCCTCTACGCCGGGCAGGGTACGAGCGCTGGCTGCGCAATCTGGCAGTGGGGCTGGGCAATGCGCCGTCGACGATCCCGGTGCTCGAAGCCTTGAAGGCGCGGCGCGACTACCCGTCCGAGCTGGTGCAGGAACATGTGGAGTGGGCGCTGGCACAACACGCCAAGCGCGCGTGACCACTCCCGCAATTGCTTAATGCTCGTCGTTGTAAACGAACTTGGGCATTTCCCAGTTAAAGCGGATCGCCAACAAACGCAGCAGTAGCCCGCCGAACAAGGTCACGAAAATAGCCTGCTCGTTGGGCATTTCGAGCCAGGTACACAGCAAGAAACACCAGGCTGCGGCAAACGATACGCTGGCGTACAACTCGCGACGGAAGATCAGCGGGATGTCGTTGCAGAAGATGTCCCGCAGGATGCCGCCAAATACCCCGGTAATGACCCCGCTCACCGAGGCCACCAGCATGCCTTGGCCCATTTCCAGCGCAGTCATGCAGCCAATCAGGGTAAACGCTACCAGCCCCAGGGCATCGAGCACCAAAAACAGCGAGCGCAAATGGCGCATCAGTGGCGCGATAAAGATCGTCACCAGCGCGGCAAAGGTAGTCAAGACCAGGTATTCCGGGTGCTTGACCCAGGTCAGCGGGTAATGCCCCAACAGTACGTCGCGCACCGAGCCGCCGCCTAGCGCCGTGACACAGGCAATCAGCACCACGCCGAACCAATCCATGCCCCGACGCCCGGCAGACAGCGCCCCGGTCATGGCTTCGGCAGTAATGGCAACTAAATAGAGCATCAGCAACATGGCAGCGATCCTTGCAAGAAGGCGCGCAGTCTACTCTCAGTTGGCATTGGCACCAAAAGGGGGCAGCAAATACTGTTCTTTGTGGGAGCGGGCTTGCTCGCGATGGCTTCGCTGCTACCGAGTCGCTTGTATCGCGAGCAAGCCCGCTCCCACAGGGGGATCAACGGCAACTTAGAACTTGATGAAATGCTTGCGGTAGTGCTGCAGTTCGGCGATCGACTCGCGAATGTCGTCCAGCGCAAGGTGCGTGCCTTTCTTCACCAGGCTGTCGCGCACTTCAGGCGCCCAGCGCGCGACCAGTTCCTTGAGCGTAGAAACGTCCAGGTTGCGGTAGTGGAAGTAGCTTTCAAGCGCTTTCATGTGGGTGTACAGGAAACGACGATCCTGACAGATGCTGTTGCCGCAGATCGGCGACTTGCCTTTGGGTACCCACTGCTCAAGAAACGCGATGGTTTGCGCCTCGGCTTCGGCCATGGTGGTGGTGCTGTCTTTTACGCGCTGGGTCAGGCCACTGCCACCGTGGGTGCGGGTGTTCCATTCGTCCATGCGGGCCAGCACTTCATCGCTGTGGTGGATGGCGATGACCGGGCCTTCAGCCAGGGTATTGAGGTTGCTGTCGGTAACGATGGTGGCCATTTCGATAATGACGTCGTTGTCAGGGTCCAGACCGGTCATTTCCAGGTCGATCCAGATCAGGTTCTGCGCGTTTTGCATAATGGCCTCCAGTGCTTGGTTGCGCAGTTTAGCTTAGGCGTGCAGCCCTCGTGCTAAACTCGCCTGCGTTTTACCCTTCTTATCGTTTTATCAACACGGAACACCCATGGCCAAACGCCAGCTCAATCGTCGTCAGAATTGGCGCATCGAAAAGATCCAGGGCGAGCGCGCTGCCCGCGCCGCCAAACGCGAATCCAGTGCCGTCGAAGCGCTTGAGGGCGGCGATTTAGGCCCCGAGCAACTCGGCCTGGTGATCGCGCACTTTGGTGTGCAGGTCGAAGTCGAAGCCCAGGAAGGCGAGCTTAACGGCCAGATGTTCCGCTGCCACCTGCGCGCAAACCTGCCCGCACTGGTGACCGGCGACACGGTTGTATGGCGCGCCGGCAACCAGGGCATCGGCGTTATCGTCGCCCAACTGCCGCGTAAAACCGAACTGTGCCGCCCGGACAGCCGTGGCCAGCTCAAGCCGGTCGCTGCCAACGTCGACATGATCGTGATTGTGTTCGCGCCCATGCCCGAGCCCCATGCCAACCTCATCGACCGTTACCTGGTCGCTGCCGAGCACGCGGGGATTCGTCCGTTGCTGCTGCTCAACAAGGCTGACTTGATCGACGATCAAAACTCACCGGCGCTCAATGCGTTGCTGGGGGTTTATCGCCAGCTGGGTTATCCGGTGCTGGAAGTGTCGGCGCATCACGGTGATGGTATGCAGCAGCTGCAAGCGCAACTGGACGGCCATATCAGCGTGTTTGTGGGTCAGTCGGGCGTGGGCAAGTCGTCCTTGGTCAACAGCCTGCTGCCAGAGGTCAACCTGCGGGTCGGGCCGCTGTCGGAAGTCTCGGGCCAGGGCACGCACACCACTACCACGGCGCGGTTGTTCCACTTCCCGGGTGGCGGCGAGTTGATCGACTCACCGGGTATCCGCGAGTTCGGCCTGGGCCACGTGAGCCGGGCCGATGTCGAGGCGGGCTTTATCGAGTTCAACGACTTGATCGGCACCTGCCGCTTCCGCGACTGCAAACACGACCGCGAGCCAGGCTGTGCATTGTTGATGGCCCTGGAAGATGGCCGCGTTCAACAGCAGCGCATGAACAGCTATCGCTCGATCATTGCCAGCTTGCCCGAGTCGAGCTACTAAGCCCCCTATCAACTTCCGTGGGAGCGGGCTTGCTCGCGATTGCATCGCCTCGGTGAATCAGGTGTTCCGAGTCGCTTGCATCGCGAGCAAGCCCGCTCCCACCGTTTTTACGGTGCCTTGTCGTCAAACAGATTCAGCTTCTGGCGCTCTTCATGCATCGGCAGCGGCTGTTTGTCGGCGGGCAACTGGATCGGATCGATCGCAGCCTTGGGCAACTCCTGGGCCTTAACCGGCTCCACGCCCTGCTCACCTTCAATCGCCTGCTGGGCCTTTTTGGTCAGCACCACGATGTCAATTCGACGGTTGATCGGGTTATAGGGGTTGGCCTTGTCGAACAGCACTGACGACGCATACCCCACCACCCGCGCAATCTGCGCATCAGGGTAGCTACCCGCCACCAGGGCACGCCGGGCCGCATTGGCACGGTTGACCGACAATTCCCAGTTGCCGTAATCGCCACCTCCCGCATAGGGCATGGCATCGGTGTGGCCGCTGATGCTGACTTTGTTCGGCACCGCTTTGATGGTGTCGGCCATGGCCAGCAGAATATCTTCGAAGTAAGGCTTTAGCCGCGCGCTACCCACATCAAACATCGGGCGGTTTTCGGCGTCCATGATCTGGATCCGCAAACCGTCCGGAGTGATTTCAAACAGCAACTGATCCTTGAATTTACGCAGTTGCGGGTTTTCTTCGACCTTGTTCTGCAACTCCTGAAGCAGCAGTTCGAGACGTTCTTTCTCGACCTGCTCCGCCATGTTCTCAACCTGATCGGCATCGACTTTGATCTTGTCGGGCTGAGGCTGCAGTTTCTCTTCGGGATTGAGGGTATTGTCCGGCGCCAGCGCGGGCGTGCCGCCCAGATCGATGATGTACGGTGTGCCGCTTTCGCTGAAACCGATCGGGTCTTTGAAATAACCGCCAATGGCGATCTTTTGCTCTGGCGTGGCGGCCGTCATCAGCCACATCACCAAAAAGAACGCCATCATCGCCGTGGCGAAGTCAGCAAAGGCAATTTTCCAGGCGCCACCGTGATGGCCTGCGGCGTAGCGCTTTACGCGCTTGATGATGATGGGCTGGTTGTTTTCCATAAATCAGCGACCGCGAACCACTTGTTCAAGCTCGGAAAAGCTCGGTCGATGCTTGGGGTACAGCACTTTGCGACCGAACTCGACGGCAAGCGACGGCGGCATGCCCGAGGCCGAGGCCACCAGGGAAGCCTTGATCGACTCGTAAACGTTGATTTCTTCCTTGGCATCGTGGGCCAGGGACGTCGCCAGCGGACCGAAGAAGCCATAGGCAGCCAAAATACCGAAGAACGTCCCCACCAGCGCGGCACCAACGTGCATGCCGATGGCGGCCTGATCGCCCTCACCCAGCGAGGCCATCGTCACGACAATACCCAGCACCGCCGCCACAATGCCGAAACCGGGCATGCCGTCGGCGATCCCGGTCACGGCATGGGAAGGATGCTCAAGCTCTTCCTTGAGGTTGAAAAGCTCCATGTCAAACAGCCCTTCGAGCTCGTGGGGCGCCATGTTGCCCGACGACATGATGCGCAGGTAATCGCAGATAAACGCCGTCATGCGTTCATCCTTGAGGACCGTGGGGTACTTGGAGAAGATCGGGCTGGCGGCCGCGTCTTCAATATCGCTTTCGATGGCCATCATGCCTTCGCGGCGACTTTTATTAAGAATCTCGTAAACCAGCCCCAGCACTTCCAGATAAAAAGCGTGGGAGAAGCGTGATCCAAACATGCTGAGTGATTTTTTGATCACGTGCATGGTCATGTAGCCGGGGTTGGCTTGCAGGAACGCGCCAAAGGCCGCCCCGCCGATGATCAAAACCTCGAACGGCTGAATCAGCGCACCGATTTTGCCGTGGGAAAGCACGTATCCGCCAAGCACACTCGCGAACACGACAATGATGCCGATAATTTTAGCCATAGATAAAAAGTACTTACTGAGTCGGGTTCAAGGTCATATTCCAGCGAAGCTAAAACTCTTCTTCTCCTTATCGGCGAATCTGCGCCAGACTATAGCCGGCAAAGCCGAAAATCCATTCGACCTCCACAATCGATGATGATCGCGTTCCCCTAATGGCCAACGAAACCTGCGCACCGACATCAACACCCACTACTCTGGATGCCTGGGTATCACTCCTGGACGCTGTTGATTTGCCGATCCCGCAAAACAGCCATGAGCGCGTATTCAAGACGATCAACGACAGTCGCCGCTCATTGCGCGAAATTGCCGAGGTCATGCAGGACAGCCCGGCGCTGGCACTCAGGCTGATCCGCGAGGCCAACCAACACGTCCAGAGCAGCCTGAGCGAGCCTGCCGAAAGCCTTGAAGTGGCCATCAACCGCCTGGGCCTCAAGCGCACCCAAGTGTTGCTCGAACGCGTACCCGCACTGGCGATCGAAGACATCCCGATGGCCTATCGACAAATCCAGCTCATCAGCCAGCACGCCGCACAACAAGCTATCGGGCTGTTCGGCAATCGCCTGGCGCGCCTCTGGCAAGAAATCTACTGGAGCAGCCTGCTGTTTCTGTCGCCGTTATGGGCGTTGGCGCTCACTCACCCGCTGCTGCTTGAAGCCTGGGAGCGACGGGTGATCGAGCAAGGGGAATGTGCCAAAAAGGTCGAGCTGGAGCTGTTTGGTGTTCCGCTGTTTGATATCTGCCGCACGCTGGCCGAACTCTGGCGATTGCCCGCCTGGGTGATGCAGGGCTATACGGTCATCACCGACGAGCGCCGCACGCTGGTCAAGGTGCTGCACATTGCCCGCGACACTCATCATCCGCTGCGCCAGCAACAGCACCTGGACGCCGATCCCGAGCTGCGCCGCTGGTTCAACCAGCCCGCCAACAGCGTGCTGCTGGCCAACTGCCTGGCGCTTTCAGCGCAACAGGCATGGGACACGCCGCACAACTTGCGCTGGCAGTACGTCACCAGCCTGTACCTGCAAATGCCGCTGGATGACATACAACAGCAAGTGCACCAGCACGCGGTAAACAGCGGGCGCTATCACTCGATGCCAGAACTCTGGCACCCGGCCCAGGCGCTGCTCTGGCCATGGGATGCACGCCGCACCCGCCACAGCTCGCTGGCCGCGCCGCCCCCCTCGGCCGAGGCGCTGGCGGCGTGGCGCAGACATTGCGGGCAATTGCTCGAGCAACCCAGCGCATTCAGCAACCCGGTGCACCTGACCACTTGCGCCCGCGAAGCCCTGCTGGCGTGCGGCATGCGCCGAGTGATGCTGCTGACACCCGACAAGACCTCAACCGCTCTGAGCGTGAATCAGATAGCCGGACTGGCAAAGACAGCCTTCGACCTGAACATCGCCATCAACGAGAGCACCGCACTCCAGCGCTTGATGGCGCAACCGGCTCAGGTACGCCTGACACCCGAGAACAATGGCGTCATATCCGCGGTTTTACCCTACAGCCTGCGCAGCCTGTTCCCTGGCGAGCATCTACTGTTACGCTCCCTGAGCAACAACGGCCGCGTGGTCATGCTGGTACTGGCAGACCAGGGCGGCGGCCCCTTTTCGGAAACCAGCGTGCAGGCATTCGGCAAAACGGCCCAATGCATCGAGAAAGCCCTGAATAGCTTTAGTAGTCGCGGGCGCTAGCGCTACAATCCCCCCTTTTTTGCTCTGGAGGCTTCACATGCCTGGCTTCTCTGGCTTGCCGTTAGTGATTGAACCAAGTGACCTGTTCGCCCGGCTCAACGCTCCCGAACTGATCGTGGTCGACTTGACCAGCGTCGCGCGTTACGAAGCCGGGCATATTCCGGGGGCTCGCTTCGTCGACCCGAAGCGCACGCAACTGGGGCTGCCACCGGCGCCCGGTCTGCTGCCGACCCAGGCGGCGCTCGAAGCGTTGTTCGGCGAGTTGGGGCACAACCCCGATGCGGTCTACGTGGTGTATGACGACGAAGGCGGCGGCTGGGCCGGGCGCTTTATCTGGCTGCTGGATGTGATCGGACACAAGGCTTATCACTATCTGGATGGCGGCATTCACGCATGGACAGGTGACGGTTACGCCGTCAGCCAGGATGTACCCGCTGCAGCCGGTGGCCCGGTGGCCCTGACCCTCCACGATGAACCCACCGCAACCCGCGAGTACCTGCAAAGCCGTTTGGGCGCCGCGGATCTGGCGATCTGGGATGCCCGCAGCGAAGCCGAATACACGGGCGAAAAAGTACTCGCCGCCAAGGGTGGGCATATCCCCGGCGCGAAGAATTTTGAATGGACCGCAGGCATGGATAAAACCCGCAACCTGCGTATCCGCACTGACATGGCGCAGATCCTCAAGGATCTGGGCATCACGCCAGACAAAGAAGTGATTACCCACTGCCAGACTCACCACCGTTCTGGCTTTACTTATCTCGTTGCCAAATCGCTCGGTTATCCGCGTGTCAAAGGCTACGCCGGCTCTTGGGGCGAATGGGGCAACCATCCCGATACCCCTGTCGAGCTGCCTGTAAAAAATTAAGGACCTTGAATGAAAACGCGTTTGTTCCTCCTCAGTCAGTACCTGTTGCCGCATCACCTGCTGTCACGCCTGGCCGGCTGCATTGCCGAGTGCCGCGTGCGCTGGTTCAAGAATGCATTCACAACCTGGTTCGCCAAGCGTTACCAAGTGGACATGTCTCAGGCACTGGTTGAGGACGTTACCGCCTACGAGCACTTCAATGCCTTCTTCACCCGCGCCCTGAAAGACGGCGCCCGCCCGCTGGATCAAACTCCGGGCGCCGTGTTGAGCCCTGCCGATGGCGCTGTCAGCCAACTGGGCCCGATTGAACATGGTCGCGTGTTCCAGGCCAAAGGCCACAGCTACAGCGTGCTGGAACTGGTGGGTGGCGATGCCGCTGTGGCAGCTCAGTTCATGGGCGGCGACTTTGCCACCATCTACCTGTCGCCAAAGGATTACCACCGCGTACACATGCCGTTGGCAGGCACCTTGCGCGAGATGATCTACGTGCCGGGCCGCCTGTTCTCGGTTAACCAGACTACCGCCGAAAACGTGCCGGAGCTGTTTGCCCGCAACGAGCGTGCCGTGTGCATCTTTGATACCGAACGCGGCCCGATGGCCGTGATTTTGGTGGGCGCCATGATCGTGGCGTCGATTGAAACCGTATTTGCCGGCCTGGTCACGCCGCCTAAACGCGAGCTGAAAACCTTCCGCTACGACGAAGCTGCACGTGCGCCGATCCACCTGGAAAAAGGTGCCGAGCTGGGTCGCTTCAAACTGGGTTCGACTGCAATCGTGCTGTTCGGTGCCGATCAAGTGAAGTGGGCTGAAGGCCTGGCGGCGGGAACGCCGGTGATGATGGGGCAAGGCATTGGCGCACCGGCTCACGCCGAATAAACCCGACGCCTGACCCTGTGGGAGCGGGCTTGCTCGCGATGCCATCAACTCGGTGAATCTGATTTACCGAGGTGCTGCTATCGCGAGCAAGCCCGCTCCCACCGTTCGTTTTAGCCCTGGCTGTTACGGTCGCGCTGGCCCAGCAGGTACAGCACACCATCCAGGCCCAGAGTCGAAATGGCATGTCTGGCCGATTTTTTAACCAGTGGCTTGGCGCGGAATGCCACACCCAGCCCGGCAATTGCCAGCATCGGCAAGTCGTTGGCACCATCACCGACCGCAATGGTCTGCTCCAGGCTCAAGCCTTCCTTTTGCGCCAGCTCACGCAGCAAGTCCGCCTTGCGCTGTGCGTCGACAATCGGCTCAACCGCAACACCGGTCACCTTGCCATCCACCACTTCCAGCTCGTTGGCGAACACATAGTCGATGCCCAGCTTCGCCTGCACCTGCTTGGCAAAATACGTGAAGCCGCCCGACAGGATGGCGGTCTTGTAGCCCAAGCGCTTGAGTTCCGCGAACAGCACTTCGGCGCCTTCGGTCAGGCGCAGCGAGGCACCGATGGCATCCAGCACGCCCACATCCAGACCTTTGAGCAGCGCCATGCGCTCCTTGAAGCTGGCCTTGAAGTCCAGCTCACCGGCCATGGCGCGTTCAGTGATTGCAGCCACCTGGTCACCCACGCCCGCAGCCTTGGCCAACTCGTCGATCACTTCGGCTTCGATCAGGGTCGAGTCCATGTCGAACACCGCCAGACGGCGATTGCGGCGGAACAGGGTGTCTTCCTGAAGCGCGATATCTACACCCAGCTCTTGGGCCAGGTTGAAGAAATCGGCACGTAGCGCGTCAATATCCGCAGGCTCGCCGCACACACGCAATTCGATGCAACTTTTGCTCAACTGCGTCGGGGCGTCCAGCGGTACACGGCCAGACAAGCGATCAGTCTGTTCGATGTTCAAACCGTGCTGGCTGATCACCGATGTCACGCGCTGCAACTCATGGGCAGTCACCTGGCGGCTCATCAGCGTCACCACATGACGGGTCTGGCTTTGCTCATTGACCCAGCGCTGATAATGCTCTTCGCTGATCGGGTCAAAACGCAGTTGCAGCCCCTCTTGGGCGATCAATGGCTGCAGGTCTTTGAGCACCGCCGACACCAGCTCTGCTTGTGGAATTTCCACCAGAAAACCCAACGACAAAACGCCATGGATGGCGGCCTGACCGATGTCGAGAATATTCACACCATTGCTGGCCAATACACCGGTAATGGCCGCAGTGAGACCCGGACGGTCCTCACCTGTGATGTTTATCAGGACGATTTCGCGCAAGGCACACCCCCATTCGCTAAAAAAAACGCATTCTACCCACTTTCAGTGACCATCGGGCACCGCCAAGGCTTTGCCGCCTTCAGGCTGCTCGCTATACTGCGCACCAACTTAACGGACTAAGAGCCGCGCTCAGTGAACCGGCCATTGCCTGTCAAAACCGATAATTTCTTCCTGTTGATCTTCCGGGCCCTGCGTGATCGCCGCGTTCCGATTGCTCTGCGTATCGCCAGCCATAACGTGATTCTGGTCGCCCTGGCGCTGGTCATTTATGCCGTGGTGATGGGACTGCAATTCAAGCAGGCCATGCACGAGCAGGCAGATGCCCTGGGCCAGAGCCTGACCACACAAACCGCCACCTCGGCGACCGAGCTGCTGGTGTCCAATGACATCCTCAGTCTCAACGTGCTGCTCAACAACCTGACCAAAAACCCGCTGGTGGCCCACGCGGCTATCTACAGCGTCGATAACCGCATCCTCGCCGAAGCCGGCCAGCGCCCCAAAAACGGCTTGCTGGGCGAAACCGAAGGCGTGTATCAGACCAAGATCACCTTTCAGGATGTGACCGCCGGGCATCTGCGCATCAGCCTGGACATGCACCAGTTTGAGCAGCCGATGACCATCAGCCTGCAGAGCATGGGCATTTTGAGCGCCATTCTGCTCGCCCTGGCCCTGGCCTTGAGCTTGCGACTGGGACGCCACATCACCACGCCGCTGCTGCAATTGCGGGTATGGTTGCGCGAGCCCGATCCTTACACCCCGGCCATTCAGCGCCAGGATGAAATCGGTGATCTGGCCCGCCAGCTTCACAGCCGCCTCGCCCCTGCGGCGCCAGAGCCGGAACCCGAGCCAGAACCGGAAGAAGACTACGACGACAGCGACTACGAAGAAGCCGAAGACAACGAGCCAACCTTCGAAGTGCGCAACCTGAGCGATCCGACGTTCGATGAAGCGCCTGCTGCGCCTGCTCCCAAGGCCGCTCCCCGGCAGTTGGTCAGCACCGCAGAAGACGAAAACGACGACGAAGACCCGTTCGCTGACTTGCGCGACACCAGCACAGCCACAGCTGCGCCGATTGCGCTGGCCAAACCAAAGCAGGTCGTATCCGCTGCGCCACAGCCAAGCGCCGTACTGGCGGTGCAGCTGGGAGCACAGGAACAACTGCGTCGCCTGCCCCGCGCACGCCTGATGGAACTGCTGGAGCGCTATCGCGATTGCCTGAACCAGGCAGCTTCGCTGTATCAAAGCGAGCTGCATACGCTCAACGATGGCAGCACGCTGATGCTGTTCCATAGCGAAGACAGCGGCGACGATTACCTGACCAACGCCATTTGCTGCGGCGAACTGCTGCGGGCCCTGGGGCACGCCTTGCAGATCGAAGTCGCGGACAGCGGCATCACCCTGCAATTGCAACTGGGTCTGGTGCTGGGCGAAGGACTGAACGGCATGAGCCAGATTGATTTGCTGCTGACTGAAGTCGCACAGGACGCCCTGGCGCTGTCGCAACACAGCCGCAACTTGCTGTTGGTGGAGCGCAAGATCAGCGACGATCCGCTGATCCGTCAGCGCGCCCGTATCCGCCCGATTGCCAGCCCTGAAGGTGCCTGCTGCGTCGAGCGCCTGATGGAGCCTTATCCATCCATGCTTGAGCGCCAACTGGCGCGGATGCATGAGAATCGTGGCTGACGGCTTACTCCCGTAGAGGCAAAAAAAAATCCCGCACATGTGCGGGATTTTTTGTTTCGGGTTACGGCCTCAGAAGCGAAACACTTCCATATCCGTACGGATCGGTGAAGCCATCGGAATTCGAGGCTTCTCCGCACCCTGCTTCGGTGCAGCCTTGGTCTCGGGCTTGCGCATCTCAACCAGCGGCGGCTGGTTGGCCAGTGGCTTGAGCGCCACGGCCAATTGCTCGCTCAGCTGTTGCAACAACTGACCTTGAGCCTTGACCTGATCCGCCGTGCTGCCCCCGTGCGGCTGCTCCAGGTGAACAATGCGGTTGTCACGCACCTGACCGCGACGGTCGATCAAACGCCATTGTGCATCCAGCACCGCAGGCAGGTTCTTGCCCGAGTCCAGGCGAGTGATCGACAACAGCACCTGCACATCCGGGCTGAAGCCCGCCGTAGCCGGTGCCAGGACAACCCGCTGGCTGTCCAGGCGCCACGCCAATTGACGTACCAGAAGTTGATCGATATCCGAAGACAAGCTGCCAGCCCATCGACCATCAGTGGCCGCACTCAGACTGCCATCGGGCTGACGTTGCAGCAGGGTTTCACGCTGCAGGTAATCGGCCACGCTGATGGGGCCAAGTACCACGGCCATGCCTGCGCTTTGCGCGGGCTGGCCTGGGGCGCCGCTGTCCAGTTGGTACAAGGCCGCTGGCTGGTGCGTGGTGCACCCCGCCAGACCCAGCACACCGGTCAGCAACGCAATTAAAGGAAGGCGTAGAACGTTCATCATTCCATCCAGGTGGCCGCCATAGGGCCAGCCACAGTGTGATTCTCGAAAGGTTTGCAAAGCACATTGCCATAAGCCGTGCAGCAAACGCGGCATATCATCCGCGAATATTGGACCTGACTCCAGCGTTGTCGCGCCGATCTGCGCGTAAAAACCCAGATCGGGGGCGCTAAACAGCCTTAATTGGGCGTTTCTACCAACAAGGCATCCACACGCTGGAAACCACGGGGCAGCTTATTGCCACGACGGCCGCGCTCGCCTTTGTAGTGCTCCAGGTCGTCAGCCTTGAGTGACAGTGTGCGCTTGCCGGCCTGCAATACCAGCGTGGCGTTGTCTGGCAGCACGGCGAGGTCGGTCACGTACTCTTCACGACTGGCCACGCGCTCACCGGGAATACCGATGATCTTGTTGCCTTTGCCTTTGCCCAGTTGCGGCAAGTCGCTGACTTTGAAAATCAGCAGACGACCTTCCGTGGTCACGGCCGCCAGCCAGTTGTGCTCGCGATCTGCCACAGGTCGTGGCTGCATGACTTGCGCCCCTTTAGGCAGGCTGAGCAGCGCTTTACCGGCCTTGTTCTTGGCTTGCAGGTCTTCACCCTTGACCACAAAACCGTAACCGGCGTCGGACGCGATGACGTACAGCGCATCGTCTTCAGGCAACAGCACGCACTCGAACGTCGCACCCGGCGGCGGGGTCAGGCGCCCGGTCAACGGCTCGCCCTGGCCACGGGCATTGGGCAGTTTGTGAGCAGGCTCAGAGTAACTGCGCCCGGTCGAGTCGATAAACACCGCGAACTGGTTGGAGCGTCCGGAGGCCGCTGTCTTGTAGCCATCCCCTGCCTTGTAGGACAGGCCGGTAGCGTCAAGGTCATGGCCTTTGCCGCAACGAACCCAGCCTTTTTCCGACAGTACAACTGTGACGGCTTCAGTCGGGACCAGCTCGTTTTCAGACAGGGCCTTGGCTTCAGCACGGGACACAATCGGCGAACGACGGTCGTCGCCATAGGTTTCGGCATCGGCCAGCAACTCGGTACGCACCAGCTTTTTCAGCTTGGTTTCGCTGCCCAGCAAGGTTTTCAGCTTGGCTTGCTCTTTGCGCAACGCATCCTGTTCGGTGCGCAGCTTCATCTCTTCAAGGCGGGCCAATTGGCGCAGACGCGTGTCGAGGATGTAGTCAGCCTGGATTTCGCTCAGGGCAAAGCGCGCAATCAGCTCGGCCTTGGGATGCTCCTCGGTGCGGATGATGTGAATCACTTCATCGAGGTTCAAGTAGGCGGTGAGCAATCCGTCCAACAGATGCAGGCGGCGCTCGACTTTATCGAGGCGGAACTGCAAGCGACGGCGTACGACATTGACCCGGAATTCCAGCCATTCCACCAGCAAGGCGCGCAGGTTTTTCAGTTGCGGCTTGCCGTCCAGACCAATGATGTTGATGTTGACCCGGAACGTGGACTCAAGCTCGGTCACGGCGAACAAGTGCTGCATCAGCTCGTCGAGATCGACTTTGTTATTGCGCGGAATGATCACGATACGGCACGGGTTTTCGTGGTCGGACTCGTCGCGCAGGTCGGTGACCATTGCCAGCTTGGTCGGCTTGGCCTGCATCAGGGCCGCGATCTGCTCCAGTACTTTGGCGCCGGATACCTGATGGGGCAGCGCAGTGACCACAATGTCGCCGTCTTCGATGTGATACACGGCACGCATGCGCACCGAACCACGGCCGGTCTGATAGATCTTCAGCAGGTCGGCACGGGGGGTGATGATTTCAGCTTCGGTCGGGTAGTCCGGGCCCTGGATGTGTTCGCACAGCTGCTCGACCGTGGCCTTGGGCTCATCGAGCAAACGCACGCACGCGCTGGCAACTTCACGCAGGTTGTGCGGCGGCACGTCAGTGGCCATGCCCACGGCAATGCCGGTGGTGCCATTGAGCAGAATATTGGGCAAGCGCGCAGGCAAAACCGCAGGTTCGTCGAGGGTCCCGTCAAAGTTGGGCACCCAGTCCGCCGTGCCCTGGCCCAGTTCGCTGAGCAGCACTTCGGAATAACGGGACAAGCGCGCTTCGGTATAACGCATGGCCGCGAACGACTTGGGATCGTCCGGCGCACCCCAGTTGCCCTGGCCGTCGACCAGGGTGTAGCGGTAGCTAAACGGCTGCGCCATCAGCACCATCGCTTCGTAGCACGCCGAGTCGCCGTGGGGGTGGAACTTGCCGAGTACGTCACCGACGGTACGCGCCGATTTCTTGTGCTTGGAATCAGCGTCCAGGCCCAACTCGCTCATGGCGTACACAATGCGCCGCTGTACGGGCTTGAGGCCGTCGCCGATGTGCGGCAAGGCCCGGTCCATGATTACGTACATGGAGTAGTTGAGGTAGGCCTGTTCGGTGAAGTCGGCCAGTGACCGGCGTTCTACGCCGTCCAGGCTGAGATCAAGGGAGTCGCTCATGCGGACCTCATTCAATTCGTTGTCTGGCGCAGCAGCATGGTGCCGCCGCGCTGGGTAAATTCAAGTTTTTTCAGCGCACTCATGCCCAGCAGCACTTGCTCGCCTTCAAGCCCTGGAGCAGCCACTGCACGCACGTCGCGCAGCACAATGGCGCCCAGTTGCAGGCGGTCGATGCGGGTCTGATAGCCCTGAGTGCGACCATTGGCAGTGTTCAGCGTCACCGGGACACCTTTGGGCAATGCCAGTTGCCTGGCCAGCTCCACCGGCACCGCCACATCGGTGGCGCCGGTATCGAGTAAAAATTCCACCGGCACGTTGTTGATCCGGCCGCTGGCAACAAAATGACCCTGGGCGTTGCCGAGCAGTTTGACTTCGATATAACCCTCGCCCTGTTGCGAGGAGACTTCGGTGTTGGGGTTTTCCTGACGCTGTTCCCAGCGCCCGAAAAACTGCGCAGCCAGATACAAACCGGCGCACCAGGCCAGAATCATAAAGACCCGACCCACACCTTTACCCGGCGCTTGCTCGCTCATGACTTGGCACTCCAGCCACCTTGCGGGGCAGCAAAGCGCCAGACAATGGGGCGTTTTTCGCCATCGGCGCGTACATGGTTGCCGTTATCGACGCCGATCCAGGCACCTTGGGCATCCAGGCTCAAGGCTTCGGTATTGCCATAGCCACTGTTGTATAGCCGGTTGTCGGTCAATGAATCGTTGGCAAACGACCAGCAGCGTTCGATTTCACCTGTGTCCAGGGTGCGACGACAAATGCGGTAGGCCATGCGTTCAAGGGTGAACAGCTTGCCTTCGAACAGCGCCAGGTCGGCAAAATCCTTTTGCTGCGCCTTGGCCTTGAGTTGTGGCGGCGCCTGCTCAAGGCCCCCTTCACTCATCAAGACGCAACCGTTTTCGCAGTCCCACACACTCTGCTTTTTGCGGATCGTCAGCAAGCCGCGGCGCTCGCGCTCGGCCGCCAGCCAGATCTGGTTGCCCTGCGGGTTGACGGCGATACCTTCAAACAGCGCATTGAAATGCAGCAGCATGCCGCTGGCCCGGGCCTGACGGACCAGCGAAGGGTCGATCTTGAGCCAAACCGGCTGGCCTGCCGGCGGAACTTGCAACACCGCCGCATGGGCTTCACTGACCACATAACGGTTGCCCGCGTCGTCGCAGCTGATGCCTTCAAAATCCAGATTGCCGCCGCGCAACGGGCTGATGGCTTTACCCATCATGCGTACACCCCACGGCAAACCGCTTTCGGGCGGCGGCGGAACATCGATGTTCAGGGCCTCGGCGCTCCATTCGGGGTAGCGCTGGTCAAGACGATAAATCTGATCGTCATCACGATCGGATACCGCCCACAACTCGCCCGAACACAGGGCCAGGCCAGACAGGTTGCCACCTCGCATGCCTTCCACCGGATGCTCCGACTGCATGACCAACTCTGGCCAGGTAGTGGCCATTACTGGCGCAGCACCCAACCAGAGCAGCCCCAGCAAGGCACTGCGCATCAGGTCAGCACCTGCGCCAGGTTGCCTTTGGATTCAAGCCAGGTCTTGCGATCACCGGCGCGTTTCTTGGCCAGCAGCATGTCCATCATCTCTGACGTGGCGGCGAAGTCTTCAAGGGTCAGTTGCACCAAGCGACGGGTGTTTGGGTCCATCGTGGTTTCACGCAGTTGCGGCGGGTTCATCTCACCCAGCCCCTTGAATCGCGTGACCTGTGGCTTGCCGCGTTTTTTCTCGGCGACCAGTCGGTCAAGGATGCCATCACGCTCGGCTTCGTCCAGGGCGTAGAAAATCTCCTTGCCCAGGTCAATGCGGTACAACGGCGGCATCGCCACGTAAACGTGACCGGCGTCCACCAGCGGACGGAAGTGCTGAACGAACAACGCGCACAGCAAGGTGGCGATGTGCAGACCGTCGGAGTCGGCGTCGGCAAGGATGCAGATTTTGCCGTAACGCAATTGGCTCATGTCAGCCGCGCCCGGATCGACACCGATCGCGACGGCGATGTTATGGACTTCCTGACTGGCCAGGACTTCGCTGCCGTCAACTTCCCAGGTGTTGAGGATCTTGCCGCGCAACGGCAGGATCGCCTGGAATTCCTTGTCTCGTGCCTGCTTGGCCGAGCCGCCTGCGGAGTCACCTTCCACCAGAAACAGTTCAGAACGCATCGGGTCCTGCCCGGCGCAGTCGGCCAGCTTGCCCGGCAAGGCCGGCCCCTGGGTAATCCGCTTGCGCTCAACCTTCTTGCTGGCCTTGAGCCTGCGCCCGGCGTTGTTGATTGCCAGCTCAGCCAGTTGCATGCCCAGCTCGGGGTTGGCATTGAGCCACAGGCTGAAGGAATCCTTGATCACGCCCGATACAAACGCCGCCGCTTCACGAGAGGACAGACGCTCTTTGGTCTGCCCCGAGAACTGCGGCTCCTGCATTTTCATCGACAGCACGAACGCAATGCGCTCCCACACGTCTTCGGGCGCCAGCTTCACGCCGCGCGGCAGCAGGCTGCGGAACTCGCAGAACTCGCGCATCGCATCGAGCAAGCCCTGACGCAGACCGTTGACGTGAGTACCGCCTTGAGCCGTGGGGATCAGGTTGACGTAGCTTTCCTGAACACTGTCACCGCCTTCAGGCAGCCACAGCAAAGCCCAGTCGATGGCTTCTTTATTACCGGCCAGGCTGCCGCAGAACGGCTCATTGGGCAGGCGTTCAAATTCGCTGACCGCGTCAACCAGGTACGAGCGCAGACCGTCTTCGTAATGCCACTCGACCTTTTCGCCG
This sequence comes from Pseudomonas sp. MF06569, assembly GCF_059862735.1. Classification (NCBI taxonomy): domain Bacteria; kingdom Pseudomonadati; phylum Pseudomonadota; class Gammaproteobacteria; order Pseudomonadales; family Pseudomonadaceae; genus Pseudomonas; species Pseudomonas sp. MF06569. The sequence goes on along the minus strand of NZ_JCBCUZ010000004.1, from coordinate 139,377 downwards.
GTGTTTTTGTCTTCAAAGCTGACCAGCAGCCCCGGGCACAGTACAGCCTTGGCCTTGAGCACATGCTTGAGGCGGCTGACCGAAAACTTGGGCGAGTCGAAGTACTTAGGGTCCGGCGCGAAGTACACGCTGGTACCGGTGTTGCGCTTGCCGACCGTACCGATGACTTCCAGATCGGTCGCTTTATAGCCATCGGCGAAGGTCATCTGGTATTCGTTGCCGTCACGCTTGACCTTGACCCGAACCAGTGTCGACAGCGCGTTGACCACCGAAATCCCCACGCCGTGCAGGCCGCCGGAGAACTGATAGTTTTTGTTGGAGAACTTGCCACCCGCGTGGAGCTTGGTGAGGATCAGCTCGACACCTGACACGCCCTCTTCAGGGTGGATGTCCACAGGCATGCCGCGCCCGTCATCGCTGACTTCCAGCGAGTGATCGGCGTGCAGGATGACTTGCACCGACTTGGCGTGACCGGCCAGGGCTTCGTCGACACTGTTGTCGATGACTTCCTGGGCCAGGTGGTTGGGCCGACTGGTGTCGGTGTACATGCCGGGGCGTTTGCGCACCGGGTCGAGGCCCGAGAGGACTTCGATGGCGTCGGCGTTATAAGAGCTAGCGCTGGGAGTGGCCATAGGGTCTCGTCGTTAGTCGTAAATGAAAAATAAGGGCCATTCGACGGGTGCCTCAGAGGGCCGCGAAGTCGATGGTTTGAAACTGTTCGGCGCCAATCCCTGCAAAATTCAACAGATCAGGCAGTTGCTGGGCAAAACCTTGATAACTGTGGTCACCGCCCGCCTGAATACGCAATGTACACGCCGCGTAGTACTTTTCAGCGTAGCGGTAGTCCAGGGTTTCATCGCCAGTTTGCAACCACACCTGATACCGCTGCGGGTCTTGGGGGGCTGCCACTTCGAGTTCGGCCAGGGCTTGAACGTGATCGTGGGTCAATTCCCAGGTTTGGCCGCTGTAGTGGTTGGTCTGCGTGCCCAGATAACCGTCGAACATCCGATGCGGGCTGACGGCCGGGTTGACCAGCAAGGCCTTGAGGCCATGTTGTTCGGCCAGCCAGGTCGCATAGTAGCCGCCGAGCGAGCTGCCTACCAGCAATGGGCGGCCCAGCTGGCTGATTGCGGCCTGCAATTGGGCCATTGCCTCACGCGGATGGTGGTGCAAGGCAGGCACCCGCAGCTGCTCGGCAAGCCCCATGCGCTGCATCACCGAGATCAACTGTGTGGCCTTCTTGGACTCGGGGGCACTGTTGAACCCGTGGATATACAAGATGGAACCCGACATGCGATGACCCCCGAAGACACATTAAGCTGAACACAGCATCAAGAAAGACGCGCAGTTTAGCCTGACTCAGGGGCAATGACTCGCTTCAAGATATTTCAGTAATTGTTGGCGCTGTAATCCGGCTCGAACGAGAAATCAGCCAGGCGTGACACGCCGGTTTGCAGCGTGCCATCCGGCTGCAAGCGCAACCAGCGATAGCCCGGGGCCTCGTTGCTGACCTTGAAGTCCGGGCTGGCGACAGCAAACTGGATGCAGGTCGAGGGCGATGCCAGCAACCGGACACCGTTGCGTTGCTGATCGAACGGCTGGTGGACATGCCCCCAGAGCACTGCCCGTGCTTGTGGATAACGGTCCATGACCGACCAGAAATCCTTGGCATTGCGCAGACCGATCGGCTCCAGCCATTGGCAACCCACCGAGACCGGGTGGTGATGCAGGCACACCAGGTGATGGCGTTCGGGGGCTTCGCTCAAGGATTGCGCCAGCAGTTGCAACTGGTCGTCTTCCAGATAACCGGGGGTGAAATGGGGCACTGCCGAGTTGAGCAACGTAATGCGCCAATTGCCGATATCGACCACGGGCTCAAGCAGACGGCTTTGCACGGCCGCTTCGCGCATCTGCGCAACTTGGTCATGATTGCCGGGGATCCAGCGGGCAACGCCGCCCAGCGGTGACGTCATCCTGCGAAAGTGCTGATAGGCCTCGACACTGCCGTCCTGGGTCAAGTCGCCCGTGGCCAGAATGCCGTCGATGTGCGGTTGTTCGGCGCGAGCCAGATCGATCACCTGCTGCAGGCTTTGCGCAGTCTTGAGGCCGAGCAGGGAACCGTCTGCGTCAGCAAACAAATGGCTGTCAGACAGCTGCACCAGCAGCACCGCATCTTCGGTGGTCAGCGTGGATACATTCGGCAAGATGACTCTCCCGGGGGGTGTTGATTTCAAGGCTAGCGTACTTCTGCGTATTCATGCCCGCATGCCAGGCAATGGCTGAGCCACTCACCCAGAAACACATTGAGCTGGGCTTTTTCGTCGGGCTGGTGCATGGCGATGTTGGGGTACGGGTAGATGCTGCGAAAGCGCCGGGCGTGCTCGGCAGCAACGACTTCAGCCATGCGCGCATCGTGATAAACCTGAACCTGCAACTCGGGCACCGGCAACCACGGCAAGCTGTGTTCCTGACGGATGCGCAGGGTGCTGGTGTATGGGCAATCGAGGATCACCTCAAGCGTCAGCACGCCCAGCATCTGGTCCCCCTGAGTCACGGCAATCCGGCGCGGGCCGGGTTGCTCGCGCATTTCAGGCAACAAACGCATCAGGCGCGCATAGTTGGCCTCGCAGGCAGCCTGCAAACCGATCAGGTCGACTCGATAACGATCGCGAACCCCATTTACGACCATAACCCCCTCACTTCAGCGCGGTTAAGCGCCAGCCATTGCAGGGCAATAATGCTCGCTGCATTGGAAATACGTCCATCACGTACAGCTTGCAGCGCATCTTCGTACGCCCATACCGTTACACGAATATCTTCTGCCTCTTCTTCCAGCCCATGCAAGCCCCCCACACCCAAGGTGCTGCAACGCCCCAGAAACAAGTGAACAAACTCGGTGCTGCCCCCCGGCGAAGGGAAATAGCGAGTGATGGGCCACAGTGACGAGAACGTAAGACCGGCCTCTTCTTCGCCTTCACGGTGAGCGACTTCTTCGGGCACTTCAGCCTTGTCGATCAGCCCGGCCACCAGCTCGATCAACCAGGGCGTTTGGGTCTTGCCCAGGGCGCCGACCCGGAACTGCTCGATCAGCACCACTTCATCGCGCTGGGGGTCATACGGCAATACACATACCGCGTCATGGCGCACAAACACTTCACGACTGATCTCACGGCTCATGCCACCGGCAAAGAGTTCGTGACGCAGGTGCACGCGGTCCAGTTTGTAAAAACCCTGATAACCGTTCTCGCGCTTTACGATCTCAACGGCACTTGGCGTGGCCTTGGTGATGTCAGTCATTGCAAACCCCTTACTGGCGAATTTCACCGGGGTGGCCCTCGGCATCGCGCATCCTAACGCGCCTGCGCCTGCGGATGCAGCCTCTTTTATGACGCGGGGATAGACGGATCGCCTGCAAAACAACTCTAATTGACTCTATCAAGCTTAGTGGCGAACCGATGCCCATGCTGGCAGTCGAACCACCATAATTTTCTCTTTCTTTCGACGATGAAGGACGACCATGTCGCTTTTAAAGTTTGCCTCCATGACTTGCATCGCCCTGACCCTGGGTGCTTGCCAAAGCGTGTTTCAACCTTCGGCACAAAAGCCGCTGGCGTTTACCAATGACGCCTCGGAGCAGGTCAAATCCGGCTGCACTGGCCCGGACTGCCCGCTGGTGAATATCGACACCCTGCACTTTGCCGATGCTCCTAACCTCGACGCGCTGATCGAAAACCGCCTGTTGAAGATGACCGTAAACTCGCCCGACGACAAACTGGCGCCATCGCTCAACGCGTACCGTGAGCATTTCCTGCGCACAGCCGACAGCCGCAACAGCACCTACTTGCAAGCCAAGGTACGCGAGGAGCATGACGGTCTGGTGATTGTCGAGTTGTCCAGCTACCTGGACACCGGCGGCGCTCATGGCATGCCGGGGCGCGGCTTTATCAACTACTCGCGCAAAGAGCAGAAAGAAGTGACCTTGCAGGACATGCTCTTGCCGGGCCAGGAGCAAGCCTTTTGGGGGGCCGCAAAAGTGGCCCACAACAACTGGTTGATCAACAGCCATTACAGCAGCGACCCGGAATACGTCAAAAACTGGCCGTTCCAGAAAACCCCTAATGTGGCGTTACTCAAGGACAACGTGGTCCTCAAATACGACGTGTACAGCATTGCGCCGTACTCTGAAGGTCATGTTGAACTGAAGATCCCGTACTCGCGCCTGAACGGGATTCTGAAACCGGAGTGGTTCCCGGGCCGCGGGTAATCACCCCATCTCCTGTGGGAGCGGGCAAGCCCGCTCCCACCTAGTCATGCAACCGCTTTTGAGCGCCCTGTCACCCACTGCAACAACCCCGCCAGCAGCAACGCCGGCAACGTCGCGCCCACATCAGGCATAAAGTTCGCCAGCAGGTGATAAGTCACCACCCCGCCCAACCATGCCAGCAAGGTCGTCCAGCGCAGCAGGGTCGGTGCGACCCGGGCACTGCGCTTGCGCAATATAAAATGATCCACCAGGACCACCCCGAACAATGGCGCGAACACCGAGCCAATCAGCAGCAGGAAGTTCTGGTACTGCGCCAGCGGCGCAAAGCAGGCAATCAATGTGCATACCACACCGATAGCCAAGGCCAGATGCTCGACTTTCAAACGCAGCAACATCCCGCCGGACACCGCCGCCGAGTGGATATCGGCAAATGCGTTTTCGGACTCGTCGAGCAAGATCAGCAGCAGTGGAATCCCCAGGCCTGCCCCCGCCAGCGCCAACAGCAGCGCATTCACTTCACCGCTCGGCGCAAACGCCAGGGTGTAGGCCACGCCCAGGCTCATCAGCCAGAAGTTACCAATAAAGAAGCCCAGTGCCGTACCGCCAAACACACTGTTGGCGCGCTTGCCGAAGCGCGAATAATCCGCAATCAACGGCAACCACGACAGCGGCATGGCAATGGCAATGTCAAAACCCACGGCAAACGGCAGTGAGCCATCGCCCTTTTGTGCCCACAATGCGGGCAGGTCGGCCTTGGCGAACAAATTCCAGGTCAACCAGATGCAAGCCGCCAGCAGCAGCCAGATGCCCCATTTGCGCAAGACCTTGCGCACAAAGGTCAACGGCCCGCTGACCGCGAGTAGCGTGGCCAGGGCGCCGAAAAACAGCGTCCACATCAAGGGGTTGCTCAACCAGCTGCCTTCACTGAAGGCCCGTGCACCCAACAGGCTGGCCGCATCGCGCATCACAATGATTTCGAACGAGCCCCAGCCGATCAGTTGCAACACGTTGAGCACGGCAGGGAGCATGGCGCCGCGGCTGCCGAGGCTGAGTTTCAGCGCGGCCATTGACGACAGCCCGGTGTCGCTGCCGATCACACCGACCGAGGCCAACAACGACACGCCGACCAGCGTGCCGAGAAAAATCGCCAGCAATGAACCCGAAAGGCCCAGCCCCGGCGCAAGCAACGCGCCGGTCTGCAACACCATCAGGCCTATGCCGAGGGAGAACCACAGGGAAAACAGATCTCGACCGCCGAATACGCGCCGGTCCTGAGGGACAGCAAGGTCGGGAGAGTAGGTACTGGGTGTGTTCAATGGGTTGAATCTCACAAATAGAGAGTTGCCTGAAAGCCCTGTGGGAGCGGGCTTGCTCGCGATAGAGTCGACACGGTTACACTCAAAGACCGTGACGTCTGCATCGCGAGCAAGCCCGCTCCCACAAGGGAACTGCTCACATCACACTTTTTTGTACAGCTGGCTGCCTTCCTGCTTGAAGCGCTCGGCCTGTTCGGCAAGGCCCTTCGCAACATCCACATCGATGGCATCGATGCGCTGGTTGGCGGCGTAGATACGGACTTCCTGGGTGATTTTCATCGAGCAGAATTTCGGCCCGCACATGGAGCAGAAATGCGCGACCTTGGCCGAGTCCTTGGGCAAGGTTTCATCGTGGTACGAGCGGGCGGTGTCCGGGTCCAGACCAAGGTTGAACTGGTCTTCCCAACGGAACTCGAAGCGTGCCTTGCTCAAGGCGTTGTCACGGATCTGCGCACCCGGATGGCCCTTGGCCAAGTCGGCAGCGTGGGCCGCAATCTTGTAGGTGATAATCCCGGTCTTCACGTCATCCTTGTTCGGCAACCCCAAGTGTTCCTTGGGCGTGACGTAGCACAGCATGGCGCAACCGAACCAGCCGATCATGGCCGCACCGATGCCCGAAGTGATGTGGTCGTAACCCGGTGCAATGTCGGTGGTCAGCGGGCCGAGGGTGTAGAACGGCGCTTCGTCGCAGCACTCCAGCTGCTTGTCCATGTTCTCCTTGATCAACTGCATCGGCACGTGACCGGGGCCTTCGATCATGCATTGCACGTCGTGCTTCCAGGCAATCTTGGTCAGCTCACCCAGGGTTTCCAGCTCGCCGAACTGGGCCGCGTCGTTGGCGTCGGCAATCGAGCCCGGGCGCAGACCGTCGCCCAGCGAGAAGCTGACGTCGTAGGCCTTCATGATTTCGCAGATTTCGTCGAAATGGGTGTAGAGGAAGTTCTCCTGATGATGCGCCAGGCACCACTTGGCCATGATCGAACCGCCACGGGACACAATGCCCGTCACACGCTTGGCGGTCAGCGGCACGTAGCGCAGCAGCACGCCGGCGTGGATGGTGAAGTAGTCGACGCCTTGCTCGGCCTGTTCGATCAGGGTGTCGCGAAACAGCTCCCAGGTCAGGTCCTCGGCCACGCCGTTGACCTTCTCCAATGCCTGATAAATAGGCACGGTGCCGATCGGCACCGGCGAGTTGCGGATGATCCACTCGCGGGTTTCATGGATGTGCTTGCCGGTGGACAGGTCCATGACCGTGTCCGAACCCCAGCGAATGCCCCAGGTCAGTTTGGCCACTTCTTCTTCAATCGAAGAGCCCAGTGCACTGTTGCCGATGTTGCCGTTGATCTTCACCAGGAAGTTACGGCCGATGATCATCGGCTCCAACTCAACGTGGTTGATGTTGGCCGGGATGATGGCGCGACCGCGGGCGATTTCTTCACGCACGAATTCGGCGGTGATTTCTTTCGGGATGCTGGCGCCGAAGCTGTGGCCAGGGTGCTGCTGATCCAGCAGACCTGCCGCCCGGGCTTCCTGCAGCTTCATGTTTTCGCGGATGGCGACGTATTCCATCTCGGCGGTGATGATGCCCTGACGCGCATAGTGCATCTGGGTAACGTTGGCACCGGCCTTGGCCCGACGCGGGTTTTTGACGTGGGCAAAACGCAGTTTGGTCAGCTCTGCATCCTCCAGGCGCATTTGCCCGAAGTTCGAGCTCAAGCCCGGCAGGCGCTCGGTATCGTCACGGTCATCGATCCAGGCCGAACGCACATCGCCCAGGCCTTTGCGCACGTCAATTTGAACAGACGGGTCGGTATACGGACCCGAGGTGTCGTAGATCAATACCGGGGCGTTCACTTCGCCGCCAAAATCGGTGGGGGTGATATCCAGGCTGACTTCACGCATCGGCACCAGAATGTCCGGGCGCGAACCCTGTACGTAGACTTTTTGCGAGCGGGTAAACGGCTTGACCGACTGCTCATCGACCTTGGCCGAATCACTGAGGTTGATCGCGTTTTTTGGTTTTGTACTCATCACGGCTCTCCAGACTGCATCCAGGCGGATTGTCGGAGGGAGAACCTGAAAAATGTACGGATGCACCCAAGGACTGGGTGCTGAGTGGCGGCCTCGAACAACTGATCATTTTTTGACCAATTGATCCCGGACAGCACTCAAGAGGACTCGCCGGGAGACGAGAAATCTTGTTCCCTACGCAGGCGTTAACCTGATCAGGTTCAACGGGATCCGAAATTATTCGATCTCAGCCTCATAGCAAGGCACCCCGACAAGAACCCGGCCAGTCTAGACAAGAGTGAGGCAGAACGCCAATCCCACAATTAATGCAGTGATGAAAGGCGTAACAATGGCATTGTTGCAAGGTGCCACCACTACTACACTCGCTACGGCTTGAAACCGCGAATCGGGCTCGGGCACTTATTTTTCGCAACCTTGAACTAGGGATCGCTCATGCTGCGCAAACTATCACTGGCTATAGCCGTGTCTTGGGCGACCAGCGCAATGGCTCTGGATACAACCGCCCCATTGTCCAGTCAAAACGGGTTGGTCAGCGTTTACCACGAAGCGGTAGACAACAACGCTGACCTGGCTGCAGCCCGCGCCAATTACGCGGCTCAAAAGGAAGTGGTGCCCCAGGCCCGCGCCGGTTTGCTGCCCAACCTGTCCGGCGGCGCCGAGTCGAGTAATGTGCGCACCGCTATCGACCAGCCTTCGCTGACGACCACCCGCAGCGCCGTGGTGTACCAGGCCACGCTGGCACAACCGATTTTCCGGATTGATCGCTGGTTCCAGTTGAAAGCCGCCGAATCGATCAACGAGCAGGCCGCGCTGCAACTCTCGGCCACCGAGCAGAATTTGATCCTGCAGAGCGCCAACGCCTATTTCTCGGTGCTACGCGCCCAGGACACGCTGGCCGCGACCAAGGCCGAAGAAGCCGCCTTCAAGCGCCAACTGGACCAGTCCCGGGAGCGCTTTGACGTGGGCCTGTCGGACAAGACCGACGTGCTGCAATCCCAGGCCAGTTACGACACGGCACGGGCCAACCGGATGCTGGCTCAGCGTCAGGTAGAAGACGCCTTTGAATCCCTGGTCACCCTGACCAACCGCCAGTACAACGCGATTGAAGGCATGCGCCACACCTTGCCGATCCTGCCGCCGATGCCCAATGACGCCAAGTCCTGGGTCGACACGGCCGCACAGCAGAACCTCAACCTGCTGGCCAGCAATTACGCGGTCGATGCCGCCGAAGAAACCCTCAAGCAGCGCAAGGCTGGCCACGCGCCAACCCTCGATGCCGTCGCGCAGTACAAGACCGGGGACAACGACGCCTTTGGCTTGAGCAACCCCAATGCCCTTAACCAGCGCTATGGCGGCGACGTGTCGCAACGCAGCATTGGCGTGCAGTTGAACATCCCCATCTACAGCGGCGGCCTGACCAGCTCGCAAGTGCGTGAGTCGTACTCGCGCCTGGACCAGACCGAACAGCAGCGCGAAGCCTTGCGTCGCCAGGTGGTCGAAAACACCCGCAACCTGCACCGGGCGGTGAACACCGACGTTGAGCAGGTACAGGCGCGCAAACAGTCGATCATCTCCAACCAGAGTGCACTGGAAGCCACGGAAATCGGCTACCAGGTGGGCACGCGCAACATCGTCGACGTGCTGGACGCCCAGCGCCAGCTCTACAACTCGGTGCGTGACTACAACAACAGCCGTTATGACTACATCCTCGACAACCTGCGCCTCAAGCAGGCAGCGGGAACCTTGAACCCTGGCGACCTGGACGCACTGTCGCGCTACCTCAAGGCCGACTACAACCCGGACAAGGACTTCCTGCCACCCGACCTGGCCAAAGCAGCCGAAGCCAACTTGCGCTCACCGGGCAATTAAGCCAGCCCCTCCGCAGGGGGGGATTCACAGAACTATCCAGCTACCACCCCTCCTTGTGAGCACCAGAAGTTAATACGGCACCGGTCGTGTGACCTTCTGGCACTCTCAAGGAACCCCCTATGACAACGCCCCATCTCGCCCCTGCACAAAACGCCGTTCGGGAACAATTCGCCAACCCGCCCTCACTTGAATCTGTCACCCGGCAAATGCTCGCGGCGGCCATTGCCCAAGAGTACCCCACCCTCAAAATTGATCTGGCCCGCACCCGCCTCGCCGTCCCCCGGCCTCAAGGGGGCTGGGACTTGCAGCCATTCATGCCCAAGGTGCTGGATTACCTGGGCACAGGCGCCGAACTGGATCTAAGCCCGATCAATACACAACCCTACTACCTGACCGATGACGCTCCCGACTGGCTCAAGCCCGAAGAGGGCGAGCTGGATATGCGCGTCATCGAGCGCCTGGTCAAAGAGCTGACCTGGCGCCTGCCCATTGGCCTGCAGAATGCTTTGAGCAACTTTTGGTCAGAACCCGGCGGATACCGGCGTCAGCCGTTGGCAATGGCTCAGCGATGTGCTGAAAGACACCTTGCGCATCGGCGCCCTCCAGCAATCCGACCTGCCTCAGACAGCCCGTGAGGCCATCAACCAAGTGATCAACGCCCCCGAACTTGAAGAGCGTGTCCGTCAACACGCACAAAACGCTGTTCACGCTTACTGGCTCAAGGCCACGCTCGTGAATGCAGGCGAGACCCGCTCCGGGATGAGTTCACGAATCGTCCTGGTGACCCCGGAGCACATACTCGTGTGCAATGCCAACGGCAAGACCCTGACCTATCGAAATCAGGATTCATTGGGCCGGGGCTGGGCCCGAAAGATCAGCCGGTCCTTCAGCGTTGACGAAATTCGTCTTGAACAATATGAGCTCGACGGCAATGTATTCGACGCCGCCAGCGCTGCCCTCCTTAACCGGCAGCTGGAGAGTATTGGCTTGCTTGAACTGCCTTCCAGCGTCGGTTGGCAGGCGCTGGACAAGGTATACAGGCATATCACCGAGCCCTCCCGCTATTTTGTCGCCGCCCCTCAAGCCAATCTGCGCACCCTTGAAACCCTCAAGCAACACTTGCCCGACTGGCTGAAAAACGCGAGTGCTGCCGATCAGGCCCACTTTCGCCAGTACAGCCTGGCCTTGGCCGCGGCGAAAAAAAACAGCCAGGGCCGGACCTACCTGTCCGACATCAGTACGCTGCGTGCGTACGCCGCCGATGTGCTGCATCAAAAAATGCGCACCGATCAACTGCAATTTGAGCTGGACACGCCCGTACACGCGCTCAGCGAGCTGTTGAGCCCCGACGAAATCGAGCTGACCTTTCTGACAGTCGCCGGGGCTTATGGCACCTTGGGTGTCGTGGAGCCCGTGACCATGAGCCTGACCGACCTGGCCCTGAAAAACCTGATCGGTCGTCCCAAAGGCACGCTGAGCGTGCGCCACCATCTGGGTCTGGACCTTCCCCAGTGGCTGACGCCCGATTACATCACACGACGCGGCGGCCTGATTGAACAGGTCAACATCGGTAAAGCCTACCCCGAGCGCCTTGAAAGCTTGCTGCTGAGCAACACACCCGACGCCCAGGCGCGCGAAAAACTGTTCGCCGAGCACCTGCGCGCGCAACTGCCACTCCAAGCCCTGGAACTGCGCCTCAAGCAAGAAGGCTCCATGACCACCCTGGGCGCCAGTTATGTCGCTGCGGTGGTGCAAAATCGCGCCGCCGATCGCGTGGTCGAGGGCGCGCCAGTGGTGATCCGTCACCTGGCGCTGGTGCGACAGCCCGAAGCGGTGCCGGACATCGTCAACAACATGTTCATCATTGAACCCGCCAACGTTGAACATGGCCCGCATGTGCTGTACCGCCCGCTCTACGCCCCCTCCTTGCTGGAGTTCAGCACCCGTGACGCCTTGCTGGACGCTATCGCCGAGCCCGGAGAGCTGCAAGCCAGCGTCATCACCTGGTTAAGTGACAGGGCCCGCCCGATCTACGACCACGGAGGTTTCAAGGAACCCCACTTTGTACGTTTTGGCCTGGGTAGCGAATACGACCCCATTGAAGCGCCCAAGCCCGCGCTGCTGGCCGTTAACGGCATCAGCGACGAGTTGCTGCAATACCTGAACAACGGCCAATTGATGCAGTTCCTGTACGGCTGCAATGCCAGGGCTCTGGTGGAACAGGCCAACGCAGAATCGGTGACCAACAGTGAAAGCCGCTGGGCCGTACTGCTGGAGGGTGGCGGTCTGATTTTCAACAGCCTGCTGATGCTGCCGGCGGTGCCGGCGCCCCTGATGGTGACGGGCGGGTTGCTGGGCCTGATGGGCCTGGCCAGCCAGACTATCCCCGCACTCGTAAGTAATGACCCGACCGTCCGGGAGCAGGCCGCCGCCGACATACTGCTCAACGTCGGGCTGTTGCTGCTTCACGAGGCTCCCGGTTCCCGCAGCGTACTCACGGCACTGCCCACCGGGCTGCGGACGCAAGCCATGCGCCCGTTTACAACCCTGCGCGTGCCGCAGGTCTGGCCCGAGCCAGCGCCGCCTCGCGTTATCTCCGGCAGCGTGGCGCTGCCCGGCCAATTGCCCAACGCAGAAAGCGCCGTGCTGGATTTAAGCTTCGCCAATGCCCGCAATCAACTGACACCCAGCCAGCGCGAACGGCTGGCCGAGTTCAAGGTGACGCGTCCCCCTGCGCTGCCGACCGCACACCCCGACGGCCCCCGCAAGGGGCTGTATTACCTCGACCGGACCTGGCATGCCTTGATCGATCAGAACCTGTACGCCGTCGATGTCGACCCTGAAGGCACGGCGGTCATCGTGTCCATCACCGATCCCCGCCACCCGGGCCCCAGCCTGCAATCAGACGGCCATGGCAACTGGTCGCTTGATTTGCGATTACGCTTGCTGGGCGGTATGCCGCCCAAGCGTATCGCCGCCTTTCAACAACACAGGGCGCAGCGGATAACCCAGCTGGGCAATGATCTGAAAGATTTTTTCCCACGGGAAATACCTCTGCAAAGAGCCGTTGATATCACTCACAAGGCCCTGAAAAACGCTAACGCCGACCCCCGTTTCACCGAGCAACAGCTGGCCAGCCTGCGTGACAAACTGAGTACAGCCCTGCACGCCGAATTGAGCGCTTACCAGGCACTGCTGGCCAGCAAGCAGGAGCGCATTGAGCTCAAGATCCCCTTTCACGAAAGCATCGTGGTGTCCTTGCTCGAAAAGTCCTACGACAACCGCAATTTTTCCATGGCCATTGCGGCAGGCGAGCAACGAGCGCTGCTGCAGAAATGGGCACAGTTCACCACCCCGGGTCAGGAAGCAGCTGCGGCGGCTGCGGCAGAAGTCGATAGGGCAGGCTTCGCCCAGTTCATGCATGAGCAAGTGGCACTCAACCAGGCCACCATCAACCGCATCGAACAAAGAAACCACTACCTGGAAGAACTGTTCAACCTCAGCGAAGCCGGGGCCACCGTTGCCGGCAAATTGGTGCTGGAGATTCCCGCCGACGCGCACACCAGCCTGAGCCTCAAAAGCTTTCAGCTGGACTGCCTGAAACTGTCCAGTTCCATGCCCTTGGCAGGCAGCATGGTAGAGGGCAGCCTGGACATCACGATTGATCCGCTTAAAGAGCATGTACACACCCATAACCAGCTCAACCTTCTGGAGTTCGACGCCAGCAAGCGCCTCGAAATTCTGGGCAGTCTGGTGGAGTGCTACGGGCAGGCGCTGGATGCCTTGCAAGGAATTGGCATCGTTTACGGCGATGAACTAAACCTCGAATACTTCAACCAGCTATCTGCCCTGGTCACCGATCTTTACCAGGACGTCACCCGCCAACTGGCGGCCGAAATCAGGCCACCGGCTCAACCGCCAGCCAAGAAGCCACGCAAACGCACACCTTCGACTGCGGGCGTGAGACCCAAAAAAATGATCAGTGTGCGAGGCAAAGGCAAGTTGATTGGCGAGCTAAGACCCGCCGACAGCGAATGGCACAAGGAGGTCATTGAAGTCCGTTCTGACTACGACAAACACCTGCTCTCAACCTACTTGCAACATGGCGACGAATGGGTCGAAATCACGGCCGATCACCCCGCGCCAGCACCGCACACCCGACCTCTCAACGTCATCAAAGGCGATGCGCGCAAGCTGTTCAGCCAGTTCGAAGGTCATCTGCGCAAGGCCGGGCAGTACAAGGCCCTGTCACGTCACCCCCAGGAGGTCGAAGAACTGCTGACCCACGAAGCCCAAAAACTCGACAAACTGGCCACCGAAATGCACGTCGCCTTGCAAGCACAGCCAGACGACGCTCGCCTGCAGGACGATCAAACCCTGGTCGACAGGATGCGCAATGCGGCGCAGCAGATGGTGACTGAAGGCAAGGCCATGCGCATTCAGTTGAGCCTGGAACTGCCACCGACCCATGGCAACCTGCAGTACCTGATTGATCAGGAGCTGGTCCAGATTGCCGGTCTTGGCAGGCGCATCCAGTTAACGGGCGAGCGCCGGGACTTTATCCAGGAATATGCCATCAACGACCGTAGGGGTGAGGCGCTGTGGTATGCCCACTTTCACTATGCCGAGGCCGACACCTTGAAGCAGAACTATACCGTGGCTCATTTGAAGACCAAGGCACAACGCACGCTCAGCTATTGGTCGCAGCTGGCCAATGCAAAAAGCGGACAAGCCATTGTCAACGTCCACCGTGGCCAGATCGGCCGGCCACTGGCAGAACGCTGGTTTCTGCCAGTGGCCCAATAGGCTCAGCGCGCCATCAAGCGCGCCAGGCCGTCGAGCAATCGCTGCAAGGCGCCTTGATTGAGCTGCATGACTTTGAGGCCTGCCTCAGCCATGCGCTGTGCGTCTTGCGGCAACTCAAACAGGCGCTGCACGGCGAGGGCCAGACCTTGCGCATCCTCGACCTCTTCCAGGGCTGCGGCTTCGCGCAGCTTGGCGGCAATTTCGAGGAAGTTGAACAGGTGCGGCCCGCTCAGCACGGGCTTGGCCAGCGCCGCCGGTTCCAGCAGGTTATGCCCGCCGTTGGGCACCAGGCTGCCACCGACAAAGGCGCTGTCTGCCAAGGCATACAAAAACAGCAATTCACCCATGGTGTCGCCCAGCAGCACTTGGGTTTGAGCCGCAACCGGCTCACCGCTTGAGCGGCGCACGGTGGCAAACCCTTCGCGCTGGCACAATTGGAATACCGAATTGAATCGTTCAGGATGACGCGGCACCAATATCAGCAGCCCATTGGGGTAACTGGCGAGCAATTGACGATGGGCCGACAACACGATCTCGTCTTCGCCCTCGTGGGTGCTGGCAGCAATCCACACCGGACGCTCTTGCGCCTGCCATTGCTCACGCAGCGCTCGGGCTTTGATCAGTAGTTGAGGATCAATACTCAGGTCGAATTTGATCGAGCCGGTGACCTCAACGCATTCAGGGCGCGCGCCCAGGAGCCGAAAACGCTCAGCCTCGGCCTCGGTCTGCACGGCGATCAGGCTCATTTCTTCGAGCATGGGCCGGGTCAGGCCCGCAAACCGCGCATAGCCTTTGGCCGAACGCGCAGACAACCGGGCATTGGCCAGCGCCACCGGGATCCCGCGCTTGGCGCACTGGTGGATATGGTTGGGCCACAACTCGGTTTCCATGATCACGCCAAGCCTGGGCTTGACCCGATCCAGAAAGCGCGCCGCCGCCCACGGCAAATCGTAGGGCAGGTAGCAATGCTGAATGCGCGGCTCGTTTGCGAACAGCGCCTGGATCCGCTCGGACCCGGTCGGCGTCATGCAGGTCACGGTGATCGGCAACTGTGGATAACGCTTGAGCAGCTCGCGAATCATGGGCGCGGCGGCAATGCTCTCGCCTACAGACACCGCATGTACCCATATCCCTCCCGGCTGCATGACCGGCAGGTTCAAGGCAAAACGCTCGCCAATACGCCGGGCATAGGCTGGCGCCTTGCGCGCCCGCAGCCACAAACGAATCGCCACCAGCGGCAGCCCCAGATGAAACAGCAAGGTGTAGAGAGTTCTATTCATGGGCACGGAGTTTACTTGAAAAAGTATTCACGATGATGGCACCGAATAGCCCCTTCCCTGTCGCAACCAGAACGCACTACACACTTTCACAACTACTAGAATGGCTAGCTGTTAAATTGCCCCGCACCACACTCAGGACTCCACCATGAACGCCTACTACTATCTGGCCATCGCCATTTGCGCCGAAGTGATTGCAACCGTCTCCATGAAAGCGATCAAGGGCTTCAGCACGCCATTGCCTCTGGTTCTGGTGATTGCCGGCTACGCCACTGCGTTCTGGATGTTGACTCTGGTGGTTCGTACCATCCCGGTAGGCGTGGCTTACGCCGTGTGGGCAGGCATGGGCATCGTGATGGTGAGCATCGCGGCACTGTTTATCTACGGGCAAAAGCTCGATGTGCCTGCCATGCTCGGCATGGGCCTGATTGTGTTGGGGGTGGTTGTTATCCAGCTGTTTTCCAAAACCGCGGGGCACTGAAACAGCCCACCCTGTAGTCGCTGACGAGGAACGAAGGCTGCGAGCTCTTCCAGATCAAGAGCTCGCAGCCTTCGTTCCTCGTCAGCGACTACCCAGGCAAGTTGCGTCTGCCATAGAGTATTTACAGGTCAAGGCAGGTTGAAGATCAGACTGTATACTTGCGGTCTTTGTCTTTAAACGCTGAGGTCGCTCATGCCATCTGTTATTTCCACCGACATGCTGATTGTCGGCGCTGGTGTTGCCGGCCTCTGGCTCAATGCCCGCCTGCGACGTCAGGGGTTTTCCACGATTGTGGTCGAACGTGAAAGCCTGGGCGGCGGTCAGAGCGTGAAATCTCAGGGCATCATTCATGGCGGCGCCAAGTACGCGTTGCATGGCGCCCTGACCGGCGCCTCTGAAGCCATCGCCGATATGCCCCGGCGCTGGCGTGAAGCCCTGGCCGGTGATGGCGAACTGGATCTGAGCGGCGTGCGCCTGCTCTCCGAAGCCCATTACCTGTGGTCACCCGGCACGCTGGCGGGCAACCTCACCAGCTTCTTTGCCAGCAAGGCCGTACGGGGCCGGGTCGATCAAGTAAAAGGCGACCAATTGCCCCCCGCCCTGCAAGACCCGCGCTTCAAGGGCAAGGTCTATCGCCTGGCGGAGCTGGTGGTCGATGTTCCCAGCCTGATCGAGCGTCTGGCCGAGTTGGCGGGCGACGGCTTGCTGGCCGGCCAGACCATTGAACCCCTGTTTGAAAACAACGAGCTGATCGGCCTGCGGGTCGACGGACGCGACATTCATGCCCAGCGCATTGTATTGAGCGCAGGTGCAGGCAATGCCGAGCTACTGGCCAGTGCCGGTATCAGTGTTCCAGCCCAGCAACTGCGTCCATTGCACATGGTGCTGGTCAAGGGTCCTAGCCTCAAACCGCTCTACGCCCATTGCCTGGGCGGTGGCCCCAAGCCGCGCATTACCGTCACCACTCACCCGGCCGCTGATGGTGAGTGGGTATGGTACCTGGGCGGAGACATCGCCGAAGCCGATGGTGTTGCCCGCGAACCTGCCGAGCAAATCGCCGTGGCCAAAAAAGAGCTGGGCAATTTACTGCCGTGGGTCGATCTGAGCCAGGCGCAATGGGCCACGTTGCGGGTCAACCGCGCCGAGCCTGCGCAGTCGGGCCTGGTGCGCCCGGACAACGCCTACCTGGCGGATCAAGGCCGCCTGTTGGTGGGTTGGCCTACCAAGCTGGCACTGGCACCTGACTTCTCGGATCGCGTGATCCAGGCACTGGAAAACGACGGTATCAAGCCGGGCAATGCCCCAGCCCTGCCTGCGCTACCGCGCCCGCCTCTGGGCAAGACCGCCTGGGAGCAACTGTTGCCATGAGCCAGCCAACCCTGCACGAGCTTTATCGACCGCTGGGCAGTACCGGCCTGCTGGTCTCGCCACTGGGCCTTGGCACCGTGAAGCTGGGCCGCGACCAGGGGGTCAAGTACCCCAGCGGTTTTCAGATACCGGGGGATGACGAAGCGCGAATGCTGCTCAAGCTCAGCCGTGACTTGGGCATCAACCTGATCGACACCGCGCCCGCCTACGGCCGCAGTGAAGAACGCCTGGGCCCGCTTTTGCGCGGCCAACGCCAGGACTGGGTGATTGTCAGCAAAGTGGGCGAAGAGTTCGTCAACGGCCAGTCGAGCCATGATTTCAGCGCAGCCCATACTCGGCGTTCGGTGGAGCGCAGCCTGCAACGTTTGGAAACGGATTTCATCGATCTGGTGCTGGTGCACTCTGACGGCAATGACCTTGCGATTCTCAATGAGTGCGAGGTCTACGAGACCCTTGCCGAACTGAAACGCGAAGGCAAGATTCGCGGCTTCGGCCTGTCGGGCAAAACCGTTGAAGGCGGGCTCAAGGCCCTGGAAACAGGCGATTGCGCGATGGTCACCTATAACCTCAACGAGCAGGCCGAGCTGCCTGTTATCGAATTCGCCGCGGCCCGCGGCAAAGCCATTCTGGTCAAAAAAGCATTGGCCAGCGGGCATGTTTGCTTGAGTCCGGGGGTTGATCCGGTACGCGCCAGCTTCGAACTGGTATTTGGCCATCACGGAGTTGCCAGTGCTATTGTCGGCACCATCAATCCGCTGCACCTGGCCCATAACGTGGCGACGGTTGCGCAGGTACTGCGTAAAACCTGAAGCTGGCGATGTGGCCGACCCCGACGCAAGAAGGAGCCAAGATGCCGCGCATGCTGATCCGCAAGAACCCCAGCGACTTCAAAACCCTGCCGTTGTATGTCGAAGCCACACCTGAGGGGCTGAGCTATCAAAGCGTCGGCATGCCGCTGAACTTCACGCAAACCCTGCAAAAACGCCGACCGGTGAAAGTGGCCAACAATGAACGCTTTTCCCTGGAACTGGCAAACCTTGGGGTATCGGTGCGCTTGACCTTGCATTGGCAAGGCCGCGACTACTGGGTGTTGGTGCGCCAGCGCAGGCAGGATCGGGGCGATGTGGTGCTCAAGCTGATTTCAGGCTATGTGCCAGCCCATGAGGTCAACCTGCCCCTGCATACGGCGATCCAGGAAATTGCCGAAGAGTGCTTGCTGGAAACCCCCGAAGGCTGGCTCAGCGGGCGCTTCAACGAAACGTGGCTACCGGCCCCCTATGCAGCCGCCCTGCATTACCGTGAAGCCCTGCCCTTTCGCCTGACGCCACTGTCTGGAGCTGCGCGGCCCGTTCGCTGTGGCAGCCAGCCCCTGCTGGAACGACCACGGGCCTACGTGCATTTACCGACGGCGTCACTGCAACTGATTTACGACCTGCGCCTGGAGGTCCCCAAGGAAGCCAAGTCCCTGAGCCTGTTTCATGTCGACGAGCGACTGGAAGGCGATCAACTGGTCGCGCGCCTGGACCGCAAGCACCCGGACCTGTACTTGATCCCGCTGACCGATGGCCAGCCCTGCGCCGAGCTGTACACCCTCACCAAAGACCAACTGCACCCTGCCAGTACCCGGGGCGTGCGCCTGGCCGAGAGCTTTGCGCCTCAGGACGGTTGGGTGGTACACGACGAGCGGATTCACTGGAAGGATTGGGTCAAGCAGCAAGGCTTGAGCCCGCCGACACCGGAGTCCAGGCTCAAGCGCCTGACCGGCAGGGCGCGGCAGATATTCAGAAAGGTCGTGAAGAAGGTTTAAACCCGAAGCAATGCACGTGTGGGAGCGGCCTTACTCGCGATACAGTCGACGCGGTCTTCAGAAAAACCGGGGCGATCTTATCGCGAGCAAGCCCGCTCCCACATTGCATCCGCTTGATCGTTACTGACCGCGAATCTTCTCGACAATCGCCGTGGTCGAGCTGTTTTCAACCAGCCCCAGTACTTTGACCGTACCGCCATAAGCCGCCACGATATCGGCACCGACCACTTGATCGATCCCGTAATCACCGCCCTTGACCAGTACATCCGGCTTGACCTGGGCCAGCAGGTTCTCTGGAGTCGCTTCAGGGAAGCTGATCACCCAGTCCACCGCGCCCAAACCCGCCAATACGGCCATACGCCGGTCAACGCTATTGATCGGGCGACCAGGGCCTTTGAGGCGACTCACTGAAGCGTCATCGTTGACCGCAACGATCAGGCGATCGCCCTGGGCCCGCGCTTGCTCCAGGTAGGTCACATGACCGGCATGGAGGATGTCGAAGCAACCATTGGTGAAGACGATTTTCTCGTTATGTGCCCGTGCATCTTCGATGGCCTGTAACAGCTGATCGAGACTCAGAACACCACGCTCAGAACCTTCGGAGCGCTGAATCGCCCGGCGCAGTTCCGGCGCACTGATGGCTGCCGTACCCAGCTTGCCGACAACAATACCGGCCGCCAGATTGGCCAGCGCCACGGCGTGGGGCAGTTCTTCACCGGCAGCAATGGCGGCGGCCAGGGTCGAAATAACGGTATCGCCAGCACCTGTAACGTCAAACACTTCACGTGCCCGAGCGGGCAAGTGCATGGCTGCAAAGCCCGGACGCAACAAGGTCATGCCATGCTCGCCACGGGTCACCAGCAAGGCCCCCAGGTCCAGATCAGCCATCAGCTTGGCGCCTTTGGCCACCAGGTCAGCCTCATCGGTGCAGCCACCGACAATGGCTTCGAACTCGCTGAGATTGGGCGTGATCAGGCTTGCACCACGGTAGATAGAGAAGTCCTTGCCCTTGGGGTCAGCCAGAACCGGAATACCTTTGGCCCGCGCAGCCTGGATCAACACCTGATGGTTTTTCAGGGCGCCTTTGCCGTAGTCGGACAGCACCAGCACCTTGATGCCTTCGAGCAGGTTTTCAACTTCGGCGCCCAACGCCAGGGCGTCAGTGGCGAACGGTTCTTCGAAGTCGATACGCAGCAGTTGCTGGTGACGGCTCATGACCCGTAGCTTGACGATGGTCGGTTGGTGCGCGATTCGCTGGAACAATGCACGAACACCGGCGCCTTCAAGCCGATTGGCCAGGCTGTCGGCGGCTTCATCGTCGCCGGTCACACCGACCAATGAGGCAGGCGCACCCAGTGCGGCAATGTTGAGCGCAACGTTGGCAGCGCCGCCCGGGCGGTCTTCGATTTGCTCGACCTTGACCACCGGCACCGGCGCCTCAGGCGAAATCCGTGAGGTCCCGCCATGCCAATAACGGTCGAGCATGACATCGCCTACCACCAAGACAGGGGCTTGATCGAATCGCGGCATGGACAACTTCATGGAGATCCCACATACAAAATGAACAGGGGCGCGATATTAACACAGGGTGAACGCAGGTCCGTTCACGGTATTAATCGCAGCGAATGAGAATCAGGCATAGCGAACGCATTGTGTCGCCGCTACCGAAGACTCCGGCAGCGGCGACACCCTGCTAGGCGATATCGCCCGAGGTTTGAGGCGCATCAAGGCCCATCGAGTGAAGGCGCGCGTAGTAGCCGTTTTGCGCCATCAGCTCGGCATGGGTACCGCGCTCGACAATCTGGCCCTGATCCATGACCAGGATCAGATCGGCTTTCTCGATGGTCGTCAGGCGGTGAGCGATCACCAGCGTGGTACGGCCTTTCATCACGTGGTCGAGTGCTGCCTGGATATGGCGCTCAGACTCGGTATCCAGCGCCGAGGTGGCTTCATCCAGAATCAACAATGGCGCATTCTTGAGCAACGCCCGGGCAATGGCCAGACGCTGGCGCTGACCGCCGGAAAGCAGTACGCCGTTCTCGCCGACCTGAGTGTCCAGGCCTTGTGGCAATTGCTCGATAAAGTCCATCGCGTAGGCGTCACGCGCCGCTTTTTCGATATCGGCACGGGGGGCACCCGCCAAATCGCCATAGGCAATGTTGTTGGCCACGGTGTCGCTGAACAGGGTCACATGCTGAGTCACCTGGGCAATGTGACGGCGCAGGTTAAGCAGGCGGTAGTCCTCGATATCAACACCATCGAGCAGAATTTCGCCCGACGTGTGGTGATAGAAACGCGGAATCAGGTTCGCCAGCGTCGACTTGCCGCTACCGGAACGCCCCACAAGCGCCACCATCTGCCCTGGTTCGGCCGTGAAGGTCACGTCCTTGAGCACCTGACGATCGGTGTCCGGGTAGGTGAAGTTCAGGTTACGCACTTCAAGACGACCGCTGACGTGGTCGCGCTCAACAGTGCCGGTGTCGACTTCAGGCTGCTCGTCCAGTTGCTCAAAGATGCTTTCAGCACCGGCCACACCCTTCTGGATCGTCGAGCTGACTTCAGACAGCTGGCGAATCGGCTTGGGCAACAAACCGGCCAGGGTGATGTAGGCAATCATGTCGCCCGCCGAAGAGTCGCCACGCAGGTAAAGCACCAGGAACATCAGGACGCCCATGGCCACGTAGATGACCAGTTGCAGCATCGGGGTATAAATCGCCCCGGTACGGGTCATGCGCAGTTGCTTGTCAGTGTTGCTCTGACTGGCTTCCAGAAAGCGCTTTTGCTCGTAGGCTTCACCGCCAAAACTGCGTACAACGCGATAACCCTGGATAGTTTCCGAGGCGACGTGCGTCACGTCACCCATCGCTACCTGGATCTTCTTGCTTTGCTTGCGGAATTTTTTGCTGGCCGTGCTCACCATGACGGCAATCAGCGGCAGGATCGCAACCATCACCAGCGTCAGGCGCCAGTTCATCCACAGCAACGAGCCAAACAGGAACACAACGGTCATGCCTTCACGGATGACGACCTTGATCGCATCGGTGGCAGCGCCGGTGACCATTGTCACGTTGAAGGTGATACGGGAGATCAGATGGCCCGAGTTGTGCTTGTCAAAGTAGCGATTGGGCAGTACCAGCAGGTTATTGAACAGCTGAACCCGCAAGTCATGCACCAGGCCCAGAGACACCTTGGCCAGGAAGTAGTTACCCAGGAAGGAACCCAGGCCCTGCCAGGCGGCGATCAATACGATCAGTATCGGCACGACCTGCAACAGGCGCAGATCACGTAAATAGGGAATAGTGGGGAACAGCACTGCATCCGGATTGGACAGGCCATCGACGAAATACTTGAGGATGTAACCAAGCATTGGCTGGGTCGAAGCGAAAATAAGAAACCCGAGGATACTCAGCAGGAAAAGGCCGACATAAGGCCGGACATAGCTGAGCAGGCGCAGATATATCTTCAAGCTCGATTCGCTTGTGCTGGGGCTGGATTCGGTCATATCACGCGGCGGTTAGTCAAAAAGGATGCTGACTTTATCACAGCTTCTCTGGTGTACTGACTGCCGCTTGAGCCCCAGCCTCCCAGGGCAGTAAAAACGACACTTCAGGGCCAGTACGCTAGTATGGCCGTCCAAAACCTGGAATGAACCTTTCAGCATGCAATTCAGCTACTTAAATTATTCAAAGCAGCGGGTGTTTGATTTCATCTGCCTGTGGCTACTACCTGTCGGTCTTTTATTGCTTCTATCCGACCTTTATTTTCTGCCAGGACGCAGTCTTCATCACAAGTTGTATTACGGCCTGTTCAGTATTCCGACCCTTATCGCGATCATCTTGCGGCCCAAAGAGCTGAAAGAGATTCTGCGTGACCCGATAGTCCTCGGCTTCATGTTGTTTGCCGCCTGGGCGATGGCCAGCCTGATGTGGACCAACGGCGAAGAAGACTTCATGGATTCGCTCAAGCCGGCCTTGCACCTGCTGATGCTGTTCTGGGGCTGCGCGCTGCTGACCCGATACCGCAGTGAAAGCCTGCAACCGGTGTTCTTCGCCGCTGCTGTGATTGCCTTGGTAGCGACTGTCTATAACCTGTACATGTTCATCAGTCATTTCGCCCCGGAAGACCGGATGATCGGTGCGGGCGCATTCGACAACCCGCTGCTGAGCTCCCACGCCTTCGGCTTCTTTTGCATTTACTGGCTCACCCTGGGCATGACCTGCAAGCGCCCGCAGATCCTGTTTATCGCGATCCCTGCTTTTACCATCATGTTCGCAGCACTGCTGGCCACCGGCTCCAGAACCCCTCTGGTCGCAGTGGTCATGGCGATGGTGTGGCTGAGCTTTATCTGCTGGAACCGTCGTTCACTGGCGCTGATGAGCATGCTGGTTGTGGGAGGGGCCGTGGTGGTCGCGCTGTTCTGGGAAATGCTCATAAGCCGTGGCAGTTCATTTCGACTTGATCTGTGGAGCATGGTGCTGGCGCTAATAGAACAACGCCCGTGGATCGGTTATGGCTACGAAGCTACTCTGGGCCTGGAACTGCCGGGTACCGGCGGCTACATCGTAAGCGAACCGCACAACTTCGCCCTCGGCGTGCTGTATTACACCGGCATTCTGGGCTTCACGCCCTGGCTGTTCATGCAGGTCTGGGGGCTTTACAGCAGCTGGCGCCATCGCGTGCAACCGCTGTTCATCCTGGCGTCTGCCTGGCTGGTGTACGGCATTGGTGCCGGCCTGACCGAAGGCGGCGGCATACTGCCAAGGCCGAAAGAACACTGGTACCTGCTGTGGATTCCCCTGGCCCTGATTGCTGCTCTGAGCATCAACCAGCGCCTCAAGACTTTGCGCGACCGACCTGTTCGCAACCTTTCCCAGGCGGCGTTCGACACCCTTCAGGCCCATGCGCAGGTGATTGAAGAAGATGGTCTGGGCCCCAAAGTCCTGCGCCTGGAAAACGGTAACTTCCTCAAGCTGTTCCGCGGGCGTCGCTGCTATACATCCGGCAGTTTCAACCCGTACTCCGAACGTTTTGCCGTCAACAGCGAGCGCTTGCAGGACATGGGGATTGCCGCACCGAAAATCCTGGACCTGTATCAACTGAAGGATGGCAGTACGGCTGTGCTGTATCAGCCGCTGCCGGGCCAAACCCTGCGTCAGGTCATGCAATCGATGGGTTCGCCCGCGGTTCGCCAGGCACTGGTGGAGCGTTTCGGCAAGTTCCTGGCGGTACTGCACGACAAGGGCATTTACTTCCGCTCGCTACATCTGGGCAATGTGCTGCTGATGGACGATGGCGAATTCGCCCTGATCGATATCGCCGACATGCACCTCTACCCTTTGCCGCTCAGGATCGCCTTGCGCCAGCGCAACCTGCGCCACATGCAGCGTTACCCCGAAGATCGCCGCTGGTTGTTCGAAGAACAACTGCAGGCGCTACTCGACGGCTACGCCAGCCTGGCCGACCCGGTGGCCGTCAACAGCCTGAGCCAGCAAATCAAACAGCTGGGCACGGCAAACGCTGCAACCTGACACATCAGCGGAGCGCCCTCGGGCGCTCCCGACCACGGCCGCGATCAGTCCTGACGCTGACGGGCCCAGGTCAAGAAGCCTTCAATATCGTCACTGCACAACTGGCCGACCGCTTGGCGCGCTTCTCCCGAAAACGTTCAATCCAGCCCATGGTGCACTCCCCGTCTCAGTCTTTTTCCAGCGGTGAAAAATACAACCGCCCCAAGCCTCGCCAGGTTTTACCCGTCCAGTGCCTGAACGGGATCTGTGCCAACAACTCACGGGCCAGGGCACGATTGCGGTTGGCCGTTTTCAGGAACATGGAGTTGAGAAACTTGTAGCGCACCTCGTCATACAACGGATGGTCACTGAAGAGCGCATAGATGCGCAAAATACTGTCGATCATGAAGCGATGGTTCTTGTACGAGTTGGTGGCGTGCTTGCGATAGCGCGCCATCACCACGTTCAGGCCGTCGATAAAGTACCCGGCGTGGGTAATTTTCAGCTCGATGTACAGATCTTCAAGGCGAATGGCCGGATCAAAGCCCCCCACCTTGTCCAGCGCTTCGCGGCGGATCATCAGGGTTGGCGCTGGCGGATAAGGCTTGCGCTCAAGGAACATGTCATCGAAATCCAGACGCCTGAACGGCACGTCACGGCGCTGGCGCTTCTCCGGGAACAAGTTGCCGTCGGCATCGATCAACTCGATATTACCCGCGCAAATACCCACTTCGGGCTTGCCATCCATGTACGCGACCTGCACCGCAATGCGGTCCGGCATCATGATGTCATCGGAGCCGAACGGCACAATCAGGCTGCCCTTGGCACGGGCAATCGCGCCATTCAGGGTGTTGGTCAGACCCTGATTCTGCTGTACCCGAAAGTCGAAACCATGCACCGCCTGCAAGCGCTCAATGCGCTCGACGCTGTCATCGGGCGAACCGTCATCGACCACCAGCAACTCAATATTGGGATAGGTCTGATCCAGAACACTCTGAATGCTCTGCTCGATATAGGGCCCGTGGTTATAGGAGGCGATGATCACCGTTACCAAGGGTTGCGAATCTGTCATGGGTGCTCCTTGCGTGCCTGGCTCAAGCCAGAGTCGATCAAATCCAGATACTGCTGACGGAACACTTCAATGTCGTGGTGCTCCTGCAAGTAGCGATACGCCTGTTCACCCTTGGCCTGCAGCGCCTGATCCGACAAGGCCAGGTACTCATCCAGCGCGGCGGTGAGTGTCGCCACATCACTGGGCTTCACGGCCAGGCCGCCAGCGCCTTCAATCAGCGGCAACATGGCCGGCACATTGGTTGCGATCACAGGCAAATGCCCGCTCATGCCTTCAAGCAGCGCCAACCCCAGGCCTTCTGCCAGCGAAGGCATGGTCCAGATATCGAAGGCGCGCACGTACTGCAGTGCGTTCTCCTGGAAACCCAGCAGGTGCGCACGGCCAGTGAGGCCCAACTGCTCGATCTGTTCGCGCAAGCGCGACTCTTCACGCCCGGCGCCAATGATTGCCAGCTGCGCTGTCGGGTATTTGTCTTTCAATGTGGCGAAGGCTTGCAGCAAGAAACGATGGCCCTTGATCGGCACCAAACGTCCCAGAGCGCCAATCATCCGTGCATCCTGATCCAGGCCGAGCTGTTCACGTGCCTGCTGGCGTGGCAGCTGCAAGGCTTCGGCTTGCTCGATGTCGATAGCATTGGTAATCGCGTAAGTATTTTGCTCGGTGAAACCGCACTTGCAGTCGAGCAAGTACTGTTTGACCGCAGGTGACACGCCTACAAAACGCCATGCCTTGTCGATCAGGCGCTTGGCCTGGCTGCGACGATAGAAGCGGTCGTATTCACCGAACCCGTGGGAAATGCCCACGCACAGCGGGATTTTCAGCCAGCGGTTGAGTTGCAGCATCATGTTCACGGGCTTGAAACGGTTGCAGATCACCACATCAAACTGCTCTTTACGGCAGAACTTGTACAACGCCCACATGGCGCGCAGGCGCATGCCCTTGAGCGACTTGTCGCTGAACTCGAAATACACCGAGTGATCCGCCTTGCTCACCGGCTCGCCCGGGCCCGGACGCCCACGCAAAAAGGCCGCCGTGATTTCGTAGCGCTCTCGGGGGAGCGCGCGCACGATCTGCTCGGCGAGATCGGCAAAGTCATGGGATTTGACGTTGTAATCGGGCTGCAATTGCAAAACCTTGGAACGCTTCATAAGTCTCCCTGATGAAACCCGGTTGCATCATGTTCTTTCACTATCCAAAACAGTTCGTGACGCCGAACCGCTTTACGGAAGAATTCATTTTCGCCATAAGGCGAGGGCTTTCTACCTGCCAAGAGCTGCTGTATCGACCGCCGCACCCTGCGCTTGAGCGCGGCCCGGGGTTGCAGGTCATGCATCATGCCCAGCGCCATCGCCTTGTCGCGCTGCTGCTCAAGGGTCAGCGCCAGGCTGTACGGTCGCAGGCTGAGCGAGGCATCGAACACCGGCGGCAAGGCAATGCCATCACCGCTGTTGCCCATCGGCCAACGATCGTTGTCATGCAGGTGGTTGGCGTAACCGAGCACGGTGGACGGCTGCCATTCAAGACCTTCAAGGGCTTCAATCACGGCAGCGTGGGCACAGATATGGTCAGGGTGAGGGTCGATTGCCGGGTGCGGCAGCACGATCACTTCAGGGCGAGCGCGAAGGATCAACGCCCGCAAGTCAGCCAGCAGGTTATGCCAGGTCGGGGCGCCGTCCAGATCACCGGGCAGCGGGAACGGGTTGAATTGGCGGAACACGCGAATGTCGCTCAAGTCAGCCTCTCGCGAAGCCACAGGTTGATCGGGGGCCGCCTGCATGGCGGGCAATTGCAGGCAAAAATACCCCAACTGCGCGCAACGGTCTTCAGGTACGCCGGCCCAACGCGGCACGACCATGCTGTCCCAGGCGCGCAAGCGGCCTTTGAGTCGGGCTGCGTCGGCGCGTTCCAGCCCCATCTGCTGATAATGCCCGGCTTCGATTTCACCGGCGGTCAGGGTCACAATCCAGGCTTCCCTGGCCTGACTGTACAGCCCGAAAGCAGCAAGCTCGGCGTCATCGGCATGGGGAGCGATCACCATCACGCGCTGGTCGCGGTAATCGGGCTGGCGAAAAACCCACAGGTGCGGCTGACCCATGACGCGGCAAAAACGACCACGCACATGCAGTGCGCCATCGACCAGGGCCGAGCCGCAACCACTGATATTCAGATAGCGCAGACCATTGACCCCACGCTCGAAGGTTTGCCTGTCCGCAGAGTCGCTGCCCGACAGTTGTACATACGGATCAAAAAACCGCCCCAGCCAGCCACTTTTGATCGTGATCGCCAGAATCAGGGTTTCATCGCCATCCAGTATCAACGGCTGATCAACCCTCAGCTTGTCGCCTTCAAGGCGTACCGCCGGTTGCTCAGCGTCGGCAGCAAAGTTGTACCGGTAATCGTCCTGGGCCGAATAGAACAAGTGATCGGCAAACCAGGCTTCGTGGGCTACCCAGCCCAGCACCACCAACACCGGGACCAGCCACCAGGCCAACAGCACACCGCTGGCAATCAGCACCAGCAGGCCTATCAGCAGGCTAATGCGCTTGTTGCGCCGGTGGCGCTTGAGGAGCTGTTGTTTGCGACTCATGGGCTGGCTCATGACTTGGCTCTTGTGATTGAACTCCCGCGGGAGCGAGCCTGCTCGCGATGCAGGCACTACGGCATGTCAAAAAAACGCAGTGATACCATCGCGAGCAAGCCCGCTACCACAAGGTTTGTATTCGTATGTTTCAGACCTTGAACACGGGCACCGGGTTACACCAACGCTCTTTGTACTCACGGTCAGCCCGGCCAAACGAAAAGCGCAAAGGTTTGTCGACGCTGCGGGCCTGCTCCCAGGCTGACTGGGTATTGATAAAGCTCAACACGCTGCCAGGGCTGAATTCGCGGGTCTGAGGATCGACGCCACCATTGACGTACTCCACGCTGATCCACTCCGGGGACTCGGCTCGGTACACCAGCTGAATCGCAATCGGCGCATCATTGAGGAAAATCACCGAACCGATCAACAGTTCACGCAACAGCTCGATCACTTCGGCCATGCGTTCGGCACCGGTGGCGACAAAACCCCAGCGCCGCAGGAACAAATCGCAATAGATGCTCGCCAGCTCAACGCTGGAAAACTCCGAAACCGGGCGCACAACGCCGCCGGCCTCCTCCAGCAAACGCAATTCGCGGCGCTGGTTGTAGCGAAACTTTTTCGACAATTCTTCGGGCGTGCGGGCCATCGCCAACTGCTCGGCCTGAGGCTTCAGGGTGCTGAAGCGGCCTTCATTGAGCTGTGACAGATAACGCCCACGGTGACGCAACGGCGCTTGAGCATCCGCAGCGGCGGGCAGGATCAGTTCGGCATTGCCCAGATCGAACAGGCCTTTTTTGCCGTGACGCTTGAGCACATCCTTGGACAAGGCCAGGTCGCGCCCCCAGGTCGGGATCGCCGCCTGCAGTTCGCCGCCTTGCTCCCAGGCCAGATACCGCACCGGGATACCCGCCAACTGCGCCAGGCGCTCAACCACCAGCGGATGGGTCGCCACGCTGCCACCAAAACGCTGCCAGGCACCTGCATAGGTGTCAGCATCCACAACGCTCCAGCCGCGCTCGCGCCAGCCTTGAAATCGATTGAGCATCAGGACTCCGCAGTCAGGTCGGTGACTTGCGCCAGGCGCCAGAAGGTATCGCGCACTGCTTCATCGCTGAAGCGCTCATGCAAGCGTTCCAGCATCAGCTCGGCACAGGCCAGGCGCTGCTCGTCATCGAGTCGCGCCAAGTGCTGCAGGCCCTGGGCCAGATGTTCGGCATCGCCCAGTGGAAACAGAATGCCCACACCCTCGACCACTTCTTTAGCACCGCCACACGCG
Source organism: Pseudomonas sp. MF06569 (assembly GCF_059862735.1). NCBI lineage: Bacteria > Pseudomonadati > Pseudomonadota > Gammaproteobacteria > Pseudomonadales > Pseudomonadaceae > Pseudomonas > Pseudomonas sp. MF06569. The sequence continues at coordinate 109,722 of NZ_JCBCUZ010000004.1, read as the reverse complement.
GTGGCCAGCAACGGCACGCCCGCGGCCATGGCCTCAAGCAGCACCATGCCGAACGGTTCGTGATCGGAGCTCAGCGCAAACACATCAAACGCCCGGAAATAGCGCCGTGCATCGGGCACCTGACCCAAAAACAGCACCTGCTCGCCGACCCCGAGTTCATTGGCCAGCGCTTTGAGATCTTGCTCCAGACGGCCCTTGCCCATGATCACCAACTGACTGTCAGCAGGCAGATTGGGCAACGCCGTGGCAAAACCGCGAATCAGCGTAGCCTGGTCCTTGTCCGGATGCAGGCGACCGACGTTGCCGACAATAAAACCATCGACCGACAGCCCCAGTGCTTCACGCGCCGGAGTGCCTGACAATTGATCGGCTTGAACGGTATCGATATCGATGCGGTTATAAAGCGTGTTGATTCGACCGGTCGGCCACTTGGGCAGACACTGGCGCATGTCGTCGCGCACCGCATCCGAAACACCGAGCAGGCTCAGGCGCTTGCGAAACAGGTGGGCGAACAGTTTTCGGCTGCGCCGCTCATAGTCGCCAAAGGCATGATGCACACCGATCACCGGCAAACCGGTGGCCAACAAAGCGATATAAATCGGCTTGAAGCGGTGAGCAATGCAAAAACTGAAAGGGCGCGAAGCTGCGATCTTGCGCAGCCTGGCGATGGCGCCCAGCTTCAGGCCACGGATGGCCCTGGAGCTGAACTCCATGAACAGCACTTCATCAGAGCCACAGCCTGCAGCTACTTCAGGGTCGGCCGCCCCGGTCAGAAAGACCGTGGTGACCTTGTACCCGGTGCCGGAAAACAGGCTGGCGTACTGGCGTGCGCAGTCCAGAAACGGCCCGTCATAGCCGTGGCAGAACTGCAGCACATGACGCTCAGTCGAGCGATTCATAAGTCTCGGCGCCGTCTTTAACTACCAAAATATCTTCCATGATCAGGTACTGCAGATCGGAACCGAAGAACATGTTCAGCGCGTCCGTCGGCGAGCAGACCATCGGCTCGCCACGACGGTTGAGCGACGTGTTCAGCGACACACCGTTACCGGTCAGCACTTCGAGCGCCTTCATCATGTCGTAGTAACGCGGGTTGTATTCGCGCTTGAGCACCTGGGCACGGGAGGTGCCATCTTCATGGACAACCTCTGGCACGCGGGTTTTCCACTCGTCCGACACTTCAAAGGTGAAGGTCATGAACGGTGCCGGATGATCGACCTTGATCATCTGCGGGCCAACGGTGTCGAGCATCGACGGGCAGAAAGGCCTCCAGCGCTCGCGGAACTTGATCTGTTCGTTGATACGGTCAGCCACGCCTTCGCTGCTCGGGCAACCGATGATCGAACGGCCGCCCAATGCACGCGGACCGAACTCCATGCGGCCCTGGAACCAGGCCACCGGGTTGCCGTCGACCATGATCTTGGCGATCTTCTCCGGGGTGCCTTCGATCTTGCGATACGCAGGCTTGCCAGGGTGACGGGCACAGGCCGCGATCACATCTTCGTTGCTGTACGCAGGGCCGAGGTAGACGTGTTCCATCTTCTCGACCGGCACGCCGCGAGCATGGGACACGTAGGCTGCCGCACCCACCGCCGTACCGGCATCGCCGGACGCAGGCTGCACGAACAGCTCCTTGACTTCAGGACGGGCAATGATCTTCTGGTTCAGCTTCACGTTCAACGCGCAGCCGCCCGCAAAGGCCATCTTGCCGGTCTCCTTGAGGATGTCACCCAGGTAGTGGTCGATCATTTGCAGCGACAGTTTTTCAAACAGCGCCTGCATGCTGGCCGCGTAGTGGATGTACGGCTCGTCGGCGATATCGCCTTCGCGCTTTGGCCCCAGCCACTCGATCAGTTTTGGCGAGAAGTAGAACCCCTTGCCTTTTTCTTTGTAGCGACGCAGGCCGATCACGTTGGCATATTCGGTGTTGATCACCAGTTCGCCGTTTTCAAACGAGGCCAGACGCGAGAAATCGTATTTGCTGGCGTCGCCGTACGGCGCCATGCCCATGACCTTGAATTCACCGTCCAGCATCTCGAAACCGAGGAACTCGGTGATCGCGCCGTACAGGCCGCCCAGGGAGTCAGGATCGAAGAATTCCTTGATCTTGGTGATCTTGCCGTTTTCGCCGTAGCCGAAGAACGTCGTGGCGTACTCACCCTTGCCGTCGATACCCAGGATCGCGGTTTTTTCTTTGAAACCCGAGCAGTGGTAAGCGCTGGAAGCGTGGGCCAGGTGATGCTCAACCGGTTCGATCTTGATTTTCTTCGGGTCAAAACCCAGTTGCTCAAGGCAGAACACGATCTTGTTGCGATAGCGCTTGTAGCGACGGTTGCCCATCAGGATCGCGTCAAGGGCGCGGTCCGGGGCGTACCAATAACGCTTGGCGTAGTGCCAGCGCGCCTTTCCGAACAAGCTGATCGGAGCGAACGGGATCGCTACCACATCAACGTCGGAAGGTTTGATACCCGCCTGCTCAAGGCAAAATTTTGCGGATTCGTAGGGCATGCGGTTCTTTGCATGCTTATCACGCACGAAGCGTTCTTCTTCAGCCGCCGCTACCAGCTTGCCGTCGATATAGAGGGCTGCGGAGGGATCATGGCTGAGGGCGCCGGACAGGCCAAGAATCGTCAATGCCACTGGATTAGCCTCTTTGGAATGCAGGCAGGCGGCGGGCGCCTGAACAAATAATGTGCCCCTCGCCAGGCGAGAAACAGCTAAAGAGCGGGATTATAGCGTAAAGACACCGCAAATGACCCAGCGCGATTTGCCACGCCCAGCCGCGCCAGGTCTGCTCGTAAAAGACACGGTACTCCAGACATATGTAAGCCCACCCCCACCCGCCGTTGGGATTTCCTGTGATCACACCGTCGCGTGCGACCCGCACGCTTCACTCAACAGGAAATCAGCATGCCCAGCCACCTGGAACACTTCAAAGGCTTAGAAGCCGAATGGACAAAGTTTTCTGACACTTTCCCGGATCTCGCACTCTCGCTAGACCACCGACTAAGGATGTTTTTCCCACAACTGCCCATAGAGGCCTGCACCGACTTCCTCTACGTCAACTACGAACGGGCAGCCGAGCCGTGCCAGTCGCCCGTTATCGTCAGCGAAACCCTGAGCATGCTGATCGAGCAGTGCCACCTCACCGGCCAGGTGCCGACCTTTGTGCAAAATACAGCCCGCGTTTACAACTATGCCTACACCCTGGACGAGCAAGATCTGGTCGCAGAGATCACCGTGCCACAACTCGAAAAATACCTCGAGTTCACCACGCGCAGCCTTGAACTGTGTGTGAGGGATGCTCACCGTGACTACTGGCAAACGCCCCATGAGGACCTCAACTCCCTCACCCCGAAAAACTGGCTGTCACGCTTTGCCCTGAACCTGATCCTGTCTGAAGCAACCCTGCGCCATGAAGACAGAACCCTCAGTCCGCAAGCCATGAGCGCCATCAATCAGGTGCTCTCCCTGCCTGAACAGCCATCAACGCCAGGCGCCTACGGGTTTTACACGCTGACCTTGCATGGCCGGGCCCCTCAGCCCGCCTCGCTGTTGCACGGCGTGTTGGTGATAACCACCAGAGAGTTGCCGCGGGCTTCTGCCGACCCTCTGGACACGCGCATCGTGCAAGACCAGACCCTGCGCACGGTGGTGCTCTACACCCCCAGCACCGGGCTCGAAGCCTTCACCTCACTGGCAGCGCTGACCCAAGAGTTGAGCGCGCGACTCAAGGACGGGCGCCAGCGGGAGGCGTTACTCGATTGTGTGCTGGCAGAAGAACGTTTCGGCGCACTGGCCTTTGAGCAGGTGGACTACAGCCCGGTGCCTGAGCAGCAAGTAAAGACGTTTTACAGCGAGCAACTGATCGAAAAACAGAAGCGCGACATGCGCCATGCCTGGGCATCCATGCGCACTGATCAGCCAGGCGCCACGCTTGAGCAACTGGTCGAGATGGTCGATCAATCCCTGAATTCAAGCCTGCCCATCAAGCCCGCCAGCCTGTTGCGCGCCCGCTATACCCGGCTGCTGGAAATTCAGCTGCCCGAGTGGCTCAAAACAGCCTCTGAAGCCAACAAAACCAAATGGCGCCTGGCGGTCGAGCGCCTTAACCATGAGCGCGAGGCTTCAGAGGCTCCCGACACCGAACCCCTGGCAGACATCGGGCAAATCAACACCCTGCTGGGTTACGCCAGAACCCGGCTCAAGCAACAGATCAAAGCCGATCACGGCATTGATATAGACCCCGATGCACTTTTCATCTCGACCACCGAAGCGCTGCAAACCGGCGCGGTGATTAACCCGATCACAGGCTCCGGGTTCGCCGCTGGCGCCAGCGTGGACCGAACCGGACCTACCATCACCTACAGGACCACCCGACGCAGCCTGAGTGAGTTGGCGCTGTCCAATGTGGGCATATGGGATGTGACATTTGCCCTGACAGCTCAGGTCAAGGATGCCCACGGCACCCCCCACCCCACTCTCACCAGCAGCTACCTCAAGACCTTGGTACGCCAGCTCGATATTGGCCAGACCTACAAAGCCAGGCTCAACCATCTGCTGGTCAATTCCCCTCAGGCACGCTGGCGCAAGGAACATTACGTTGCCCTGCGCGCCGCACAGCTGAACCTGGACCTGCTGGAAGCCAGCATGGCGGGCACTCTGGGTGCCGAGCAGGCGGCATGGGTTGAGGCGGCACTGGATTACCCCGTTGAAAGCAGCCGCCCGCTGGTCAACGGCGCGCAGATCAAAGCCCACCTGTTGATGCTGCGTTACAAGCCACTGCCGGGCGCGCTGGTGTTCACCTCTACCGGATCGACCGACCTCGTGTGCTACTTGCCGGGCGCCCCCGACCAGCACTGGTTTGTCACTGTGCCTTCGCGCAACGAGCTGGGTCGAATCCTGTCCCGTGCTGATTTACGCACCTACGTGATGCGCCGCGTGACCACTGCCCAAAAACCGTACATCAAGCCACTGATCGAAGCGGGACTCAGCCAGAGCAACGTTCAACTGCAACCGATCAGCCATCACCTGTTTGAGGCGTCCTACGACACTGAAGCCTTGCATGCCATTCACGAGGCCGACGATCAATCGACCTCCACCTGGGAAAGCAACCTCAACACCGCCAAGGAAGCAGCCTTGACCGTGATTGATGTGGTGTCCTTCGTGCTGCCGACCAAGGTGCTGCTACCCATCGCACTGGCACGGTTCATCTACCAGATTTATCAGGGCGTCGATGCCTTGCAGCGCGATGAAGGGCACGAAGCCCTGTTGCACTTCGTGGAGTCCATCACCCACCTGACCGACGGCGCGTCGGACTTTGCCGGCTCTGCGGTGTTTGGCCGATCCATCCGCCAGCGTGCCAGACAGCCCGCACCAACGCTGAGTCCCGGCGCGGCAAGCCGTCACGCAGCAACAGGGCTCACCCTGCGCAGAGGTGACGAATACGGTTCTGGAATCTATGAGTTCAGCACAACGGGCGCAGGATCAGCTCATCACTACCTCAAAGACCGGCAGGGCACACTTTACCCCTGCCGATACGACATCCTGGATGAGCGCTGGCGCGTAATTGATGAGCGCAAACCGGATGCGCGCAGCCGCCTCCCGGTGCGCGAGGTATCGGCAGGTATATGGGATGTGGACCCGACAACACCGTTGCTCAAAACCGGGATTGAGCGCGTGATCGAAAGCGCCCGTATCAGCAGCGTCAATCTCGACAGCCTCACCCCTGACGCCCAGGGCGTCTACCGCGTCAGCAACAACCGGTATATCCAGCAAGACGGCGTGGTGTTTGAGGTGTACAGCGGCTGGCTCGGCCGTCACTGGTATTTGCAACTGCCCGCAGGTTCAAGCAGCGGCGTCAGCGGCAGTCACAAACTGCGGCGTACAAACGGTTATTGGGAAATCAAACACCGCCTGGCCGACAACACCAAACGCTGGAGCCCTTTGCTGGGTGACAACACTCACTTGCCTGAAGCCGTACCTGACGTTATCCACAGCGCCTACGATTTGCCTTATGAGTACAAAGCCAAAGTTCAGGATCTGGTCAAGAACAACAAGGGCTTACTGGATGCCAACTGGATTTCGCCTAATCCGGACATCACCCGCACCAGCCAGTTTTTTTCAAACTTCAGGCTCCGATTACTGGCCGACGCACGTGCTTTCTTGGCCACAAAGCCCGCAAAACCCCGTGTCACTCGCCCCGTCGTTCCAGCGGATACAAGCCCGCAGGACTTGTTCAAACACCTTTATGAGCACACCGATGGCGTCGTAGTAGGCGAAGTCCACTCCAATCAATCAGGTAAAAAACTGCTCACCACCCAAATGAGCAAGCTCGCTGAACTGGATGTGAAAGTGCTGTACCTGGAGCACCTGCAAACTGATTTTCATCAGACCTTTCTCGACGAGTTCTTTAAAACCGGAAAAATGCCGATTGTTCTGGATGAGTTCCTCAAAGCCCAGGACGCGGGTCATGGGATCAATCCCGCAAGCCCCCACACGTACAGCACGCTGGTGCGCGAGGCCAGGCGACATGGCATCGAAGTCATCGCCCTTGATTGCGCGGCCAGTTACAACCACAGGGGCCTGCACCCCGGGGCCGGTGGCCTCGCCAGCTCACCTGCCGACGTTATTCGCTATGAAATGTTCAGCTACTTTGCGTCACAGACAATCCGCGCGGACCAAGCAAAATCCGGTGCTCGCAAATGGATTGCCTTCACCGGCAACACCCACGCCAACACCTACCAGGGCGTGCCAGGCCTGGCAGAGCTTGAGGGCGCGATCGGCGTACGGGTATCCGACGTCTTCCCCGGCACCAGCCGCGGGGTGCGCATGAATATGGGGGAAGTCGTGCCAACGGATTACAGACACCGCGACTTCACCTTCTTGAAGAACGATTACTGGCTGCAAATGGATATTGCCGGCACCAAACCGCAAATCCCTGCGCTGTCCCCGACCCAGAACAATCAACGGCTCACCGCACCCGGCATGTTCAGGTTTGAAAGCGCAACGCCGGACGGCGCACACCTGATCCATCGAGCGAGCAACCACGAAATGGTGCACACCCCGGTGCAAACAGACCCTGGCGGCCAGTTTTATATCGAGCGAGCCAGCTGGATACCCGTCCACCAGAAACGTTACGACCGCCTGCAAGATCTGATAGAGGACTTGCGGGACATGAACATGACGCAGATGCAATAACCCTTCACCTGCACACGAGGGCGATCCGATATCGCCCTCGTTGCCCGGTTTTACTGGATATCCCGCCCTCAGCCGCTAAACTGCGCGCCCTCTGCTAGCCTCATCCCGTTGCCCTGGACGGGTCGCGTCACACGGAACCCCGATTTGCCCATGAAATATTTCGTACCTGCTCACGTTGCCCTGTTACTGCCTGGCCTCTGCCTGACACCCATCCTCAGCGCAGCCCCCCTTGAACTGGACCCCAGCGTCATCACCGGCTCGCGCAGCACCAGCCCGAGTTTTGACCTGCCGTACTCGGTCGACAGCATTAACCAGGAGCAAATCAAGGATGGCCAGCTAGGCATCAATGCCTCCGAGGTACTGTCCCGCGTGCCAGGGCTAGTGGTGCAAAACCGTCAGAACTACGCCCAGGATCTGCAGATCTCGTCCCGTGGCTTTGGCGCCCGCTCGGCGTTTGGTGTACGTGGCATCAAGCTGATTGCCGATGGCATTCCAGCCAGCACCCCGGACGGCCAGGGGCAGGCGGCGACCTTCAACCTCGACACCGCCGAGCGCATTGAAGTACTGCGCGGCCCGGCAGCCACCCTGTACGGCAGCAACGCCGGTGGCGTGATCCAGATGTTCTCCCGCGACGGCGAAGGTCCGCCGCGCATTGGCGCCGAAACCCTGATCGGCAGCGACGGCATGAACAAAAACCACCTCACTGCCGAGGGCGCCACAGATGACGTGGGCTTTGTGCTTGACGCCTCGCGCATGGACACCGACGGCTACCGCGACCACAGTGCCGCTCGCCGCGACCAGACGTTTGCCAAGCTCAACCTCAAGCCCGATGAAGACAGCAAGCTGGCGCTGATCTACAGCAGCCTTGAGCAGAACGGCACGCAAGACCCGCTGGGCCAAAGCTGGGCCGCCTACAAGGCCGACCCGCGCTCGGTAACGCCAAACGCCCTGACCTACAACACCCGTAAAAGCATCGACCATCAACAATTGGGGATGAACTACGAGCGCTATATCGGCGACGCGACCCTGCAGGTCAATGCCTATACCGGCACCCGGAGTGTGATTCAGTATCTGGCGATCCCCAAAGGAACGCCGGGTAACGAACAGGGCGGCGGCGTCGTTCAATTCGATCGCAAGTTCTACGGCGGCAGCCTGCGCTGGTTGCAACCGGTGTATGGCGTGCCTGGGGACCTGACCCTGATCGGTGGCCTGGATTTCGACCAGAGCCAGGACAGCCGTCACGGCTATAACAATTATCTGGGCAACCAATTGGGGGTAAAAGGTGCGCTGGTGCGCGACGAAGTGGACACCGCCCGCAGCCTCGACCCGTATGTGCAGGCCAACTGGGCGCTGGACAACTGGACAACTGGACCGTGCAGGCCGGCTTGCGCTACAGCACCATGGAAATGGACGTCGATGATCAATTTTTGAGCAACGGCGACGACAGCGGCACCAAACGCTATGAAAAAGCCACGCCGTCGATGAGCGTGATGTACGCCTTCACTCCAGAACTGCACGGCTATGTCAGCGCGGGCAAGGGCTTTGAAACGCCGACACAGGCCGAATTGGCGTACTCGCCCAGCGGTCGAGGCTTTAACTTCGGCCTCAAGCCCTCCGAAAGCACTCAATACGAGATGGGCCTGAAAGCCCAGCTAAACAACACACGGATCAACGCGGCGGTGTTCCAGATCACCACCGAAGATGAACTGGTGGTTGCAAGCAATACAGGCGGACGGACCACCTACCAAAACGCCGGCCGAACCTTGCGCCGAGGCTTTGAACTGGGCGTAGAAAGCCAGCTGGCCGAGCATTGGACCTCAACCCTGGCCTATACCCGTCTGCAAGCGACCTACGACAGTGACTTTGCCAGCACCAAAGGCACGGTCGACAAAGGCAACTACTTGCCCGGTGTTCCACAGACCACGCTGTTTGCCGAAGTGAACTGGAAACCGGTGGATTGGCTCAGCACCGCCGTTGAAGGCATGTACCGCAGCAAGGTGTATGTTGAAGACACCAACACCGCCAAGGCAGCTCCGGCCTACACCGTATTCAACTGGCGGGCCAAGTTTGAGCAGAAGGTGGAACACTGGACCTTCCACCAGACGTTGCGCCTGGACAACCTGCTGGACCGTCAGTACGTGGGTTCGGTGATCGTGGCGGACGGTAACAGCCGCTTCTACGAAGCCGCGCCGGGACGGTCGTGGTATGCCGGAGCCGGAGCCCAGTACAGCTTCTGACAGCACGGGCACGCTCCTGTGGGAGCGGGCTTGCTCGCGATGGCATCAACGCGGTCAGCCTGACAGGCCGCAGCGCTTGCATCGCGAGCAAGCCTGCTCCCACAGAGTCTTAGCCAAGGTCTTTGGGCAAGCGCCCGTCAATCAGCTGATACAACGCACTGTCCACCGGCCAGTTGCGCATGAAGCGCGCCCGGTCACGGGCGTAGGCGGTGGCGAAACTCCTCAGGCTGGCGTGCTGGCACATCGAGTCCAGATCGATCAATGCCCAACGGCCATCATCCCAGAACACGTTATGCCCCTTGAGATCACCGTGACTGATGCGCTCGCGGATCAAGTCGGCAAATAGCTGATCCAGCGCCTGAAGTTCGGCTTCCGGCGCATCCCCCCGCTCAACATAGGGCGCAAAACGCTCGATGATGTCCGGCCCCAGCAAAAACGCTGTCACCAGATACGCCTTGCCCCGCAACCACAGAAAACGGGTCTCCAGCAGTGCCAGCGGCTTGGGCGTGGCAATGCCCAGTAACGCCAGTCGATTGCCCTCGCGCCATGAGTGCCAGGCACGGCTCGGGCGCCAGAAGCGTTTAAGCCAGTGGGCAAAACCCTTGATGTTGTAGCGTTTGACCACCAGGGTGCGGCCCGCCACTTCAACCTTGCCGACACTGGCCGCGCCACCGGTTTTATACAAGTGGCCCTGATCCAGCAAGGCATCGGCGTGAGCCAGAACCGGCAGCATCGCAGGCTCTTCTTCACGGCGAATCGCACGCAGGACAAAGGCGGTGCGCTCAACGCTGAACAAGGAGCAGTCGCGACCCACCTTGTTCAAGAAATCATTCAGGCGCCAGGCACGTACCTTCTCGATCTGCTTGAGCAGCGCTTCGAGCGGCAAGGCGTGCTCACCATTGCTGAGCAGGTAATGCACCAGCAACTCTTCGATAAATGGCTCAAGGCTTTTAGGCAACTGAGCGAAGAACACGCCGAGGTTTTCCAGGACTTTTTGTCGCGACAGCGGCTGGCCGGCTTCTTCGACGCAAATACCCGCGCCATCGATCAAGTACAGTTTGGCGCCCTGACGCAACAGGTTGTCCAGGTGCAGGTCTTCCTGCCACAGGCCCTTGAGGTGCATCTGGCCAATGGCAGCCAGCGCCTGGGCCAGTACGGCCACTTGCTCATCTGCCAAAACCGGCAACGACTGCACCGCGCCCCAGGCGTCACCCAGGCTCTGGGCATTTTCCAGAAACTCGAACAGCAACCAGCCGCCCTCGCCTTCCTGCAAACCATCAGCCAGTAACTTCGGCGTGGTCAAGCCCTGATCAGCCAGCAGGCGCACACCCGTCAACTCTCGCTGGAAGTTGCGCGCAGCCTTGCTCCCAACCATCAATTTGGCCAGCACCGTACGCCCGCGCCACACCCCGGCGCCTACGTAACGCTGCCCGGGCAATACCCGCAACAAGCTCAGCAGTTGCAATTGCGCAGGCCCGGCCGCGTCGGCCAGTTCGATACTCAGCGGCAAGCCCGGCGCACGACCCGCCTTTTGCAGTTCGGACAAACGCATCAGCGCGCTCCCTTGTGGCTGCGACGCACGTTCAGTCGCGCCAGCCAGGCATCCACCAGACCACTGTCGACAGGCTGATCCAGATAGGCAGCGAGCAATACCCGCACCTCGGCATCGCTCCAGGCATGGGCTCGACGCAGCAACGGCTCAATGTCCTTGACCCGGTCACGCTGGCCCAGCAACAAGGGCCGGGTCTTCTCCAGATCGATCAATTGGGCGCGATAACCCAAGCCGTCAGCCTGCAAGAAAATGTGCTTGGGATAAAAGCAGCCATGCACCTGACGCGCAGCGTGCAGGCGACGCGCCAACAGGCCGCATTCACGCAAAATTGCCTGCTGCTGCTCAGGGGTCAGTTGCGGCCATTGTTCAAGCAACGAATCGAGGTCATTCCAGCCATCCAGCGCACGGGTCATGAGCACCGCGCGATGTTCGCCAGGCACTTTTCGCTCGCCAAAAAACACCGCTTCCAGCGCCGGAATACCCATTTGCTGATAACGCTGAATATTACGAAATTCGCGGGCGAAGCTCGGCTCGCCGAATGGCCGGTGCAGGGTACGGGTCAGGTAGTTGCTTTGACGCTTGAGGTAAAAGCCCTGGTCTTCGAGGTCCATGCGAAACACGCTGCTCCAGCCACCACCGCTGGTGTTGGGCTCGTCCACGGCTTCCAGTTGCACAGCCCACAGCGCATCGAAGTCGGCCAGCCCGTTGCGCTCAAGCAAAGCCCGATCCGCATCCGCTAAAAAATCAGTCATTCCCGGCCCTCAAAAAAACGCACGATATGGCGAACACGTTCCTTGTCCGCCGCATTGAGCGTAGTGCGCCCGGTGTATTGGAAATAAAAACGCAAACGCTGGGTGTAAGACAAATGGTACTTGGCCACTTTGTCGAGGCACGCCAGGTCTTTGGTGATGCGGTACTTGAGCCAGAAACCGCGCCAGAAGTCACCGTTCGGGCAGTCGATCAAAAACAGCTTGGGCTGATCGTCGACCAGCAGGTTTCGCCACTTCAGATCGTTATGGGTAAAGCGATGGTTGTGCATGATCCGGGTGCATTTCGCCAACTGGCGGCTGACGCAGTCGACCCAGGCACGGTCCTTGAGCAACGGATCATGGTGGTCTGCCAGTTCGGACAAATCGCGGGTATTGGGCAGCTCACGGGTGATCATGGCGCCACGGGAGTAGGCAAAGCCACTGCGCTCAAGGCCCCACGCCACGACTTCGGCGGTGGGAATGCCCCACTTGTCGAAGCGCTTGAGGTTCTGCCATTCGGATTTGACCCGAGGGCGGCCCAGATAGCGACGCAAGCCCTTGCCCGCACCGGTATAGCGCTTGACGTAATAATTGACGCCATCGCGCTGCACACGGATCACTTCCGAAAGAGGATCGCGGGTCAGGTGCTCGCCCTGGAGGGCAAATACCGCTTCCAGACTGCCAAAATCAGAAGCGAGTGCGCTGTAAGCGGGTTCAAGATTCCAACCCGCCATTACAGTGCATCCCCATAACGTAGTTTGCGTTCATAGAGCTTGCTCGCCTTGCCTTCCAGCCACGCCAGCAGGCGGGCTTCTTCGCGCAGGATCTGACGCAGCGGCATCTGGAAGTAACCCCGCAGGAAGCGCAGCTTGTCCCGTTGGGTCAGGCCAATGTCCAGCGCCGAAAAGTACAGCGCGGCCAGGTCCTTGTTGCGCCAGCGCTTGCTGATGACCGGTCGAACCTGGGCACGGTGCAGGTCAATGACCGACAGGCGGAAGTCCTTGGCCGTGACCGGTTTGTCGGTGTGCAACAAAAAGTGGCAGATGTAGCAGTCGCGATGGTTAACCCCGGCGCGGTGCATCATGCCGGTCATGCGCGCCACTTCGGCGATCAGCCCATGCTTGAGGGCTGGCTGTGGCGGCTGCTTGATCCAGTTGAGGCTGAAGTCTTCGAGGCTGACCGTAGGTGCCAGCTCTTCGGTGATGATGAACGAGTGCTGCCCCGCCGGATTACTGCCCTTTTCGCCATACGCGACGGCGGTCATGGTGGGTACGCCGACTTCGTGAAGACGCTTGATAGCCCGCCATTCCTGGCCCGCGCCCAGCACTGGCAACTTGGCCGTGAGCAGGTTTTTGAACACCTCACCCCAGCCAATGCCACGGTGGATTTTCACAAAATAACCGCGGCCCTCGACTTCAGTACGCAAAGTACGTCGGCCATCCAGCTCGCGGTAAACCTCGCCCTCCAGGCGCTCGACTTCGGTGAACGCATCGCGTCCTGCCCACAAGCTCTTGAACGGTTCGGCAAGAATCAGTTTCATCAGTGTTGCTCCGCCAGAATCACATCCGCAGCGTGCTGCGGCATGCTGTAGAGGTCGGCCGTCTGCGCGTAGGCCAGGCCGTTTTGGCTCCAGGCCGCGCGCGCAGCATCGTCGGACAACATGTGTGTCAGGTATTCATTGAGTTGCGCCTGCTCGAACGGCTCGTCCAGTACACGGCCGCAATCGGCGTCGCTGATGTAATGGGCGTAGCCACAGACGGCGCTGACCAGCACCGGCAACCCTGCCACCAGCGCTTCAAGCAGCACGGTGCCGGTGTTTTCGTTATAGGCCGGGTGAATCAACAGGTCAGCGCCCAGCAGGAAGCGCGGGATATCGCTGCGCCCCTTGAGGAACTGCACGTGATCGCCCAGCCCCAGCGTGGCGCTCTGTAATTGAAAGACTTTGGGATCGTCCTGGCCAATGACAAACAGCCTGGTGCGCTTTTTAAGCTCGCCCGGCAACGCCGCCAGGGCTTTAAGGCTGCGATCGACGCCTTTGGTCTTGAACCCGGAACCGATCTGCACCATCAGCAGGTCGTCGTCTGCCAGGTTGAATTCACGCCGGAACCCGGCGCGAATCTCGGCCGCATTGGCGGGCGCGCGACGGTCCAGGGCAATGCCCGGCGGCAACAGGTGGAAGCGCTCAAGCGGCGTATCGTAATGCTTGATAAACAGCGGCTGCTGGACTTCGGAAATCATCAGGATTTCAGTCTTGGCGTTCTTGTCGAACACCGCCCGCTCGTATTCGGCAAAGTGTTTGTAACGCTTGAAGAAGCGATAGAACGAATGGCGCAGGTTTTGCGCCTTGTCTTCAAAACAGCCGTCGGCCGCGTAGTACACGTCCAGCCCCGGCATTTTATTGAAGCCGACGAGGCGGTCCACCGGGCGTTTGGCCAGGTCGGCCTGCATCCAGGCGAGCATTTTTTCGTTGCGGGTATGGTTGTGGAACGCCTTGACCGGCGCCACCAGCACTTCAAAACCGGGGGGAATGTCACCCTCCCAGATCATGGTGTAGACGCGAATTTGATGGCCGCGTTTCTGGCACTCCAGCGCAATGCGCATGAAATCGCGTTGCAGCCCGCCAAACGGGAAATATTTGTACAGCACAAAAGCCAGTTGCATCAGCGCAGTTCCTCAGCCAGTAACAACGTGCTTAATCGACTCGCGACACGCTCAGGGTTCAAACGGGTGAAGCACAACGGCCACTCGTTTTTCAGATCAAACCGCTGCTGGTCCTGTGCAGTCGGAGTGTAGGTGCATTTTTTCTGCAGACACGGTGCGCACGGAAAATCGCTGGCCAGGTGGATTTGCACCTTGCCATAGGCACCGGTCAGGCCCGGATTGGTGGGGCCAAACAGGGAGATGGTCGGCACATCCAGCGCCGCCGCCAGATGCCCCAGCCCGGTATCGACCGCGACACAGGCGCTGGCGCTGGCCAGTACCTTGGCAACACCCGCCAGATTCAGCTTGGGCAGCACCACTGCGTTGCTCAGACCGCTGGCAATGCGCTCGGCACGGGCCTTCTCTGCCGGGTTGCCCCAGGGCAAGCGCACTTCGACACCCATGTGCCCCATGCGCAGGGCCAGGTCACGCCAGTACACTTCGGGCCAGTGCTTGGTGTCCCACGTGGTGCCGTGCAAGAACAATACGTAAGGCTTCTTGCGCGGTAATTCAATCAGGCGCTCAACGTCGAGGCCATAATCACCCAACCCTTTGGGCAGGTCGTAGCCCAGCGCCACGGCAAACAACTGGCGCAAACGCTCGACCGCGTGCTGCCCGCGAGCCACCGCCAGACGCCGCTGATAAAAGCGGCTGGCCAGCGGTTCACGGGCAGAGTCTTTATCCAGACCGGCCACCGGGGCGTTTACATAGCGGGTCAGCCAGGCACTTTTGACCAGGCCCTGGGCATCGATCACCAGGTCGTATTGCTCGGCGCGCAGGCTTTGCTTGAAGCGACGCCACTCACCGCTCTTGATGGTTTCCCAGATATTTTTGCGCCAACGGCGAATCGCTACCGGAATAACCTTGCCCACTGCCGGGTGCCAGGTCGGAATTTCGGCAAAGCCTTCTTCCACGACCCAGTCAAACGTGATGCCCGGAATCGCCCGCGCCGCATCGGTCAACGCGGGCAAGGCATGGATCACATCCCCAAGGGATGAGGTTTTGACCAACAGAACGCGCACCTAGTTGACCTCGACCGGTGAGCCCTGCAAACGCTGCAAGGCTTCAACCACAGGCTGGGGCATCAGTTCGCGCAGGCAGTTGTAGTGGCCAAAGCGGCAGGTGCGATCAAAACACGGGCTGCACTCGAGCCCCAGGCGCACGATTTCGACCTTGTCGGCCAACGGCGGGGTAAAACCCGGCGATGTGGAGCCGTAGACCGCCACCAGCGGGCGGTTCAGCGCAGCAGCCACGTGCATCAGCCCGGAGTCGTTGGACACCACGGCATCGGCGCACGACAGCAAATCAATGGCCTCGGCCAGCGAGGTCTCGCCGCTCAGGTTGACCGACTCTTCACGCAGCCCGGGGATCAACCGCGAGCGGATGTCTTCGCCCACAGCGTGATCGTTTTTGGAGCCGAACAACCACACCTGCCAGCCTTCGCGGATCTTTTGCTCGGCAACTTTGGCGTAGTGCTCGGACGGCCAGCGCTTGGACTCGCCAAACTCGGCACCCGGGCACAGCGCCAGCACCGGGCGGTCCAGTTCCAGGCCAAATTTAGCCAGTGCGCCGGCACGGCTTTGCGGATCGATCTGCAAGGCCGGGCGCGGATAAGGCTTGGGCAGGTCGGCACCCGGCTCATAGGCCAGCGCCATGAAACGCTCGATCATCAACGGGTAGCGTTCTTTGTCGAGCTTGCGCACATCGTTGAGCACGCCATAACGAAACTCGCCACGCCAGCCGGTGCGCTTGGGGATGCCCGCAAAGAACGGCACGAGGGCTGATTTCAGCGAGTTGGGCAGCAAGATTGCCTGATCGTATTGGCCCTTGAGGGACTTGCCGATCTTGCGTCGCGTGGCCAGTTCAAGCGCGCCGTGGCCGAGCGGAAAGCTCAAGGCCTTGCGCACTTGCGGCATGCGCTCAAGGATGGGCCGGCTCCACTCGGGGGCCAGCACATCGATTTCGCACTGCGGGTGGCGCTGCTTGAGGCACTGAAACAGTGTCTGCGCCATCACCATGTCACCGACCCAGCTGGGCCCAACGATCAAAATATTCATAAGTTTCCATAAACAAGCAAGGGAGGCATTCGCCTCCCTGCTGTAGTGCCATATCGCTTTATTTGACCAGTGTACGCCACTCTGGGTGATCCGTTGTCTTGCCGGTCACCAGGTCGAAATAGGCTTTTTGCAGTTTTTCGGTGATCGGGCCACGGCGGCCGATACCGATATGACGCCCGTCGACTTCGCGAATCGGCGTCACTTCAGCGGCAGTGCCAGTGAAGAACGCTTCGTCGGCGATATACACCTCGTCGCGGGTAATGCGTTTTTCAACAAACTTGTAACCCAGCTCGGTGGCCAGGGTCAGGATCGTGCTGCGGGTGATGCCGTTCAGGCAAGCCGTCACGTCCGGGGTGTAAATCACGCCATCCTTGACCAGGAACACGTTCTCGCCCGAGCCTTCGGCCACGAAACCTTCCGGATCCAGCAACAGCGCTTCGTCGGCACCGCCGGAAATCGCTTCCTGCAGGGCCAGCATCGAGTTGATGTAGTGACCGTTGGCCTTGGCCCGGGTCATGGAAATGTTCACGTGGTGACGGGTAAAGGAGCTGGTGCGCACCTTGATCCCGACTTCCAGCGCTTCGGCACCCATGTAGGCACCCCAGCTCCACGGCGCGATGATCACGTGGACTTTGAGGCCAGTGGCGCGCAGGCCCATGGCTTCGGATCCGTAGAACACCATCGGGCGGATGTAGGCGCTGTCGAGGTTGTTTTCGCGCACCGCAATGCGGGTCGCTTCGTTGATTTCGTCTTTGCTGAACGGGATCTTCATGCCCATGATGTGGGCCGAATCGAACAGGCGGTCAGTGTGCGCCTGCAAGCGGAAAATCGCCGCGCCCTGCGGGGTTTCGTAAGCGCGTACACCTTCAAACACGCCCATGCCGTAGTGCAATGTATGGGTCAGCACGTGCGTCGTAGCATCACGCCACGGCACCAGCTTGCCGTCATACCAGATCACACCATCACGATCAGCCATCGACATCATTACGCTCCTCAAAGAATCCAGCACCCGCGCCACGAGGCGTCAGGCAAATTGGACGGGCCTTATGGACCCGCCGGATACGTTCTTACAGCTTTAACTCTGTACTTAAGCCAGCGAACTAGCTCAATCCCAGCTCGGACCATATGCGTCGCACGTGTTGACGTTCGACCACAAGTTGATCCCCCGTGACCACGCCGGCCTCCTTTTGCAAGGCTTGACGGTGGGCGACGGTGCGAAAGGCCTTGTAAGCCTCGCGCAACAGGTTGGCATCAGTGGCGGGCATCAGCCCGACCTGCTCCAGCCCTTCCAGAATGCGGATGTTATCGGTGTAGCGCAGTAACGCCGGATGTTCCCTGGACCACGCCAGGGCCGCGTATTGCACCATAAATTCAATATCGACGATACCTCCGGCATCTTGCTTGAGGTCGAACGGCACCGTGGCCTCGAAGGCGTTTTCAGCCGTTCCGGCAGCCGTTATCCGGGTACCAAGATTGCCACGCATTTTGGCCCGCATCTCGCTGACCTCCTGGCGCAGGACAGGCAGGTCGCGCTCACGCCCCAGCACGCTGGCACGTACTTTTTCGAACGCACTGCCCACTTGCTTGCAGCCCACCAGCACCCGCGCCCGCACCAGCGCCTGGTGCTCCCAGGTCCAGGCCTCGCTTTCCTGGTAGCGCTCAAAGGCGCCAAGGGAACTGACCAGCAATCCCGATGCGCCTGAGGGACGCAGGCGCATATCGACGTCATACAGCTGCCCGGAGTTGGTCTGGGCCGTCAGCAAGTGAATGATGCGCTGACCCAACCGGGTGAAAAACTGCGCGCCATCAATCGGCTTGGCGCCATCGGTTTCGGCATTCGGGTCACCGTCGTGGATAAACACCAGGTCCAGATCCGAGCCGTGTCCCAGCTCGATTCCACCCACCTTGCCGTAGCCAACAATAATAAAGCCGGGGTCGCACAAGCTGCCGTCCGTGCGCTGGGGCGTTCCGTACTTGGCCACCGTCTGGCGCCAGGCCAGCGCCAGCACTTGCTCCAGAATCGCCTCGGCTAGCCAGGTCAGGTAATCGCTGACTTTCATTAAAGGCAGGCTGCCCGCGATTTCCGAGGCCGCAACCCGCAGGCGGTGGGCCAGCTTGAAGTTACGCAAGGCCTCCATCTGCTGCTCAAGATCGTCCTCGGGGATACGTGTCAGGCGCTCACGCAACTCGGCCGCCAGCTCTGGCGCCAGGGGCGGCTTGAACAGTCGACGCTCGTTGAGCAACTCATCGAGCAACAACGGGAAGCGGGTGATTTGCTCGGCGATCCACGGGCTCGCCGCGCACAGCGTCAATAAACGCCGCAATGCGTCGGGGTTTTCGGTCAACAGCACTAGATAAGCCGAACGTCGGGCCACCGCCTCGACCAGCGGCAACACCCTCTCCAGTACCAGATCGGGGTTGGCGTGCTCTACGGCCTGGGCCAGCAAACGCGGGATAAACGCATCCAGGCGCTCGCGTCCCAAACGCTGCATGGCGCGCAATTGCGGACTGGAACGCAGGGCCGCCAGTTGCTTCAAGGCTTTGGGGGCATCAACAAACCCGGCCTCTTCCAGCTGGACACAGGCAGCGGCGTCGTCCTGGACCTCCTCCCACAACGGCAACCACTCTCCGCCGACGATCAGTTCACCTTCATCGATGACCTCTTCCTCATCAGGGTCAGCGATGACCTGACGGAAATGCCAGTCGATGCGACCGCGCCACGCCATTAATTGCTCGTGGAATGCCGCCCAAGTGTCAAACCCCATAATAAATGCAATGCGCGCCTGATCCTGCTCGGTGTCGGGCAGCATTTGGGTCTGGCGGTCTGCTATGGCCTGGATCGCGTGCTCGGTATAGCGCAAAAATTCATAGCCTTCGCGCAGCTCGTTAACCACTTCGCCCGGCAAATACCCCTGGCCTTCCAGGGTCGTCAGCACTTTAAGCAGCGGGCGTTGCTGCAGGCTGAGGTCACGGCCGCCGTGGATCAGCTGGAATGCCTGGGCGATAAACTCGACTTCACGAATCCCGCCCGCCCCCAGCTTGATGTTGTCGGCCATGCCTTTGCGCCGCACCTCCTGCTGGATCAGCTGTTTCATGGTGCGCAGCGCTTCAATCGCCGAAAAATCGAGGTAGCGTCGGTACACGAACGGGCGCAGCAAACTGAGCAGCTGCGCACCCATCGCCTGATCACCGGCCACGACCCGGGCCTTGATCATGGCGTAGCGTTCCCAGTCGCGGCCTTGATCCTGGTAGTACTGCTCCAGCGCATTGAAGCTCAGCACCAATGAGCCGGACGAGCCGTACGGGCGCAAACGCATATCGACGCGAAACACAAAACCGTCGACAGTCATCGGGTCCAGGGCCTTGATCAGGCGCTGCCCCAGACGGATAAAGAACTCCTGATTGTCCAGCGGGCGCTTGGCGCCCACCGTTTCGCCGCCTTCGGGGTAGGCGAAAATCAGGTCAATGTCCGAAGACAGGTTCAGCTCTACGGCACCCAGCTTGCCCATGCCCAGAATCACCATCTGCTGCGGCTCGCCACTGCGATGCCCGGTGGGCGTGCCGAACTGCTGGCAATGACGTTGGTACAACCAGCGATAAGCCTGATCGATACTGGCATCGGCCATGTCCGACAGGTCGCGGCAGGTTTCAATCAAGTCGGCCTGGCGGTTGATGTCACGCCAGATAATCCGGATCTGTTGACGGGTACGCTGGCGGCGCAGTGCACGGCCCAGTTCGTCATCGGTGGCTGCAGCCTGCGCCGCAACGCTGATCTGGGCACACAACTCGCCGGGGGCAAAGCTGCGGTCCAGTTCGCCTGAGCCCGCAAGCTCAAGCAACATCAAAGGGTCACGTAATGACTGTTCTATAAAGAAGTCACTCGCGGCACTGACCCGGTTAAATGCCAACCAGCGCTGCGCCGACCAGTCATCGAGCCCCTGTTCGCCCTCAAGCCCGGCGACCGCCGTGCGCCAGGATTGCTCGGCGCGACTGGCCAATGGCTGTAAAAGACCTGGAATGGGTGCTAGCGACGGGAGGCTCATGGTCTATCCTTGATCGGCGATGGTGTTGCCGAGTACGGTGACAGGAAGAAACAGCGGTTTAATCCGACTGTCGAACAAAGGTTATAAATAGCTGTAAGCGCATATTGTTTAGCATCCAGCCTGCGCACATAAGGCTGAATGACGAGAAACACACCAACAATATCGATTTTTCGCACAACCAAACTGATGGCTATCAGGACCAATCCTGTAGTTTTACTACTGAGTCACACACTCGAAAGGCTGAAATGGCCGACGATTTGTAGTAAAACTACACGCCGCTGGAATCAACCTCCGGCCATCCAAGAATTTATGTCGTCTGCCCACAAGGCCAGTCGCAAACTCAGGCAACCGATTCTGGAAGCCTATCCGCCCTGGAGCAAGCCATGCAAGACCTCGATCCCGTCGAAACCCAGGAATGGCTGGACGCCCTGGAATCGGTTCTCGACAAAGAAGGCGAAGACCGCGCTCACTACCTGATGACCCGTATGGGTGAGCTCGCTACCCGCACCGGTTCGCAGCTGCCGTATGCCATCACCACGCCTTACCGCAACACGATTCCTGTAACCCACGAAGCACGCATGCCTGGCGACCTGTTCATGGAACGCCGCATTCGCTCGCTGGTTCGCTGGAACGCCATGGCCATGGTGATGCGCACGAACTTGAAAGATTCTGACCTGGGCGGTCATATCTCCAGCTTCGCTTCCAGCGCAACCCTGTATGACATCGGCTTCAACTACTTCTTCCAGGCCCCGACCGACGAACACGGCGGCGACCTGATCTACTTCCAGGGTCACACCTCGCCAGGCGTTTACGCCCGTGCGTTCATGGAAGGCCGGATCACCGAAGAACAAATGAACAACTTCCGCCAGGAAGTAGACGGTCAGGGCCTGTCGTCCTACCCGCACCCTTGGCTGATGCCAGATTTCTGGCAGTTCCCGACTGTATCGATGGGCCTTGGCCCGATCCAGGCGATCTACCAGGCTCGCTTCATGAAGTACCTGGAAGCCCGCGGCTACATCCCGGCAGGCAAGCAAAAAGTCTGGTGTTTCCTGGGCGACGGCGAGTGCGACGAACCAGAATCCCTGGGCGCGATCTCCCTGGCCGGCCGTGAAAACCTGGACAACCTGATCTTCGTTATCAACTGCAACCTGCAGCGCCTTGATGGCCCGGTTCGCGGCAACGGCAAGATCATCCAGGAACTCGAAGGCGTATTCCGCGGTGCTCAGTGGAACGTGACCAAAGTCATCTGGGGCCGTTTCTGGGACCCACTGCTGGCCAAGGACGTCGACGGTATCCTGCAACGTCGCATGGACGAAGTCATCGACGGCGAGTACCAGAACTACAAAGCCAAAGACGGCGCGTTCGTACGTGAACACTTCTTCAACACGCCTGAACTCAAGGCGATGGTTGCTGATCTGTCCGACGACGAGATCTGGAAACTCAACCGTGGTGGCCACGACCCGTACAAGGTCTACGCGGCGTACCACGAAGCGGTCAACCACAAGAACCAGCCAACCGTCATCCTGGCCAAGACCATCAAGGGTTATGGCACCGGCGCTGGCGAAGCGAAAAACACGGCGCACAACACCAAGAAAGTTGATGTTGAAAGCCTGAAGTTGTTCCGCGACCGTTTCGACATCCCGGTCAAAGACGACGAAATCGAAAACCTGCCATTCTTCAAACCTGAAGCAGGCAGCGCTGAAGCCCGCTACCTGAGCGAGCGCCGCACTGCACTGGGCGGTTTCGTTCCTCAGCGTCGTGCTCTGAGCACCAGCATTCCGACCCCGCCACTGGACACCCTCAAGGCCATCCTTGACGGCTCCGGCGACCGTGAAATTTCCACCACCATGGCTTTCGTGCGCATCCTGGCGCAGCTGGTCAAGGACAAGGAAATCGGTCAGCGCATCGTTCCGATCATCCCGGACGAAGCCCGTACCTTCGGTATGGAAGGCATGTTCCGCCAGTTGGGCATCTACTCGTCCGTCGGCCAGCTCTACGAGCCAGTCGATAAAGACCAGGTGATGTTCTACCGCGAAGACAAAAAAGGTCAGATCCTCGAAGAAGGCATCAACGAAGCAGGCGCCATGAGCTCCTTCATCGCCGCCGGTACTTCGTACTCCAACCACAACCAGCCAATGCTGCCGTTCTACATCTTCTACTCGATGTTCGGCTTCCAGCGTATTGGCGACCTGGCCTGGGCCGCTGGCGACAGCCGCACCCGTGGCTTCCTGATCGGCGGCACCGCCGGGCGCACCACGCTCAACGGCGAAGGCCTGCAGCACGAAGACGGTCACAGCCACATCCTGGCCGGTACCATCCCGAACTGCCGCACCTTTGATCCAACCTACGGCTATGAGCTGGCGGTGATCATTCAGGACGGCATGAAGAAGATGACCGAAGAGCAACAGGACGTTTTCTACTACATCACCGTGATGAACGAGTCTTACCAGCAGCCAGCCATGCCGGCCGGTGTCGAGGAAGGCATCGTCAAGGGCATGTACCTGCTCGAGGAAGACACCAAGGAAGCGGCGCACCACGTTCAGCTGATGGGCTCCGGCACCATCCTGCGTGAAGTCCGTGAAGCAGCGATCATCCTGCGTGAACAGTTCAACATCGGTGCTGACGTATGGAGCGTTACCAGCTTCAACGAACTGCGTCGCGACGGCCTGGCCGTTGAACGCAGCAACCGTCTGCACCCGGGCCAGAAGCCTAAGCTGAGCTACGTTGAAGAGTGCCTGACTGGCCGTAAAGGTCCGGTCATTGCCTCTACCGACTACATGAAGCTGTTCGCTGAACAGATTCGCCAGTGGGTACCGGTCAAGGAATTCAAAGTGCTGGGCACTGACGGTTTCGGCCGCAGCGACAGCCGCAAAAAACTGCGTCACTTCTTTGAAGTAGACCGTCACTTCGTGGTGTTGGCAGCCCTGGAAGCACTGGCTGACCGTGGCGATATCGAACCTAAGGTGGTTGCAGAAGCCATCGTCAAGTTCGGCATCAACCCGGAAAAACGCAACCCACTGGACTGCTGAGGAGAATATTTGTGAGCGAACTCATTCGAGTACCTGACATCGGCAGCGGCGACGGTGAAGTCATCGAGCTGTTTGTAAAAGTCGGCGACCGTATCGAAGCCGATCAGAGCATCCTGACGCTGGAATCGGACAAGGCGAGCATGGAAATCCCTGCTCCTAAAGCCGGTATCGTCAAAAGCCTGAAGATCAAGCTGGGCGACCGCTTGAAAGAAGGCGACGAATTGCTGGAACTGGAAGTCGAGGGCGCCGCTGCGGCGCCTGAAGCTGCAGCCCCTGCAGCGGCTCCGGCCGCAGCCGAGCAACCTGCTGCTGCCCCTGCTGCTGCCCCTGCGGCCCCGGCTGCACCTGCCGCTGCCACCATCCAGGACATCCATGTCCCGGATATCGGCTCGTCGGGCAAGGCCAAAATCATCGAAGTCCTGGTCAAGGCCGGCGATACCGTTGAGGCTGATCAATCGTTGATCACCCTCGAATCCGACAAGGCCAGCATGGAAATTCCATCGCCAGCCGCCGGTGTGGTTGAGAGCATTTCGGTCAAGCTGGATGACGAAGTCGGCACTGGCGATTTCATCCTCAAGCTCAAGGTTGCCGGCGCTGCTGCGCCAGCCGCTCCAGCCCAGGCTGCTGCTCCTGCTGCGGCAAAAGCTGAAGCGCCTGCTGCTGCCCCGGCACCGGCCGCCAAAGCCGAGGCAGCACCTGCCCCGGCCGCCGCGCCTGCGCCAAAGGGTGCCAAAGTTCACGCCGGCCCGGCCGTGCGTCAACTGGCCCGCGAATTCGGCGTCGAGCTGAGCGCGGTCAGCCCAACCGGCCCACACGGCCGTGTGATCAAGGAAGACGTGCAGGCTTACGTCAAAACCATGATGCAGAAGGCCAAGGAAGCTCCGGCTGCAGGCGCTACCGGCGGTGCCGGTATTCCGCCAATCCCGGTTGTGGACTTCAGCCGCTTCGGCGAAGTTGAAGAAGTGGCCATGACTCGCCTGATGCAAATCGGCGCGTCGAGTCTGCACCGCAGCTGGCTGAACATCCCGCACGTGACTCAGTTCGACCAGGCTGACATCACCGAGCTGGAAGCCTTCCGCGTCGCGCAAAAAGCCGTCGCAGAAAAAGCCGGTGTGAAACTGACCGTACTGCCTCTGCTGCTCAAGTCCTGCGCTCACCTGCTCAAGGAAATGCCGGACTTCAACAGCTCGCTGGCGCCAAGCGGCAAAGCGATCATCCGCAAGAAGTACGTCAACATCGGCTTCGCCGTTGACACCCCGGATGGCCTGCTGGTCCCTGTGATCAAGAACGTTGATCAGAAGAGCCTGCTGCAACTGGCTGCTGAAGCGGCTGCGCTGGCTGCCAAGGCCCGCGACAAGAAGCTCACCGCAGACGACATGCAAGGCGCGTGCTTCACCATTTCCAGCCTCGGTCACATTGGCGGCACCGGCTTCACGCCGATCGTCAACGCACCGGAAGTGGCGATCCTCGGCGTTTCCAAGGCAACCATCCAGCCTGTCTGGGACGGCAAAGCCTTCCAGCCGAAGCTGATGCTGCCACTGTCGCTGTCCTACGATCACCGTGTGATCAACGGCGCTGCTGCTGCACGCTTCACCCAGCGTCTGAGCCAGTTGCTGGGCGACATCCGCACGATCCTGCTGTAAGCCCCGCCCCGGCCTTCCTCACCGAAGGCCGGGGTAGCGCACTGTTTTCCGAGCGCCACGCTCGTACCTCAACCCCGCCATTTGGCGGGGCTTTTTTTGCCTGCGATTTAGCCATTCCCATGCACACAATCTCCCACCACTCGCACCAGCGCCGCACTACAACCCACGCAGAATCCAGGAGTGGGTAGCTTCCCCCTGCGACTCCTACGGTTAACCAAAGGACTTTAACCGCGCGACAAATAGCGCCTTACATCAGAAAGGATTTCGATGTGAACAGACCTACCGTAGGCCCGATTCTGGGATTTACCACTGCACAACACGCCCGTATTTTTGTACGCGGCGCATCCGATAAAAAAAACGCTGTATTCGCCGGCATCCGGCATCGAAAGGTCGGTCAAAGCCAGTGGTCAGCAGGCGTGTATTCAAGGCTGAGCACTGAGTTCGACATGTCCGACACTCTGGTCCTGAGCGGGCTGAGCGCCGACACCCGCTACGAATACCAGGCGGGCTGGTTCTCCACCGAGCGCCAGGACCACACACCCGAAACCGTCAAGCAGATCCCGCTCAAGTGGCCGCTACACCTTTACACCTTCAAGACCACGTCCAACCAACCCAATCGTATACGTCGCTATGTCACAGGCTCGTGCCGCTACCTCAGGCTGACGGCAGGCATACCTTCGGCCCCCGAACTGGGGGACAGAATCTTCAGCGCCATTGGCTCGCTAAACCAGCAGCGGCCCCTCGATGCCGTCGTGATGACCGGCGACCAGGTGTATGTCGACGACCTGAATGTCCTGTTGCCAGACCGAGAATTCGCTGCCATCAGCAAAAAATACCAGGCGGCGTTTTCACAACCCCATATCCGCAACCTGATGTCGGGCACGCCGACCTACATGATGCTCGACGACCACGAAATCGAGGATAACTGGCCAGCCAACCAGAACAACACTGATCGAAAGCTCTACAACAACGCCATGACGGCTTATGAGATCTATCAATGCAGCCACGGTCCCGCACACGAACTGCGGCCCGATGGACGCATCAACCGCGATCTGAAGCACTACTGGTACTCATTTGGCGACGGCGATATCGACTGGTTTGTCATGGACTGCCGCACTGAACGCACCCTGTCCGGCAATGCCAAAAGCATGATTGGCACCCAACAGGAATACGCACTGATGAAATGGCTGATCAACAGCACCGCCAAGGTGAAGTTCATCGTCAGCAGCGTCATGTTCATGCCCGATCAACAGCGCGGCGATGACGGCTGGAAGGCATTCGCGGCACAGCGCAACCGGATACTTGAAACCATTCGCTCCAACGCCATCAAAAACGTGGTGTTCGTCTCCGGTGACATTCATGGCTCTCTTACTTGCCAACTGCGCCACAGCAAAAGCCCGGGGTTTGTCGTACACAGCATCGTGTCTTCACCCTTGTGCAATACCAAGCTGCTGCCGTATGCCAAAGCCAGTGACCTGATCGTCAACGGCCCCCTGACGACGATCGGTACAGGCACTTACTCGCTCACGCTCACCAGCCGAGTGGTGAGCGAGGACAACTTCGCCTGCCTGACCATTGAAGGCCAGAAGCTCAAGGTCGATTTTCACAATAAAAATGGCCAAATCATCGAGTCAACGACCATTACGCTGACATAAGTGCTAAACCTTGTGGGTCGGCCTGCAGAAATCTGTTGGCCGGCCGATAAGCCCCTATAGCACTTAGCCTTTATGTTCACTTGTCAGCGCCGTGAGCATGATGCAACCTTGCCGCAAACCACAGAAACAGGGTGACAGCCCGTGCGCAATCCGCATTTGTGAAGCGAGTGCCCCAATGAAAAGCCAACCCGATGCTGCCCCGCGGATGGCAGCCGAGGTCGTAACCCAGCTCCCCGTGCCTTCCAGACTTGGCATGCTGCGTTTCGAACGGCTGAACGAAGCCAGCTGGGCCATGCTCTACCTCGACCCTCACTGCGAACGCCAATTTGGTGTACCCGCGGCAGAGCTGTGCGCGCTGGTTGGCTCGCCCTATGCCAGCTTGATGGAGCCCCAGGCCCGCTATCGGCTGCACGATGCCATTGAGTACCAGCTCAGAACCAGCCACCACTACGTGGTGCATTACACCTTGCACACCGCTCTCGGCCCACTGAACCTGATGGAGCTGGGCGAAGCGTACAAGCAGCACAACCGTCACTTCTTGCGCGGCTACCTGCTGGCGGTTGAAGACAGCGCTGCCAGCCCGTTGCCGGCGCCTGTGGCCGAGCTTGAGACCCAAAACAGTCGCCTGCAAATCGCACTGGCACTCAATCAGCGCGCCCAACACGATCAGCTCCAGCACCTGGAGCGCGTCCGCGCCCAGCAGGATTTAATCCTGCGCCTGGCTCGTCACCGGTACAGCCAGCACAACTCGCTGCAAGAAGCCGCCGAACTGATCACACGCAGTGCCTGCGACATTTATCAAATCGACGGGGCCAGCCTGTGGAACCTCGAAGGCAGCCAGTTGGTGCCGGTTTCAGCTTTCCAGCACGCGACCCAGACCCACATCGCGCAAGATATCTTCGACGCCAGCCTCTTCCCCGACTACCTCGAAGCCTTGCACACCAGCCGCTCGATCGACGCCCAGAATGCCAGCCGCGACCCGCGTACCCGCAAGCTGGTGGAAAGCCTGGGGCGATGCGAAGCCAGTGCCATGCTCGATGCGGGCATACGCATCGATGGGCAGGTCGTCGGCGTCCTGTGCCTGGAACAAATCGGCAAAACCCGCATCTGGCAGGCGGATGAAATCGCCTTTGCCGGCGAACTGGCCGACCAGTTTGCCCAGGTCATCAACAACCACAATCGACGGGCCGCCACCAACGCCCTGCGCCTGTTCCAGCGTGCGGTCGAGCAAAGCGCCAACGCCTTTTTGCTGGTCAACTGCGACGGCGTGGTGGAATACGCAAACCCCAGCTTTACCGCCATCACCCAGTACAGCACCGAGGAAGTCCAGGGCCACAAGCTGTCCGAGCTGCCTGCGCTGGAAAACCTCAGCGAGTTACTCTTCGATGCCCATTCAAGCCTGAGCAATGGCAACAGCTGGCAAGGTGAGTTCAAAAGTCGTCGTAAAAACCTGGAACCCTACTGGGGCCAGATGTCGATCTCCAAGGTCTATGACGACAACCGGGAACTGACCCACTACATCGGTATTTATGAAGACATCACCGACGCCAAGCTGGCGCAGCAGCGTATCGAGCGCCTCGCTTACACCGACAACCTGACCAATCTGGGCAATCGCCCGGCTTTTATCCGCAGCCTCGACGAGCGTTTCGCCCGCAACAGCAGCACACAGGTTTGCCTGTTGCTGGTGGACATCGACAACTTCAAACGCATTAACGACAGCCTCGGCCACCAGACCGGTGACAAGCTGCTGATCAGCCTGGCCCGCCGCCTGCGCAACAGCCTGAGCCCCAGCGACGGTCTGGCGCGCTTTGCCAGTAATGAATTCGCGGTGCTGCTGGACGACACAGACCTGGTGACCGGCCAGCAGATTGCCAGCCAACTGCTGATGACCCTCGACAAACCGATGTTCGTCGACAACCAGTTGATCAGCGTTACCGGCTCGGTCGGCGTGTCCTGTGCCCCCTTGCACGGCCGTGACCCGCAAACCCTGATGCGCAACGCAGGCCTGGCGCTGCACAAGGCCAAAGCCTGCGGCAAGCATCAGGTGCAAGTGTTCACTGAAGCCCTGAATGCCGAAGCAAGCTACAAGCTGTTTGTCGAAAACAACCTGCGCCGTGCCCTCACGCAAAATGAACTCGAAGTGTTTTATCAGCCCAAGCTGTGCCTTCGCACCGGGCGATTGCTGGGCATGGAAGCCCTGCTGCGCTGGAACCACCCCAAGAACGGAATGATCCGCCCGGACCAGTTCATCAGCGTGGCCGAAGAAACAGGGCTGATCATTCCCATCGGCAAATGGGTCGCCCGCCAGTCCTGTCGAATGAGCAAGCAACTGAGCCTGGCCGGGCTGGGTAATCTGCAAGTGGCGATCAACGTCTCACCCAAGCAGTTTTCCGACCCGGACCTGGTGGCCTCGATTGCCAGCATCCTCAAGGAAGAACAGCTCCCGGCCGCACTGCTGGAGCTGGAACTGACCGAAGGCTTGCTGCTGGAGGCCACTGACGACACCCGCCTGCAACTCGATCAGCTGAAGAAGCTCGGCCTGACCCTGGCAATGGACGATTTCGGCACCGGCTACTCTTCGCTCAGCTACTTGAAGAAATTTCCGATCGACATCATCAAGATCGACCGCAGCTTCATCAAAGACATCCCCGACAACCAGAACGACATGGAGATCACCTCCGCCGTGATCGCCATGGCCCACAACCTCAAGCTCAAAGTGGTTGCCGAGGGCATTGAAACCGCTGCACAGTTGGCATTCCTGCGCCGCCATCGTTGTGATGTGGGTCAGGGCTATCTGTTCGATCGCCCGATCCCCGGCAGCGAACTGATAGAAAAGCTCAAGCGTTACCCCCGTGGCCCCGTGGCCTGACAGCGCGGCAACACTCGGGCACACTAGCGGCCTGACTTCCTACACTCTGACTGAGAGGACTTGAACCATGGTCTTGCGCTCGGAAATCCTGGTGAATAAAAACGTGCTCCCTACTAAAGAACAAGCCCTGCCGGGCCGCGACACCCACGTACAGCTGCCGGAAACCCACTACGTCACCGGCGAGCCGCTACTGGGCCCGTTTTCGAAGAATGTGGACTTTGCGATTTTTGGCCTGGGCTGTTTTTGGGGTGCAGAACGCAAGTTCTGGGAACGTGAAGGCGTGGTCAGCACCGTTGTGGGCTATGCGGGCGGCTACACACCAAACCCGACTTACGAAGAAGTCTGCTCGGGCCTGACCGGCCACACTGAAGTGGTGCTGGTGGTCTACGAACCAGAAATCGTCAGCTACAAGCAATTGCTGGCCATGTTCTGGGAACTGCATAACCCGACCCAGGGCATGCGCCAGGGCAACGACATCGGCACCCAGTACCGCTCGGTGATCTACTGCACCACCCCTGAACAACTTGAGCAGGCACTGGAGAGCAAAAAAGTGTTCCAGGCTGAACTGGACAAGGCTGGCCTGGGCACCATCACCACTGAAATAGAGCAGGCGCCTACGGTCTACTTCGCCGAGGCATACCATCAGCAATACCTGGCGAAAAACCCGCAAGGCTATTGCGGCATTGGCGGCACCGGCGTGACCTGCCCGATTTGATGTAGCACAAAAACCGGTGGGAGCGGGCTTGCTCGCGATGCGACTCGGTGTTTCTGTTACACCGCATCGCCTCGATCGCGAGCAAGCCCGCTCCCACATTGGTTTTCAGCTATTTTCCGCGATCAACCATTCCATCTGCCAGCCACCCTGGGTTTGCCCCAGTTTCTTGGCCAGCCACGGCAGCAGTTCACGCAGCTCTTCTTCCAGACCCCAAGGCGGATTGGCAATTGCCAAACCCGAGCCATTGAGGCTGTTGGGCGTGTCCAGTGGATGCACGAACAATTCGACCTGCAGCAGTTTCGGTGCGCCTGAACCCGCCAGGTCCTGATAAAAACGACGCAACTGGCGCTTGTCCTTGATCGGATACCAGATAGCCACCACGGTCTGACGCATACGGCTGATCGCATCTTTCAACGATTCCGCGCAGCGTTTCATCTCGTCCAGCTTCTCGAACGGCGGGTCGATCAACATCAGCCCACGCTTCTCGGCCACTGGCAGCAGCGCCCGCGGCACATGCCAGCCTTCGCCCAAATGCACGGCTACACGGCGATCGCCTTTCATGTTGTCTTTGAGCAACACACCGTCTTCGGGGTGTTTTTCGTTCAACAGCACGCGATCCTGGGAACGGGTCAGGCGACGCGCCCACTCCGGCGAACCCGGGTAATAGCGCAACTCGCCATCGGGGTTCATCTTGTGCAGCACTTGCATGTAGTCATCAGTCACTGCAGGCAGGTCTTTCTGGCCCCACAACCGTGCGATGCCTTCCAGATACTCACCCGTACGGCTGGCCTGATCGCCCTTGAGGTCGTACAGACCAATACCGGCGTGGGTATCGAGGTAGGCAAAAGGCTGCTCTTTGCGCGACATCAGGGCGATGAGGCGGGTCAAGACGATATGTTTGAAGACGTCGGCATGGTTGCCGGCGTGGAAGGCGTGACGATAGTTCATGGTTGCTCCTGCGCAGGGGGCGAAGTTTACCTTGTACACAACCTGACGTCAGGTGGCAGGCCGTTTTTCCGAGATACGGTGAGCAAGGCCCAGGCAAAAAAAACGGCCCGTCTCACCTGGAGACGGGCCGTTTCAGTACACCTTCAAGTCAGCGCATGCGCTTACCCGATCAGTGGTTCTGCTGGAAATCCTTCTCGGCAGCATTGAAGCGCTCAACCATGCCCTTGCTTGGGCCTTTGCCCGCAAGGCTCACCAGCACGATGGCCAGGCTGGCCAGGATGAAGCCCGGGATGATTTCGTACAGGCCGAACAGTGCGAAATGCTTCCACACGATCACGGTAAACGCACCCACCAAAATACCGGCCAATGCGCCATTACGGGTCATGCCTTTCCAGAGTACCGAGATCAGTACCACTGGACCGAACGCAGCACCAAAGCCTGCCCACGCGTAGCTCACCAGGCCCAATACACGGTTTTCCGGGTTGGAAGCCATCGCGATAGCGATCAAGGCAACCACCAACACCATGATCCGGCCCACCCATACCAGCTCAAGCTGGGAGGCGTTTTTGCGCAGGAAGGATTTGTAGAAGTCTTCGGTCAGTGCGCTGGAGCACACCAGCAACTGGCAGCTCAGGGTGCTCATTACCGCAGCCAGGATGGCCGACAGCAGTACACCGGCAATCCACGGGTTGAACAGCAACTTGGCCAGTTCGATGAACACGCGCTCAGGGTTTTCGTTCACAGGACCTGCCACTTCCGGGTGAGCCGAGAAGTAAGCGATACCGAAGAAACCTACAGCCACCGTACCGGCGAGGCACAGGATCATCCAGGTCATGGAGATGCGACGTGCGTTGGCAATCGACTTGACCGAATCAGCGGCCATGAAACGCGCCAGGATGTGGGGCTGGCCAAAGTAACCCAGGCCCCAGCCCATCAGCGAGATGATGCCGATAAAGGACGTGCCCTTGAGCATGTCGAAGTTGCTTGGGTCGTTGGCCTCGATGGCCAGGAACGTCGTGTCTACGCCGCCAGTGGCCAGCAGTACGATGATGGGCGTCAGGATCAGCGCAAAAATCATCAGGGTGGCTTGAACGGTGTCAGTCCAGCTCACGGCCAGGAAGCCGCCGATAAAGGTGTAGGCAATGGTCGCCGCAGCGCCGGCCCACAAGGCTGATTCATAAGACATGCCGAACGTGCTTTCGAACAGACGGGCACCGGCCACGATGCCGGAAGCGCAGTAGATGGTGAAGAACACCAGAATCACGATGGCCGAAATAATCCGCAGCAAGCCGCTGTGGTCTTCAAAACGGCTGGAGAAGTAATCCGGCAGGGTCAGCGCATCACCGTTGTGCTCGGTCTGCACCCGCAGGCGACCGGCAACAAACAACCAGTTCAGGTAAGCACCGGCCACCAGGCCGATGGCGATCCAGCTTTCCGACAGACCGGACATGTAGATCGCGCCCGGCAAACCCATCAACAACCAGCCGCTCATGTCGGAGGCGCCAGCAGACAATGCAGTGACAACGCTGCCCAGGCTGCGGCCACCGAGAATATAGTCAGAAAGGTTGTTGGTGGAGCGATAGGCCATGAGGCCAATCAGCACCATTGCCGCGATATAGATCACGAACGTGATCAGGGTTGGGTTACTAACACTCATTGATAAAGCCCTGGCATTGTTTTTATGTTTAGCGGCGGTCTGGCCGTACGCTCACAAACGTCCTGTTTGAGACGATCAACCTTGCCGCGCATTTATGACTGATGTTTCCCCAGGAAACCCATCAGCCGATGAACCCGTCTTTTAGCAGGTTGCACCTTGGGCGCGAATGCTATGCAACAAACCAAATAAGGTGCAACCAGTTTCTACCGCACAAGTTGCACCTTGTCGCCATTTCGCCTCAATTCGGTGTTTTTGCTCCTTTTCGGAGCTAAAACCGCGCAAAACCAATTAAAAAGCACCACGTCAGTGCGACCGCAGCACCCTGTTCAAAAATTCCTGACGAAGCGTAGAACAATCCGCAAAAAAACGGGTTGCACTAGGTTGCACCTCTTTCAGCGCAGCGCTAATCTTGCCGCCAGCTGCTGCCACGCAAATGTGGCACCCATGAGGATAAAAATATGGCTACCACCACCCTTGGGGTCAAACTTGACGACCCTACCCGCGAGCGCCTCAAGGCTGCCGCGACCTCGATTGATCGCACGCCTCACTGGCTGATCAAGCAGGCAATCTTCAATTACCTGGAAAAACTCGAGGGTGGTGCAACCCTGACCGAGTTGAGCGGTATCCCTGGCAGCGCCAGCGATGACGCCGACGACGTGCACGCCGATCACGCGCATCAGTGCTTCCTGGAATTTGCAGAAAGCATCCTGCCCCAGTCCGTACTGCGTGCCGCGATCACCTCCGCTTATCGCCGCCCGGAACCCGAAGTGGTCCCGATGCTGCTGGAGCAAGCGCGCCTGCCAGCCCCGATGGCCGAAGCCACCCAGACCCTGGCCGCCTCGATTGCCGAAAAACTGCGCAATCAGAAGAGCGCCGGTGGCCGCGCCGGTATCGTGCAAGGCTTGCTGCAAGAGTTCTCCCTGTCGTCCCAGGAAGGCGTGGCGCTGATGTGCCTGGCCGAAGCGCTGCTGCGTATCCCGGACAAAGGCACCCGTGACGCCCTGATCCGCGACAAGATCAGCACCGGCAACTGGCACCCGCACCTGGGCAACAGCCCTTCGCTGTTCGTCAACGCCGCGACCTGGGGCCTGTTGCTGACCGGCAAGCTGGTATCGACCCACAACGAAGCAGGCCTGACCTCCTCCCTGAGCCGCATCATCGGCAAAAGCGGCGAGCCGATGATCCGCAAGGGCGTCGACATGGCCATGCGCCTGATGGGCGAGCAGTTTGTGACCGGCGAAACCATCGCCGAAGCCCTGGCCAACGCCACGCGCTTTGAAGCCAAGGGCTTTCGTTATTCCTACGACATGCTCGGCGAAGCTGCACTGACCGAACATGACGCCCAGAAGTACCTCGCGTCCTACGAGCAAGCCATCCACTCGATCGGCAAAGCGTCCCACGGCCGTGGCATTTACGAAGGCCCGGGCATTTCGATCAAGCTGTCGGCCTTGCACCCGCGCTACAGCCGCGCCCAGTACGAGCGCGTCATGGACGAGCTGTACCCGCGCCTGCTGTCGCTGACCTTGCTGGCCAAGAAGTACGACATCGGCCTCAATATTGACGCCGAAGAAGCTGACCGCCTCGAAATCTCCCTCGACCTGCTGGAGCGCCTGTGTTTCGAGCCGCAACTGGCGGGCTGGAACGGCATCGGCTTCGTGATTCAGGCTTACCAGAAACGCTGCCCTTACGTGATCGACTACGTGATCGACCTGGCTCGCCGCAGCCGTCATCGCCTGATGATCCGTCTGGTGAAAGGCGCGTACTGGGACAGCGAAATCAAGCGCGCCCAGGTCGAAGGCCTGGAAGGCTATCCGGTCTACACCCGCAAGGTGTACACCGACGTGTCCTACCTCGCTTGCGCGAAAAAACTGCTGGCCGTACCCGAAGCCATCTACCCGCAGTTCGCCACTCACAACGCCCAAACGTTGTCGGCGATTTACCACATCGCGGGTCAGAACTACTACCCGGGCCAGTACGAGTTCCAATGCCTGCACGGCATGGGCGAACCGCTCTACGAACAGGTTGTAGGTAAAGTCTCCGAAGGCAAGCTGAACCGTCCGTGCCGTGTGTACGCTCCAGTCGGCACCCACGAAACACTGCTGGCTTACCTTGTTCGACGCTTGCTGGAAAACGGTGCGAACACCTCGTTCGTTAACCGCATCGCCGACCACACCATCGCGATCCACCAGTTGGTGGCCGACCCGGTGAGCCAGATTGAGCAGATGGCCACGGCCGAAGGCGGCTTCGGCCTGCCGCACCCGCGCATCCCGCTGCCGCGTGACCTGTACGGTAGCGAACGCGCCAACTCCAGCGGCATCGACATGTCCAACGAACACCGCTTGGCGTCGCTGTCCTGCGCCTTGCTGGCCACAGCCCACAACGACTGGAAAGCCGCGCCGATGCTCGGTTGCGATTCCAGCAGCGAAACGCCTGCGGCGGTACTCAACCCGGCCGACCTGCGTGACGTGGTGGGCTATGTGCAAGAAGCCACCGTTGAAGACGCCGACAACGCTATCCAGTGCGCCCTGAGCGCCGCACCGATCTGGCAGGCCACCCCGCCCGCCGAACGCGCTGCGATCCTGGAACGCGCCGCCGACCTGATGGAAGGCGAGATCCAGCCACTGATGGGCCTGCTGGCCCGTGAAGCTGGCAAGACCTTTGCCAACGCCATCGCCGAAGTGCGCGAAGCCGTCGACTTCCTGCGTTACTACGCGGTACAGGCTCGCAACGATTTCACCAACGATGCCCATCGCCCCCTGGGCCCGGTGGTCTGCATCAGCCCGTGGAACTTCCCGCTGGCCATCTTCAGCGGCCAGGTGGCTGCGGCACTGGCTGCCGGCAACCCGGTACTGGCCAAACCTGCGGAACAAACCCCGCTGGTGGCCGCCCAGGCAGTGCGCATCATGCTCGAAGCAGGCATCCCGCAAGGCGTGCTGCAGTTGCTGCCGGGCCGTGGTGAAACGGTTGGCGCACGCCTGGTCGGCGACGATCGGGTCAAAGGCGTGATGTTCACCGGCTCCACCGAAGTTGCACGATTGCTGCAACGCAACGTGGCAGGCCGCCTGGATGCTCAAGGCCGTCCTATCCCGCTGATCGCCGAAACCGGCGGCCAGAACGCCATGATCGTCGACTCCTCGGCGCTGACCGAACAAGTGGTTATCGACGTTGTGTCTTCGGCCTTCGACAGCGCCG
This sequence comes from Pseudomonas sp. MF06569, assembly GCF_059862735.1. NCBI lineage: Bacteria > Pseudomonadati > Pseudomonadota > Gammaproteobacteria > Pseudomonadales > Pseudomonadaceae > Pseudomonas > Pseudomonas sp. MF06569. Next base: position 73,476 of record NZ_JCBCUZ010000004.1, on the reverse strand, counting down.
GTCAGCGTTGCTCGGCCCTGCGTGTACTGTGCCTGCAGGAAGACTCGGCAGACCGCGTCATCGAAATGCTCAAAGGCGCCATGGCCGAATCGCGCATGGGTAATCCTGAACGCCTGAACGTAGACATTGGCCCGGTGATCGACGCCGAAGCCAAGGCCGGGATCGAGCAACACATCCAGGGCATGCGCGACAAAGGCCGCACTGTTTACCAGATGGCCATTGCCGACATCGAAGAATGCAAGCGCGGCACCTTCGTCATGCCGACCCTGATTGAACTGGAAAGCTTCGACGAGCTGGAACGTGAAATCTTCGGGCCCGTGCTGCACGTGGTGCGCTACAAGCGCAAAGACATCGACCAATTGATCGCACAGATCAACGCTTCGGGTTACGGCCTGACGCTGGGCGTACACACCCGCATCGACGAAACCATTGCCAAAGTGGTCAACAACGTCAACGCCGGTAACGTCTACGTCAACCGCAACATCGTGGGTGCCGTGGTCGGCGTGCAACCGTTCGGCGGCGAAGGCTTGTCGGGCACAGGCCCGAAAGCCGGTGGCCCGCTGTACCTGTACCGCCTGCTGTCGACCCGCCCGGGCAATGCGATCGAGCAATCGTTCGCCAAGGTCGATGCCATCAGCGCGCCGGATACCCAGGCTCGCGAAGCCCTGAGCAAACCGCTCAGCGCCCTGCACACCTGGGCAACCGGCAACCAGCAACCGGCGCTGGCCGAACTGTGCACCGAGTACGCTGCGCACTCGCAAAGCGGCATCACTCGCCTGCTCAACGGCCCGACCGGCGAACGCAACAGCTACGCCATTCTGCCGCGCGAACACGTGTTGTGCCTGGCTGAAGTGGAAAGCGACCTGCTGACCCAACTGGCTGCCGTACTGGCCGTGGGCAGCAACGCGGTACTGCCGCAAAGCGAACTGGCCAAGGCCTTGTACGCCCGTCTGCCAAAAGAGGTGCAGGCACGCATCACCCTGGTGGCTGACTGGACCAAGGACGACGTGATCTTCGACGCCGTCCTGCACCACGGTGACTGTGATCAGTTGCGTGACGTGTGCAAGCAAGTGGCCCAGCGCGCAGGCGCCATCGTTGGCGTGCAAGGTCTGTCCCAAGGCGAAACCAACATCGCCCTGGAACGCCTGGTGATCGAGCGCGCACTGAGCGTCAACACCGCTGCTGCTGGCGGTAACGCGAGCTTGATGACCATCGGCTGATGGTTTGATCGGGTAATAAAAAACCGGGCACCCGAAGGGGTTGCCCGGTTTTTTTATGCCTGAAGATCAGTCCCGCCCCCCAAATACAGGCCAGACACCCTTCATTCAAAACCTTTTTGACAGCCCGCCAATAACGCAGGTTAGAATCGCTGGCACGCAGACTGCATGAGCCGTTTGCGCCCTGTCTTTTGAGCTTTCTGGAGTACTGCCTTTGAATGCGACGACCATCAACAGCCTGTTCTTGATCGGCGCGTTGCTGGTAGGTGCAAGCATTCTGGTAAGTTCTCTGTCCTCGCGTCTGGGCATCCCGATTCTGGTCATCATCCTTGCGGTGGGCATGACAGCGGGTGTCGATGGCGGCGGCATTATTTTTGACAACTACCCCACCGCCTATCTGGTGGGCAACCTCGCCCTCGCGGTGATTTTGCTCGACGGCGGCCTGCGTACGCGGGTCTCCAGTTTCCGCGTGGCGTTATGGCCTGCGTTGTCGCTGGCGACCGTGGGGGTAATGATCACCACCGGGCTGACCGGCATGATGGCCGCCTGGCTGTTCAACCTCAATTTGATCCAGGGCCTGCTGGTGGGCGCTATTGTCGGTTCGACCGATGCCGCAGCCGTATTCTCGCTGCTGGGCGGCAAGGGCCTGAACGAACGGGTCTCGGCCAGCCTTGAGATCGAATCCGGTAGCAACGACCCGATGGCGGTGTTTCTCACCGTCACCCTGATCGACATGCTCGCCAGCGGCGAGACCGGCCTGCACTGGAGCCTGCTGCTCAACCTGCTGAGTGAGTTCGGTATCGGCGGTGCTGTCGGGCTGGCTGGCGGCTGGCTGATGCTGCAAATGGTCAACCGCATCAACCTGGCCAACGGCTTGTACCCGATTCTGGTCATCGCAGGCGGCCTGGTGGTCTTTGCCCTCACCAACGCCCTGCACGGCAGCGGGTTCCTCGCGGTATACCTGTGCGGCCTGGTGATCGGCAACAGCCCGATCCGCAGCCGTCACGGCATCTTGCACATGCTCGACGGCATGGCATGGCTGGCCCAGATCGGGATGTTCCTGGTGCTGGGCCTGCTGGTCACGCCACACGACTTGCTGCCGATCGCGATTCCGGCCCTGGCACTGGCCCTGTGGATGATCCTGTTCGCACGCCCACTGTCGGTCATGGTGGGCCTGCTGCCCTTCAAAGCGTTCCACGGGCGCGAGAAGGCCTTTATTGCCTGGGTGGGCCTGCGCGGTGCGGTACCGATCATTCTGGCGGTGTTCCCGCTGATGGCCGGGCTGCCCAATGCGCAGCTGTATTTCAACCTGGCGTTCTTTATCGTGCTGGTGTCCCTTCTGGTGCAAGGCACCAGCCTGCCCTGGGTCGCCAAGCTGCTCAAAGTGACCGTACCCCCGGACTTGGCACCGGTCTCGCGCTCAGCCCTCGAAGTTCACGTGACCAGCGAGTGGGAACTGTTTGTTTACCGCCTCGACGCACAAAACTGGTGCATCGGTGCGGCCCTGCGTGAACTGAAAATGCCCGAGGGCACCCGGATCGCGGCCCTGTTTCGCGATCAGAAACTGCTCCACCCGTCGGGTAGCACCACCCTCGAAATTGGCGATTTGCTGTGCGTCATCGGTCACGAACACAACTTGCCTGCCCTGGGCAAACTGTTCAGCCAGCCTCCGAGCCGTGGCCTGGATCTGCGCTTTTTTGGCGACTTTGTGCTCGAAGGCGACGCCCAGCTGGGCGCTGTGTCGGCGTTGTATGGCCTGAAGCTGGACGGCATCGACCCCAACATTCCGCTCAGCAGCTTTATTGCGCACAAGGTCGGCGGCGCGCCGGTGGTCGGCGATCAGGTGGAGTGGAACAACACCATCTGGACAGTCGCCGTGATGGAGGGGAACAAGATAGCCAAAGTGGGCGTCAGATTCCCCGAAGGAAGTGCACCGGGGCCCGGGCTGTTCCTCTAAACTCCAACTTTCTGACCTTTGTCTGACCGGTATCTATGCCAACTCTGCGCACGTTCATCGCAACAGTCCTGCTCGGTCTGAGCCTTTGTGTCGGCACGCTACACGCGGCCGAACCGCCTACCTCCGAATCGGTGCAGCAAAGCCTGGACAAAATTGCCGATCGCAAGCTGCCAGATGCAGACCAGAAAGCCCTGCAGGCAGTGCTCCAGCAAACCCTCACCCTGCTGGACAACAAAGCCAATTACGAACAGCGCCTGAACGACGTCAAACAACAGCTCAGCAATGCGCCGCGCCAGACCAGCGAAAACCAGCGTGAACTGGCCCGCCTCAAGGCCAGCAAAGCCCTGCCGGTGGCCCAGCGCTACAGTGATTTGGCCGTGCCGCAGCTGGAGCAAATGCTGGCTGAACGCACGACCCAGCAGGGCGAGCTGCAAAAAGCCCTGGCCATTGCCAACAGCCAGAGCATTGCCGCACAAACCCGCCCGGAAAGGGCTCAGGCCGAAATCAGCACCAGCCAGACGCGTATTCAGCAGATCAACAACATCCTGAAAACCGGGCGTGACAATGGCAAATTGCTCACCCCGGATCAGCGCAACCAGCTCAACGCCGAAGTGGCCTCGCTCACCGCACTGATCGCCCTGCGCCGCCAGGAGCTGGCCGGTAACAGCCTGCTGCAAGACCTGAGCGGCAGCCAGCATGACTTGCTGCTGGAAAAAACCACGCGTCAGGATCAGGAAATCCAGGAGCTGCAAACCCTGATCAACCAGAAGCGTCTGGCGCAGTCACAGCAGACCGTGACCGAACAATCCATCGAGGCGCAAAAGTCCGGCAGCAGCAGCCTGCTGGCGACCGAAAGCGCGATCAACCTCAAGCTTTCCGACTACCTGCTACGCAGCACCGACCGTCTCAATGAAGTCACCCAGCAGAACCTCGAAACCAAGCAGCAACTGGACAACGTCACCCAGAGCGATCAGGCGCTGGACGAGCAGATCAACGTGCTCAAGGGCAGTTTGCTGCTGTCCAAGATTCTCTATAAGCAGAAACAGGCCCTGCCGCGCCTGCAGAAAATGGACAAGAACCTGGCAGACGAAATCGCCGATATTCGTCTGTATCAGTTTGAAATCAACCAGCAACGGGAGCTGATCAGCAACCCGACGTCCTACGTCGACAACCTGCTGTCGACCCAGCCTGCCGATCAAGTCACGCCTCAACTGCGCAAGACCCTGCTCGAACTGGTCAACACCCGCAGTGACTTGCTGGACCGCCTGAATCGCGAGTTGAGCTCCCTGCTCAACGAATCGATCACGCTGCAACTGAACCAGAAGCAACTGCTCAGCACCGCCCAGAGCCTGCGTGCCACGCTGGACGAGCAAATGTTCTGGATTCCCAGCAACAAGCCCCTGGATCTGGAGTGGCTGGAAACTGCCCCGCGCCAGCTGGAACAGCAAGTCACCACCCTGCCGTGGGGCTCCAGCGTCAGTGAGCTGGCAGAAGGCCTGGTGCAGAGACCGCTGTTGTTCCTGCCGTTCTTGCTGGTGGTGGCGGCCTTGCTGTGGAAGCGCAGTTACCTCTACAGCAAATTGAACAAAATCCATCAGGACATTGGTCACTTCAAGCGCGACAGCCAATGGCATACGCCACTGGCCATTCTGATCAATATCCTGCTGGCGATGCCTATTTCGCTGGCTCTGGCGCTGTGCGGCTATGCCCTGCAAACCGATGCCCGTGGCATGAACGCCAATACGGGCGCGGCCCTGATCCAGATGGCCGAAGCCTGGCTGGTGTTCTACACCGCTTACCGGATTCTGGCGCCAGGTGGCGTGGCCGAATTGCATTTCCGCTGGGAAAAACCGCTGGTCGCGTTCCTGCAAAACTGGATTCGCAAGCTGGGCTTTGTCGTCCTGGCCCTGGTGGCCGTGGTCGCCTTTGCCGAGCAACAACCCGCTGCACTGGCCGATGACGTACTGGGCATCCTTGTGGTGTTGAGTTGTTATGCCGCCATGGCCTGGTTGCTGTGCCGCCTGCTGCTCAACGACTTCGAGACAGCGACAAAAGCCTATCGCCTGCGCAAATTGCTCGGTTTTGCCTTTGCGCTGTTGCCGCTGGCATTGTTCGTTGCCGTCTGTTTTGGCTACTACTACACCGCGCTCAAACTCAGCGACCGACTGATCAACACCCTCTACCTGCTGATGCTCTGGCTGGTGGTCGAAGCGGCCTTCGTGCGCGGCCTGGCGGTGGCGGCACGGCGCCTGGCCTACCAACGCGCACTGGCCAAACGCCAGGCGGCCAAGGAAGCCGGCGAAGGCAACGACATCATCATTGAAGAACCGACCCTGGACATCGAACAGGTCAACCAACAATCGCTGCGCCTGATTCGCCTGGCCCTGCTGGCGGGCTTTATCGGCATTTTGTACTGGGTCTGGGCCGACCTGATCTCGGTCTTCTCCTACCTCGACAACATCACCCTGTACGAGTACACCAGCGGCACCGGCGCCAACATGAGCATGGTGCCCATCAGCATTGGCGACGTGATCGGTGCACTGGTCATCATCGGCATCAGTATTGCCCTGGCGCGCAACCTGCCCGGGCTGCTGGAAGTGCTGGTGCTGTCTCGCCTCGATCTGGGCCAGGGCAGCGCCTACGCCACCACCACCTTGCTGACTTACGTGATCATCGGCGTAGGCTTCGTGTCCACCCTGTCGACCCTGGGTGTGAGCTGGGACAAGTTGCAATGGCTGGTCGCCGCGCTGTCGGTGGGCCTGGGCTTTGGCATGCAGGAGATTTTCGCCAACTTCATCTCCGGGATCATGATTCTGTTCGAGCGCCCGGTGCGGATTGGCGACACCATCACCATCGGCAACCTGTCGGGCACTGTGAGCAAGATCCGCATCCGTGCGACCACCATCACCGACTTCGACCGCAAAGACATCATCGTCCCGAACAAGACCTTTATCACCGGGCAACTGATCAACTGGTCCCTGACCGACACCATCACCCGCGTCACCCTCAAACTGGGTGTGGACTACGGTTCGGATCTGGACCTGGTAAAAAGCCTGCTGCTCAAGGCTGCACAAGAGAACCCCCGTGTACTCAAAGACCCTGAGCCGCACGTGTACTTCCTCAACTTCGGCGCCAGCACCCTGGACCACGAACTGCGCATGCACGTCCGTGACCTGGGCGACCGTAACCCGGTGATCGACGAGGTAAACCGCTTTATCAACCGCGAGTTCAAGAATCACCACATCAACATCTCGTTCCAACAGATGGAGGTGTACCTCAAGAACTTGCAGGGTCAGGAATACAAGTTGGTGCCCGTAGGGCCGGAAGTTCCGCCCGAGCCGACACCACCCCCGCAAAAGCCGCAGTTGGGCAAGCTCGACTGACTCAAGGCTGATGCAACCTCTGTGGGAGCTGATTTGCCTGCGATGCAGGCGAATCGGTTTAACTGGCCAAGCCCGTTGATACCATCGCGAGCAAGCCCGCTCCCACCCTTGAACATGCTTACTGGAGACGGTCATTGAAAGCCCTCGACGAACTGACTTTTGATAACCGTTTCGCTCGACTGGGTGACGCGTTTTCAACTCACGTGCTGCCCGAGCCCATCGACGCACCGCGCGTGGTGGTTGCCAGCGATGCCGCCATGGCGCTGCTTGACCTCGACCCGGCCGTGGCCCAGGACCCGGTGTTCGCCCAGCTGTTTGGCGGTCACACCCTGTGGGCCGACGCCGAACCCCGCGCCATGGTCTACTCCGGTCATCAGTTCGGCTCGTATAACCCGCAACTGGGTGACGGCCGCGGGCTGCTGCTGGGCGAGGTCTATAACGAGGCGGGCGAGCATTGGGACTTGCACCTCAAGGGTGCCGGCATGACGCCCTACTCGCGCATGGGCGATGGTCGCGCCGTGCTGCGCTCATCGATCCGCGAGTTTCTCGCCAGCGAGGCGCTGCACGCGCTGGGCATTCCCAGCAGCCGCGCCCTGTGCGTGATCGGCTCCGACACCCCGGTGTGGCGTGAAACCCAGGAGCGCGCGGCCATGGTCCTGCGCCTGGCGCCCAGCCATGTGCGCTTCGGGCATTTCGAATACTTCTACTACACCAAGCGCCCCGAGCAGCAAAAGCAGTTGGGCGAGCATGTACTGGCCCTGCACTTTGCCGAGTGCCTGGAGCAACCCGAGCCCTATCTGGCGATGTTCCGCGAGATCGTCGAGCGTAACGCCGAGCTGATTGCCAAGTGGCAGGCCTACGGTTTTTGTCACGGCGTGATGAACACCGACAACATGTCGATTCTGGGCATCACCTTCGACTTTGGACCGTTCGCCTTCCTCGACGACTTCGACGCCAATTTCGTCTGCAACCACTCAGACCACGAAGGGCGTTACTCCTTCAGCAATCAGGTGCCTATCGGCCAGTGGAACCTCAGCGCACTGGCCCAGGCCCTAACGCCGTTCATCAGCGTTGAAGCCCTGCGCGAAACCCTGGGGCTGTACTTGCCGCTGTATCAAGCGCACTACACCGACCTGATGCGCCGCCGACTGGGCCTGACCACCGCCGAAGACGGTGATCAACAATTGATCGAAACCCTGTTGCAACGGATGCAAGGCAGCAGCATCGACTACACCCTGTTCTTCCGCCGCCTGGGTGACTTGCCAGCAGAGCAGGCCGTGTCCCGCCTGCGTGACGAGTTTGTCGACCTCAAGGGTTTTGATGAATGGGCAGCGCAGTACGTTGCACGGGTCGCCCGTGAAGGCGTGAGTGATGAAAGCGCACGCCGTGAGCGCATGCACCGGGTCAACCCGCTGTACATCCTGCGCAACTATCTGGCGCAAAAAGCCATCGATGCCGCCCAAGCCGGGGATTACAGCGAAGTGCAGCGCCTGCACAACGTACTGACCCGACCTTTCACCGAGCAACCGGGCATGGAAACCTATGCCGAGCGCCCGCCTGAATGGGGCAAGCACCTGGAAATCAGTTGCTCGTCGTAATGCAAAGCCTCAGATAAACATATCCACAGGCACGTTGAAGTAGTCCGCCAGCCAGCGTATCTGCCGAACGTTGAGCTGGCGCTTGCCGCTGAGAATTTCGGACACCACCGATTGGGTACCCACGCCCGGCAAGTCGCTTTGAGTCAGCCCGTGCTCCTGCATCACCGAGCGCAACACATCGACGCCACTGACCTTGGGCATCGGCCGATGCTCGAGGTCGTAGGCTTCAACCCAGTCACCGATGATGTCCACCAGGCTCATCAAGGGGTGACTCTCATCGTCGCCAATCAAGTCGGTCAACCCGTCGAGGGCTGCGACCAACTCATCGTAATCTGCTTCGGTTTTCGGTTTGCGCAATAAAGGCGCCACGAACTTCCAGTGCTCTGCCGCCTGTGCGATCAATGCGTTCATTGTTCTTTCGCTTCCCAAATACGCTTGGCTGTTATCACTCGCATGCAACGTCCCTATCGCATCTTGCTATGGAGGTTAAGTCAGGGATCACTCAATCGCAATATGCGATAACCTGCCCCTGACCAATGGTGCTGTCGCTGTCTCGCTTCAAAGCCTGGATAAGGGCTGCGCAGCCGGCTCAGGACTGTATGAGCAAATACGTCGCCTCGTCCTGCCATAACAAAATCGCATATCAACCTGCCTAAACAGTCTTAGACGAACTAACCCGCCCTGATTATGGTGACGCCCGCGCGGCGGCTCTGGCCTGCCCGATACCTCATACGAGATTCGTTGCATTAAGGAAGACCCATGTCCTGGGACTCGCTCCCCCTGCTGTTTGTTGCCGCTCTGCTGGTGTGGTTGTTGGTGTCGTTTGTGCGCGAGAAGTGGAGCGCCGATGTCGTAGCCGCCATTGGTGTTGCCGCCCTGCTGGTCACGCAGATTCTGACGCCCCACGAAGTGTTGAGTGTGCTCAGCAACTCGGCTCCTGCCACGATTGCCTGCATGTTTGTGCTCTCGGCCGCCCTGGAGCGTACCGGCTGCATTGATGCCCTGGGCAACTGGCTGGGCAACCTGGTAGGCGACAAACCGCTGCGGGTGCTCGGCGGACTGATGATTACCGCGCTGGTCATTTCGGCGTTCCTGAACAACACCCCTGTGGTGGCCATTTTGACGCCGGTGGCGATTGCCCTCGCCAAGCGCTCCCACAGTTCGCCGTCCAAGCTGCTGATCCCGCTGTCTTACGCCACGGTACTGGGCGGGATGCTGACGATGATCGGCACCTCGACCAATATTCTGGTGGACGGGGTTGCACGCAAAGCCGGGCTCGCACCCTTCGGCATGTTCGAAATCACTCAGGCCGGGCTGATGTTTGCCGCCGTGGGTTTTGTGTACCTGATGATTTTCAGCAACCGCCTGCTACCTGATCGCGACAGCCTGTCCAAGCAATTGCGCCCGGACCTGACTCGCACCTTCATGAGCGAACTGCTGGTGCCCCACCATTCGCCCGTGATCGGCAAAACCCTGACTGAAGCCAATCTCAATGGTGGCAGCGGCCTGCAAGTCCTGAAGATTTTCCGTGACGAGCAAGAGCTTTCCACGCCAGAGCCCACCACCCAGTTGCGCAGCGGCGATCGCCTGGTGCTGCACGGGCAGGTACAGAACGTGGTCGAGCTGCGCGAAAGCGGCGTGCTGGCCTTCAACCGTGGTGATGCGTTCGAAACCATCAGCAACCACGACGTGATCCTGGCCGAAGCCATCGTGGGCCGTAACTCGCGCTACAGCCACCGCCCCATGCGCGACCTCGACTTGACGGCGCGTTACGGCATTGCAGTGCTCGCGGTGCATCGCCAGGACGAAAACATTCAAGGCAACCTCGACGATCTGCACCTGCAATTTGGCGATGTGATCCTAGTTGAGGGCACGCCCAGCCAGATCCGTCGTTTCGCCGAAAATGGCGACTTGATCAGCCTCAATACCGTCCTGGAGCGCGCTTATCGCCGCGACAAAGCACCGATTGCGATTATTTCGACGCTGGCGGTGATGATTCTTGCGGCGCTGGAAGTCATGCCCATCGAAGGGCTGGCACTCATCGCCGCAGTGACGGTAGTCGCCACACGCTGCCTGGATGTGCAGGACGCTTACAAGGCGGTGGACTGGAAAATCCTGAGCCTGATTTTCGGCATGCTGGCCATCAGCATTGCGATGGAAAAAGTCGGCCTGATCAATTTGGTGGTCAACCAGACCATGGCCGCCATCCCCAATGCCGGACCGCTGTTGATGCTGGGGTTTGTCTATTTACTGACCAGCCTGCTCACCGAGATCCTCTCCAACAATGCCGTGGCGGTATTGCTGACGCCGATCGCAATTGGTGTAGCGCAACAGATGGGTGTGGACCCCAGACCTTTCGTGGTGGCCGTGATGTTCGCTGCAAGCGCCAGCTTCGCAACGCCGATTGGCTACCAGACCAACACCTTTGTGTATAACGCAGGCGGGTACAAATTCAGCGACTTTTTGCGCATCGGCATCCCGCTGAATGTACTGATGCTGATAGTGGCAATGCTGGTGATTCCCTGGATCTGGCCGCTGACGCCAGTGGCGGGTTGAGCAATCATCTGCTGAACTGCACGCTCATGAGCCCCCTTGTAGAGAACGACCGATGACCGAACCGCTGCTGATTCCCTGCCCACACTGCAACGGCCTTAACCGTATTCCCGCAGAGCGCATCGGCGAGCACCCCAAATGCGGGCGCTGCAAGAATGCGGTACTGCTCGCCAAGCCCTTCGATCTTAAACAAACCGACTACCCCAGCCAGATCAAGGGCGACCTGCCGCTGCTGGTGGATGTGTGGGCCGAATGGTGCGGACCGTGCAAAGCCTTTGCCCCGGTATTTGAACAAGCCGCCAGCCAACTGATCGGCAAATGCCGACTGGCCAAACTTGACAGTGAATCCAATCAACAACTGGCCGGACAATTGGGGATACGCTCCATCCCTAGCCTCATCCTGTTTAAAAATGGCCGCGAAGTCGCTCGCCAGAGCGGTGCGCTGCCGTTGCAGCAACTGACCGCCTGGCTGCGCAGCCAGGGCATCAGTGCCTAAGCGTTCTGATCCAGATAATCGTGCAACTCTACAAACTGTTGAGTGAGTTTGTGCCGCGGGTCGAAGTGGATCAAAGGCTGACAGGCCTGATGCGACTCGCGCATCCGCACGGAGCTGCTCAGGTACATCGGCAGCACCGGTAGCCCTTCAGCGATCAGCTCATCGAGCATTTGCTGGGGCAGGCTGGCCCGGGCCTGGAACTGATTGACCACAATGCCTTCGACCAGCAGGTCTTCGTTGTGGTCTTCTTTCAGTTCTTCGATTTCAGCCAGCAGCCCGTAAAGCGCCTGACGCGAAAAACTGTCGCAATCAAATGGAATCAGCACCCGATCACACGCGATCAACGCCGAAACGGCGTAAAAGTTCAATGCGGGAGGTGTGTCGACATAGATGCGGTCATAGTCTTCGGACAATTCTTCAAGCAGTTTTCGCAGCTTGTTGATCTTGTGCTTGGCTTCAAGCTTTGGCTGCAAATCAGCCAGTTCGCCCGTGGCGGTGACAACGTGCAAATTTTCAAAGGGTGTTTCGTAAATATCGACACGATTTTTTTTCGAACCGATCCCGGCTGACAAACTGTGCTTGAAGAAGTCGGCAATCCCCATCGGGATATCGTCGCCCGTGAGTCCGGTCAGGTATTGAGTGGAGTTGGCCTGGGCGTCCAGATCCACCAGCAACGTCCTGTAGCCCTCGCTGGCACTGACCGCAGCCAGATTGCACGCGATGCTGGATTTACCCACACCGCCTTTTTGGTTGAACACCACGCGACGCATTTCAAAACCTCCGTGTACCAATGTGTCCCCGAGTGTAGATTGCCTTTGTGCGGCTTAGCTACCTCGCAGAGAAATGCCTTACATCTATTAGAGATTTAACCGCAATAGTCGTCGAACATATCCGCCATATGGGAAGCATTAGTCTTATATTTTTCAGATCACGCAAAAACCATACTTGAAATGTAAGCAATATTTGCTACAAGCCAACTGCACCGGGATAATGTCGCCATTCTGTATCAGGTGTGGCATCGACTGATGCCCACTTTCGCATCAAGGAAGCCTGCAAGGGCGGGATGAAACTCCAGTGATCAATTTCAATATCGCCGCGTGGCGCGCCTGGGCTCCGGGCCTCGACAGCGTGGCCGATTGGCAAGCCTGGAGCCAGCAACCCAGCGTACTCGCCGCCAGCAACGCAGCACCTGATGTCTCGTTTCTACCCGCCATGCAACGCCGTCGCCTCAGCCGCCTGGCACGGATGGCATTCAGCGTCGGCTGGCCACTGGCACAAGGCCACGAGGCACTGCCACTGGTCTTCGCCTCACGCCACGGCGAAACCCCGCGCACATTCGACATCCTCAGCGACCTCGCTGCCAGCCAGCCCCTGTCCCCGACACAATTCAGCCTCTCGGTGCACAACGCGGTCATTGGCCTGTGGTCGATCATGCGGGGCGAAACCAGCGAGATGACGGCCATTGCCGCTGCCGGAGATGGCCTGGAGCATGGCCTGATCGAGGCCTGCGCGCTGTTGAATGAAGGCGCGCCCGCCGTACTGCTGATCATCACCGAAGAGCAACCGCCGCACGCCTACGCCCAATGGATTGATGATGTGCCCTTTCCTTACGCCGTCGGCCTGCTGCTGACCCCCGGGACGCAATGGCAGGTCTCCCTCGCAAGCACGACCACCGGCATCGAAAAAGCCCCGTGGCCCCATAGCCTGAACCTGTTGCGCCACCTGTTCGATGGACAGGCGTCATTCCAGCACGCCTGGAAAGACCGCGTATGGAACTGGCAATACAGCCTGTGAGCGAGCACCGCGATGCTTATGTCTGGCGCCTGATCGCCACGGCGATCAGCTTTACACTGTTCGGTCTCGGATGCCTGTGCCTGCGGGTCATGATTTTCCCGGTGCTCGGTTGCCTGCCCGGAAACGCCGTTCGTCACCGCGAACGTGCCCGTGCAACCGTCAGCCGGCTGTTCTGGCTGTTTATCCGCACGATGGCCCGCATGGGCGTGCTGACCTATGACGTACAAGGTGCCGCACGGCTCGGGCGACCCGGGCAGATGATCATTGCCAACCACCCGTCGCTTATCGACGTGGTTTTTTTGATCGGCCTGGTAAGAAACGCCAATTGCGTGGTCAAAGAGAGCCTTTGGCAAAACCCGTTTACCCGCAGCCCCGTGCGCGCCACGCAGTACATCAGCAACGATGGCAGCGTCGACATGCTCGATAACGCCGCGCGAGCACTGCAGGAAGGCCAGACCCTGATCATTTTCCCGGAGGGCACCCGCACGCAGCCGGGCACGGCACCTGCCTTTCATCGCGGCGCCGCCGCGATAGCACTGCGGGGTGCGAAAATCCTCACCCCGGTGGTGATCAAGGTCAGCCCCACCACGCTGACCAAGGCTGAACCTTGGTACCGCATCCCCTATCGGCGCGTGCACTTCAGTATTCGTGTCGGTGCCGATATAGATCCAGACACCTTTACCGCGCTTGGCCCGCCGCCTAAAGCCTCGCGCCTGCTCAATGACTTCGTGCATGACTACTTTATTAAGGAGCTCGCCACAGATGAGCGATCTGAAACGCGACATTAAACAGCTGATCATCGATGCCCTGGGCCTCGAAGACATCAGCGTCAGCGACATTGGTGACGAACAAACCCTGTTTGGCGATGGCCTGGGGCTGGATTCGGTCGACGCACTTGAGCTGGGCCTGGCGATTCAAAAAACCTACGGCATCAAAATAGACGCCGATGCCAAAGACACTCGCAATCACTTTTCCAACGTGGCCAGCCTTGCGGCTTTTGTCACGGCCAAACAGGCAGCCTGAGACCGAACCATGCAAACCCGTGACGACATTTTCAATACCCTGCGCGACGCCCTGGTCGAACTCTTCGAACTGGAGCCCGAGCGCGTCACCCTGGACGCCAACCTGTATCAGGACCTGGAAATCGACAGCATCGACGCCGTTGACCTGATCGACCACATCAAGCGCAAAACCGGTAAAAGAATCGCCGCTGAAGAATTCAAATCGGTGCGAACCGTCAATGACGTGGTCGAGGCAGTTTATCGCCTGGTTCACGCTGACGCATGAGTCGACTGATTGGCCTTGGGCTGTTGCTGGCGGGCCTGCTGTACCCCTTTGCGGTGTATTTCGGCATGGCCCATTTCGCCCCATGGCAGTTTGCGTTACTGCTTGGCGGCCTGTGGCTGGCCCGTGCCCTGACCGGAGAACGGCGCCCCGGCAGCCTGTGGATGGCGGTCGTTGCACTGGTGTTCTGCGGCCTGCTGGCGCTGTTCAACAGCCCGGCACTGTTGCGCTGGTACCCGGTCCTGATCAGTACGTTCATGCTCTGCCTGTTCGGTCTGAGCCTGAAGTTCGGGCCACCGATGATCGAGCGCCTGGCCCGGTTGCGCGAGCCGGTATTACCCGACATCGCAATTGTTTACACACGGCAGGTGACCAAGGTCTGGTGCCTGTTTTTCATGCTCAACGGGTTAGTCGCAGCCAGTTTGACGCTGTGGGCGCCGCTGAGTTGGTGGACGTTGTACAACGGCCTTATCGCCTACGGGCTGATGGGGCTGCTGTTTGCCATTGAATGGCTGATACGACAAAAGGTAAGAGGCCGGGCATGAATTGGATAAAACTTGAGCAGCTATTGCTCAAGGGACACGCAGAGCGCCGCGTTACGGTTGACCCTGCGCTGAACCACGACACCCTCTGTGAACAGGCCTTGCGCCTGGCGGGCGGCCTGCAACAGCGAGGCGTGCAGCACATTGCCGTGCACCTTGAGGACGCTGGTGAACTGGCAGTGGCTTTACTCGGTGCGTGGCGCGCCGGCGTCAGCGTGCTGCTGCCTGCCGACCTGCAAGCCCAAACCCGTCAGCGCTGGGATGACCGGGTTGACCTGTGGATAACTCAAAGCGACCAACTGCAAGCCTTGTATGCCGATGCATTGCCTGCAGCAGAACTGGATCTGGACAAGTGCCAGCTCAGCCTGTGCACTTCGGGCTCAAGCGGCGAACCCAAGCGCATCGACAAAAACCTGCGCCAGATGGCCAACGAAGTCCAGGCGCTGGAACAGCTGTGGGGCGCCGATCTGGGTGATGCGTGCATCATTGCCAGCGTGGCTGCACAGCATATTTACGGTCTGCTGTTTCGCGTGTTGTGGCCCCTGTGCGCAGGCCGCACCTTTGTCCGCAAACAACTGGCGTTCCCTGAAGACATGCAGCGCGCCAGCCGCGAGCATTCATCATTCGCATGGGTCGCCAGCCCTGCCCTGCTCAAGCGCATGGCCGACAACCTGGACTGGCCCGCCCTGAGCCCGGTACGCCGGGTTTTCTCGTCGGGCGGCGCCTTGCCTGCAGAGGCGGCGCAAGGGTTGTTCGAGCGTCTGGGCCAGTGGCCGACCGAAATCCTTGGCAGCTCGGAAACCGGTGGGATCGCGTGGCGTCAGGGCCCAAACCTGTGGCAGCCATTTGCCGATGTGCAACTGAGCCAGAGCGAAGATGGCGCCCTGATAATCGCCTCGGCGTACTTGCCCGCAGGTCATATCGAACAGACTGCCGACGCGGCTCGCATCGAGGCTGATGGTCGTTTCGAGTTGCTCGGGCGCCTGGATCGCATCGTCAAACTGGAAGAAAAACGCATCTCCCTGCCCATGCTCGAGCACGCGCTGGTCAACCACGACTGGGTGGCTGAAGCCCGCCTGGGCGTGGTCAACGAAAACCGTGCGTCCCTGGGCGCCTTGCTGGTACTCAGCCCCAGCGGTCTGTTTGCCTTGCGTGAACACGGTCGCCGCGCCCTGACCCAAACCCTGCGCCAGCACTTGAGCCAGCACTGCGAAGCCTTGGCCTTGCCCCGTCGCTGGCGCGTGTTGCGCCAGATGCCACTCAACAGCCAGGGCAAGCTGCCCCAGGCCCAGGTCGATACGTTATTGCTGGCACCCCGGCCTAAAATGCCCGAGGTGCTGAGCCAAGCCGAACATGACGGCCAGTGGACCCTCAACCTGTCGATCCCGCCAGACCTGGCCTACTTCAGTGGTCACTTCCCCAAAACCCCGGTACTGCCGGGCGTGGTGCAAGTGGATTGGGCAATGGCACTGGGTCAGCAACTGCTCGACCTGCCGCCGCGTTTTGCCGGGATGGAAGTGCTCAAGTTCCAGCAACTGGTACGCCCCGGCGACGCCATCGAACTGACCCTGCGTTTCGACCGTGAGCGCAGCAAGCTGCACTTCGCCTACCGCAACGCGACGGCGCCCTGTTCCAGTGGCCGCATCGTGCTGGAGCCCGCCTGTGAATAAGTTATCTGACGCTGCAACTCGCCCCGTAGCAGCTGCCGAAGGCTGCGTCCGGTTGCGAAGCAATCGTAAACCGGCTTGCACGATTTTCCTGACAAGCCAAGGCGCCAGACTTTACGGCGGCTACGCCACCGGACGCAGCCTTCGGCAGCTGCTACAAAGAGTCCGCATTGGCCTGGAGATAGCCGCCCATGCATAACCCCTGCGCCGTGATTCCGGTGTACAACCACGAAACCGCCGTACCGGCCGTGGTCGACGCCCTGCTCGCCGCCGGCTTGCCCTGCGTGCTGGTTGACGACGCCAGCAGCCCCGCGTGCAGTGCCGTTCTCGAACAGCTTGCCCAGGGCGAGAACACTTTCCTCATCCGCCTGGCCATCAATCAGGGCAAGGGTGGCGCGGTCATGGCGGGGCTGCGGGAAGCCGCCAGGCTGGGCTTCACCCACGCCCTGCAAGTAGACGCCGACGGCCAGCACGACCTGCGCGACGTCGCGACCTTTATGCAGGTGTCGCAGCAAAACCCCCAGGCGCTGATCTGCGGTTATCCGCAATACGACGACAGCGTGCCCAAGGGCCGACTGTATGCGCGCTACCTGACCCACGTGTGGGTGTGGATCAACAGCCTGTCGCTGCAGATTCCCGACTCCATGTGCGGTTTTCGGGTCTACCCGCTGACGCCGACGCTGGCGCTGATCAATTCGGTCAAACTGGGCAAACGCATGGACTTCGATCCCGAGATCCTGGTGCGCCTGGCGTGGCGCAACCAGCCCATGCGCTGGCTGCCGACCAAGGTCCATTACCCCCAGGACGGCCTCTCGCACTTTCGCCTGTTCCATGACAACGCGCTGATTTCCGGTATGCACACCAAACTGTTTTTCGGCATGTTGATCCGTTTGCCGAGCATCCTCTGGGGGCGTTTCAAAGCATGAGCGAACCTCAACAGCATTGGGCTGACCACAAGGAGCGCGGCAGTTTCCGGCTGATGAAGCTCACTGCGTTCGGCGTCAAACTGCTGGGCCGACGCCTGCTCAGCCCGGTGCTCTACGCCATTGTGCTGTACTTCTTTGTCTTCGGTGGCCGTGCCCGGCGCAGCATCTGGCAGTACCAGCAGCGGTTGGCCGACTGGAGCGGGAAAAGCGATTTGCGCCCCACCCGCAGACGGGTGTTCGGGCAGTTCATGGCCTTTGCCGATGCCCTGCTCGACAAGCTCGACGTGTGGAACGGGCGCCTCAAGATCGAAGACATCGACATCATCGACCCCGCCCTGCTGCGCAATCAGTTACGCGGCGAACGCGGCCAGATGCTGGTGGGCGCACACCTGGGCAACCTCGAAGTGTGTCGCGCACTGGCCGAGCTGGGCGAACAGGTGACCATGAACGTGCTGGTGCACACCAAACACGCCGAACACTTCAACCGCCTGCTGGGCGAAGCCGGGGCCAGCCATTTACGGCTGATTCAGGTCAGTGAGCTCAACCCGGCAGTGATGCTGCAACTCAATCAGCGCCTGGAAGACGGCGAATGGCTGGCGATTGCCGGTGACCGGGTGCCGCTGCATGGCGGGCGCAATGTCGAGGTCGACTTTCTCGGCCACCCGGCCGCATTCCCCCAAGGCCCGTGGCTGTTGGCCGGGCTGCTCAAATGCCCGGTCAACCTGATGTTTTGCCTCAAGAACGAAGGACGCTACCGGGTCATCCTCGAACCCTTCACTGACGCCGTACTCTGGCGGCGCAGCGAACGCGAGCAGGTGATCGCCCAGTGGGCCACGCGCTACGCCGAACGCCTGGGGCACTACTGCCTCGAAGCGCCCCAACAATGGTTCAATTTTTACCCTTTCTGGAAGACCGATGACGACGCATCCGCATGAGCCAGTAACCTTCGGCCAAACCCCGTTGCGCATTGAAGACGTGCTGGCCCTGGCCAATCGTCAGGCGCCGACCCGTCTGCAAGACGACGCCGACTATCGCGAGCGCATCGCCAAAGGCGCACGCTTTCTCGACTCGCTACTGGACAAGGAAGGCGTCATCTACGGCGTGACCACCGGCTACGGTGATTCGTGCGTGGTGGCGGTGCCGCTGGAGCATGTTGAAGCGCTGCCGCGCCACCTCTACACCTTTCACGGCTGCGGGCTGGGCAAACTGCTCGACGCCCAGGCCACCCGCGCCGTGCTCGCCGCACGCCTGCAGTCGCTGTGCCACGGCGTGTCCGGAGTGCGCATCGAGTTGCTGGAACGTTTGCAGGCTTTTATTGCCCACGACATCCTGCCGCTGATTCCCGAAGAGGGCTCGGTGGGCGCCAGCGGCGATCTGACGCCGTTGTCCTATGTGGCGGCCACGTTGTCGGGCGAACGCGAAGTATTGTTCAAGGGTGAGCGCCGCCTCGCAGCCGACGTGCATCAGGAACTGGGCTGGACACCGCTGGTACTGCGGCCCAAGGAAGCGCTGGCGCTGATGAACGGCACCGCCGTGATGACTGGCCTCGCGTGCCTGGCCTATGCCCGCGCCGACTACCTGCTCAAACTGGCCACGCGCATCACCGCCCTCAACGTGGTGGCGCTGCAAGGCAACCCCGAGCACTT
Organism: Pseudomonas sp. MF06569; assembly: GCF_059862735.1. NCBI lineage: Bacteria > Pseudomonadati > Pseudomonadota > Gammaproteobacteria > Pseudomonadales > Pseudomonadaceae > Pseudomonas > Pseudomonas sp. MF06569. The sequence continues at coordinate 54,413 of NZ_JCBCUZ010000004.1, read as the reverse complement.
CGACGAGCGCCTGTTCGCCGCCAAACCCCATCCGGGGCAAATGCAGGTGGCGGCCTGGATTCGCCAGGACCTGGCCATCGACGCCCCGACCGCGCCCTTGCATCGCCTGCAAGACCGCTACTCGCTGCGCTGCGCGCCCCACGTGCTGGGGGTGCTGGCTGACAGCCTGAACTGGCTGCGCGGGTTTATCGAAATTGAACTCAACAGCGCCAACGACAACCCGATCATCGACGCTGAAGAAGAGCGCGTGCTGCACGGCGGGCACTTCTACGGCGGTCATATCGCCTTTGCGATGGACAGCCTCAAGACCCTGGTCGCCAACGTCGCCGACCTGCTGGACCGCCAGCTCGCGCTGCTGGTGGACGTGCGTTACAACCACGGCCTGCCGAGCAACCTGTCGGGCGCAACCGCCGAGCGGGCGATGCTCAACCACGGTTTTAAAGCGGTGCAGATCGGCACCAGCGCCTGGACCGCCGAAGCCTTGAAAAACACCATGCCGGCCAGCGTGTTCTCGCGCTCCACCGAGTGCCACAACCAGGACAAAGTGAGCATGGGCACCATCGCTGCCCGCGATGCGATCCGCGTGCTTGAACTGACCGAACAGGTCGCTGCTGCCACTTTGCTGGCGGCTAATCAGGGCGTGTGGTTGCGCAGCCGCGCCGAAGACGCCCGCCCGCTGCCACCCGCACTGGCGCACATGCACGCCGAGTTGGCGAAGGACTTCCCGCCGGTGGTCGAAGACCGCGCCCTGGAAGCCGAACTGCGCTTGTGCCTGAGCCGTATTGCCCAACAACACTGGAGGCTGCATGCGTAGCAAAGGCGTTTTGCACGTTGATACCGAAGTGTTGGTGCCGTTTTTCGACATCGACACCCTGCACGTGGTGTGGCACGGCCACTACGTCAAATACCTCGAAGTGGCGCGCTGTGCGTTACTCGACCATATCGGCCACAACTACACGCACATGCTCGATGCGGGCTATGCGTGGCCGGTGATCGACATGCAATTGCGCTATGTCCGCGGGGCCACGTTTGGGCAGCGCATCAACGTGCGCGCCAACCTGGTGGAGTGGGAGAACCGCCTGAAGGTCAATTACCTGATTACCGACCTGGCCACAGGCGAGCGGCTGACCCGGGCCGTTACGGTGCAAGTGGCGGTCGAGATCGCCAGCAAGGAGATGCAACTGGTGTCGCCCAAGTGCTTCACCGACGCGGTTGCGAGGATGCTGCCATGAGCGCGATCATCTGTGGGAGCGGGCTTGCTCGCGATTGCATCACCGCGGTGTGGCAGACGCTGCGCAGCGCCTGCATCGCGAGCAAGCCCGCTCCCACATTGGTGTGCGTGCTGTTGCTCGGATTCACTCCTCTGGCCCACGCCTTCGACCTGCAACAACTCAGCGAACAACTGGCCAAACCCCAGGTGATCCACGGTGATTTCATCCAGGAAAAACACCTGCGCGCCCTGCCCAAGCCGCTGACCAGCACCGGTACCTTTGTGCTGGCCAAGGATCACGGCCTGCTTTGGCAATTGAAAACCCCGCTGCAACAGGATTACCGCATCACGTCCCAAGGCATCGCCCGGCGCGACGGCACGCGCTGGCAAATGCTGCCCGGCAAAAGCGCCGGCGCCGAGCAAAACCGCTTGTTCCTCGCCGTGCTGCAAGGCGACAGCAGTGGCCTGCAACGGGACTTCGACCTGCAACTGCAAGGCGAACCCGCCCACTGGACGCTGACCCTGACCCCACGCTCACTGCTACTAAAGCAAGTGTTCAAGCAGATCAACATCGGCGGCGGCGAACTGGTGCAACGCATCGAACTGCAAGAAACCCAAGGCGACAGCACGCTGCTGACCCTGCTCAACAGCGTCAGCAACCAACCCTTGAGTGACACGGAGCAGCACGATTTTGCGCAGTGAACGCTGGTTGCCCCGTGGCTTCATGATCCTGCTGGTGGCGGTGCTTGCACTCGCCGGCTGGCAATGGCGCCACGGCGCACCGCTGTCGGCCAACCTGATGGAACTGGTGCCAGGGGATTCACCGGATGCGCTGGAGCTGAGCGCAGAACAACGCATGCAGGAACCCCTGAACCGCGAAATGCTGGTGCTGGTGGGCAGTAGCGATCGCCAGCAAGCCATCGCCTCGGCTGAGCAATTGGGCCAGCAGTGGCAAGCCAGCGGCCTGTTTGAAAAGGTGCAATGGAGCCTGCAGGCCGACCTCCCGGCGCTGCGTGATCAACTGCTGCGCGGCCGATTGGCAATGCTGTCTGCAGCCGACCGCACGCAACTGATCGAACACCCCGACGCCTTTATCCAGCAACGGGTACAAGCCCTGTTCGATCCCTTCACCGGGTTCAGCCTGGTGCCGAGCCAGGACGACTGGCTGGGCCTCACCGGGCGTATCCAGAACAGCCAGCCGCAGCGCGGTGCAGTGCAACTCGATATAGGCAGCGCAGCGCTGGTCGCCGAGGCCGACGGCAAACACTGGGTGCTGCTGCGCGCCCGTACCCAAGGCAATGCGTTTGACATGAAACTGCCGCTGCGGGTTGCCGAGCTGCTTGAGCACAGCCGTCAGCAGGTCGCACCCCACGATGTGCAACTGCTCGCTGCCAGTGGCCTGCTCTACGCGGCCAGCGGGCAACAGCAAGCCACCCGCGAAATCACCTGGGTCGGCGGTGGAGCCACCGTCGGAATTCTGCTGTTGTTACTGCTCGCGTTCCGGCGCTGGCGGGTGCTGCTGGCGTTTGTGCCCGTGCTGGTCGGCATGCTGTTTGGCGCCGTGGCCTGCGTCGCGTTCTTTGGCAGCATGCACGTGATGACGCTGGTACTGGGCTCCAGCCTGATCGGGGTGGCGGTGGATTACCCGCTGCATTACCTGTCCAAAAGCTGGAGCCTGAAACCCTGGCGCAGCTGGCCCGCCTTGCGCCTGACATTGCCCGGTTTAAGCCTGAGCCTGGCGACCAGTTGCATTGGTTATCTGGCACTGGCCTTCACCCCGTTCCCGGCGCTGACCCAAATCGCCATCTTCTCCGCCGCAGGCCTGGTCGGTGCTTACTTGAGCGCCGTATGCCTGCTGCCCGCGCTGCTCAAAGGCGTGGAACTGCGCCCAGCGCAATGGCCCCTGCGTATTGCGCAATCGCTGCTCGACATGCGCGAAGCCTTGCTCAAACGCATCCCCACGCCAGCCTTGCTGGTTTTACTGCTGGGGTTTTGCGCGGCCGGTTTGTGGCAACTGACCACCAAGAACGACATTCGCCAATGGGTCGGCGCCCCGCCGCAATTGATGGCCGAGGCACAGGCCATTGCCCGGATTACCGGCTACCAGCCCACCAGCCAGTTTTTCCTGGTGCGGGCCGACAACGAGCAGCAATTGCTTGAGCGCCAAACCGCCCTTGGAGAGCGTCTCGATCAGTTGGTGCACATGGGCAAGTTGCAGGGCTACCTGGCGCTGAACCAATTGGTCAGCCTGCCCGACGAGCAACAGCAATTGCGCAGTGCGCTGTCTCAGCTGGCGCAACATTGGCAGCCGCTGCTGGAGCTGGGCGTACCTGAAACCGCTCTGCAGGCCGAGGTTGCGCAATTGCAGGCCTTGCCCGAGCAACATATCGATGACGCGTTGAGCGGCCCGCTTGCCGAACCCTGGCGCGCACTCTGGCTAGGCAAGAACGCCGAAGGCGTTGCAGCCATGGTCAGCCTGCAAGGGTTGAGCAGTGCCAGTTTGCTGCGGGTGCAAGCGCAAGACCTGCCGGGCGTACAACTGGTCGACCGCCTGGGCGACTTGAATAACGTATTCGCCGCAACGCAAATCAGCGCCGCCGAATTGAAGCTGCTGTCCTGTGCCTTGATCGTATTGCTGCTGATTGCTCCGTTCGGTTTTGGCGGTGCACTGCGCATCGTCGCACTGCCGCTGCTGGCCGCGCTGTGCAGCCTGGCAAGCCTGGGCTGGCTGGGTCAGCCGTTGACGCTGTTCAGCCTCTTCGGCCTGCTGCTGGTGACGGCGATCAGCGTCGATTACGCGATTCTGATGCGCGAGCAAATCGGCGGCGCCGCCGTCAGCCTGCTCGGCACCTTGCTGGCGGCATTGACCACATGGCTGTCGTTCGGCCTGCTGGCCGTGTCGAGCACACCTGCCGTCAGCAACTTCGGCTTGTCGGTCAGCCTGGGGCTGGCGTTCAGTTTTATCCTGGCGCCCTGGGCGGGCAGACAGGAGCACAGCCAATGATGCCAGCCCTGTTCTGGCTGCTGGCCCTGGCCCTGTTTGCCTTGGCCACCCGCGTGGGCCGTCATTTTGGCGTGATCCCGATTGTCAGCCAGTTATTGCTGGCGTCCATCGTCCTGCCGCTGTTGATGCTGTTCTGGATCGAGCCGCACTGGCAGCTTGGCGGCGCCCAACTGGTCGCACCGGTCTGGCTCAAAAGCCTGTACAGCCTGAGTTTTGCCCTGTTGCTGGGCACCATTTTGAGCGACGTGATTGATCTGCGCCTTGATCGCCAGAGTTTAAAGATTGCCCTGCCCAGCTTTGCCGTGCCCTTCGCCTGCGGGCTGGCCTGCGCCGTCTGGCTGCTGCCTGAACAACCCTGGTTGAGTTCACTGGCGGTGGGCCTGGTGTTTGCCATCACCGCGATCCCGGTGTTGTACCTGTACTTGCGCCACATCGATTACCCGCCCGCCGCCACTCGGCGCCTGGTGCAAAGCGCGATCCTGATCGACCTCACATGCTGGACCCTGTTTGGCCTGGCCCAGGGCAGCCTGGACCTGATCAGTTTGCTGCTGCCCCTGGCCGGTGCCCTGCTGCCGCTGCTGTTGCGCGCCCTGCGCATCCGTCAGCCGTTGTGTTACAGCCTGAGCTTTTTTGCCTTGCTGGTGGTGGCCGAACATTACCGCCTCAATGCCCTTATTTTCGGCGTCGGCTATTTGATCTGCATGGCGTGGCTCAAGGTGAAGCTGGTCATGCCGTTAAACGCTGTATGGCTGGAACGCTTGCAGACCACGTTGGCGATCCCGCTGATCCTCACGTTCGGCATTGTGCAAATCAATGTTCACAGCGCCCTGAGCGACATCAGCCTGCTGCAACTGACCGCACTATTGCTGCTGCCGATGGTCAGTAAGCTGCTGGGTAACTGGCTCGGGGTGAGCTGGGCCACGCCGTCGTTTGCCGGGGCCAGCAAATGGCGTGAAAGCCTGTTACTGAACATTCGCGGATTGAGCGAAATCGTCTTCCTCAACCTGCTGCTGCAACAACAACTCATCAGCCCCGCGCTGTACTTTGCGCTGATGTTGATGAGCCTGATCGCTACGCTGTTACCGGCGTTGGCGGGCATGAGTAAACCCCCTTTGAAGTCTGCCGTAGTACCCGGCAAGGAGCGCCTGTGTCAGGAATAGAAATGGAACGTCGTCAGGTTGTCGTGATTGGCGCAGGGCCGTCCGGCGCCATCGCTTCAGCCTTGCTCAAACGCAAGGGCCACGATGTGTTGATCATCGAGCGCCAACACTTCCCGCGCTTTTCCATTGGTGAAAGTCTGCTGTCGCACTGCATCGACTTCATCGAAGAAGCGGGCATGCTGGAAGCGGTACAAGCGGCCGGTTTCCAGCTCAAAAACGGCGCCGCCTTCGCCTGGGGCGAGCACTACAGCGCCTTCGATTTTGGTGACACGTTCAGCAACGGCAAACCCACCACCTTTCAGGTACAACGCGCCGATTTCGACAAGTTGCTGGCCGATCAGGCCGCCTTGCAAGGTGTTGAAATCCGCTACGGCCAGACCGTGATCGCCACCGATGTGGAACGGGCCAGACCGTTGCTGGACATTGAGCGCGAAGACGGCAGCCGCTATCAGGTCGAAACCGACTTTATCCTCGACGCCAGCGGCTATGGCCGCGTGCTCCCGCGCTTGCTCGATCTTGAAGCGCCGTCGAATTTCCCGGTGCGCCAGGCCGTATTTACCCACGTTGAAGACCGCATTGATTGCGACGGCTTTGATCGAAACAAAATCCTCGTGACCACTCATCCGACCCAGCGCGACATCTGGTTCTGGAGCATTCCGTTCAGCAATGGCCGCTGCTCGGTGGGCGTGGTCACGGCGGCTGAACATTTTGCCGGGCGCAGCGAAAACCTCGACGAGTGCCTGCGCAGCTTCATCGACGAGACCCCTAGCCTGCAACGCGTGCTGGCCAATGCTGTGTGGGACACTGCGGCGCGCACCATCCGCGGCTACTCGGCCAACGTCAAAACCCTGCACGGCCCGGGTTTTGCGCTACTGGGCAATGCCGCCGAGTTCCTCGATCCGGTGTTCTCTTCGGGCGTGACCATTGCCATGCGCTCGGCCAGCATGGCCGCTGGCGTACTGCACCGTCAGTTGCAAGGCGAGGCCGTGGACTGGCAAGCCGAGTTTGCCGAACCGCTCAAGCGCGGGGTCGACACCTTCCGCTGCTACGTCGAAGGCTGGTACGCCGGCACTTTCCAGGACGTGATCTTCCACCCTGACAGCTCGCCACAGATCCGCCGCATGATCAGCTCGATCCTGGCGGGCTATGCCTGGGATGAAAACAACCCGTTTGTCAGCGAACCCAAGCGCCGTTTGCGCATGCTGTCGGACATTTGCGCTACGGAGTCGCCATGAAACCTCTGAGCGATACCTACGTTGAAGAAACCCGTCTGGGCTTCTGGTTTTTGCGCAGCCACACCTGGCAGCACCATGTGCTGCGGGTGGCCATCAATGACCTGCGCAGCCTGTTCAGTGAAGAACTGCCAAGCGCGCCGGTGATTCTGGATGCCGGTTGCGGCCAGGGAAAATCGTTCCAGTATCTGCATAAAACCTTCACCCCCACGCGTCTGGTTGGCCTGGATGCCGACCCGCTGAGCCTGCAATTGAGCGCAGAAGAAGCCCGGCGTCAGGGCATCGACATCGAACTGATCGGCAGCGACTGCGCTGAACTTGACGTGCCGGATGCCAGTGTCGACATCCTGTTCTGCCACCAGACCTTCCACCATCTGGTGCAGCAGGACCGGGCACTGGCCGAGTTTTACCGGGTGCTCAAACCGGGGGGGTACTTGCTGTTTGCCGAGTCCACCGAAGCCTACATCGACACCTGGGTGATCCGCTGGTTGTTCCGCCACCCCATGCATGTGCAGAAAAGCGCGGAGCAATACCTGGACATGATCCGTGATCAGGGTTTTGAATTCGGTCCGCAAAATGTCTCATACCCCTACCTGTGGTGGAGCCGCTCCAAGGATTTCGGTCTGCTGGAGCGCTTGGGCGTGCTCAAGCCAAAACCGGTGGGCCAACGGGAGGAAACCCTGGTCAACGTGGTGGCGCGCAAGCCCCAATCCCCTGTGGGAGCGGATTTACTCGCGACAGGATCGCTGCGGTGAATCCGTTGAACCGAGTTGCCTGCTTCGCGAGCACGCCCGCTCCCACACGGATAATGTTTGTGTGGTTGTTGATGTGCATGCTGCTCAGTAGCTGCACCAGCTTGCCGCTGCCCAGGCACACCCCAACCCTGGCCTTGCCCATGCAGTTGCATATCCAGCGTGAACACGCCGATGAGCGTCAGGACTGGTTACTGGTGATTCAGCAGGAAAATGCCGGGCTGCGCTGGTCATTGATGGACCCGCTGGGCATTCCTCTGGCACGTCAATTGTTGCAGGACGGCACCTGGCACGCCGATGGTCTGTTGCCGCCCAATCCCGAAGCCCGCGAGCTGTTCGCGGCGTTATTGTTTGCACTGACGCCTGCGGCTGAATTGTCGGTTAATTATCCACAGGCAACCGCTGAACCTGATCGGCGCTTCATGGAACAGCGCTGGCAAGTGCAGTACCTGCAACCCCGGGTCTTTCGTATCGATATGAAGGGCGATCTGCACTACCGGATCAGCCCGCTGGAGGCCGCCCCATGACTGCTTACCTCAATGCCCTGGGCGTGGTCTGTTCGCTGGGTCGCGGCGCCGATGAAGTCGCGCGCAAGCTGTTTGCCGGTGACTGCTCGGGCATGCAGCGTCAAAGCGGCTGGGTGCCAGAGCGCTCAATCACCCTCGGCGCGGTCAGCGGCGAGCTGCCTGCAATTGCGGCTGAACTCAGCCCGCAATGCAGTCGCAACAATCAGTTGCTGCTCGACGCTGCGTTGCAGATCAAAGACGACATCGAACAGGCGATCCAGACGTTCGGCCGCGAGCGCATTGCCGTTGTGCTGGGCACCAGCACCTCGGGCATCGATGAAGCCAGCCGTGGCATTGCCCACTACTTGCAACATCAACAGTTCCCCGGCGATTACGACTATCAGCAGCAAGAGCTGAGCGCACCGGCCACGTTTCTGGCCGACTGGCTGAACATCAACGGGCCGACCTATGTGATTTCTACCGCCTGCACCTCCAGCGCCCGCGCCCTGATGAGTGCCCAGCGACTGCTGGACATGAACCTGTGCGACGTGGTGCTGTGCGGCGGTGTCGACACGCTGTGCAAACTCACGCTCAACGGCTTTTCATCGCTGGAAGCCGTGTCGGATGAACGCTGCAACCCCTTTTCGGTGAACCGCCACGGCATCAATATCGGGGAAGCGGCGGTGCTGTTTGTGATGAGCAAGCAACCCGCGGGCACTCACTCCATCGCCCTGCTCGGCGCGGGCGCCAGCAGTGATGCGCACCATATTTCCGCCCCTGAACCCTCCGGGCGCGGCGCAGCTCAAGCCATGCACAAGGCTCTGGGTCGTGCGGGTTTGCAGCCCGCGCACATCGGCTATCTGAACCTGCATGGCACCGCCACCCTGCACAACGACGCGATGGAAAGCCACGCCGTGACACAGGTCTTCCCCCAAGGCGTGCCGTGCTCTTCGACCAAACCCATGACCGGCCACACCCTGGGTGCGGCAGGGGCACTGGAGGCCGCCTTTTGCTGGCTGAGCCTGACCCACGGCGATGCCCTGCCCCCGCACGTCTGGGACGGTCAACCCGACCCGGGGCTGCCTGCGCTGAACTGGGTAACGCCCGGCCAGACCCTGGCCCCGGCGCCACAACGCTGCCTGATGAGCAACTCGTTTGCCTTCGGCGGCAATAACGTCAGCCTTATTATCGGAGACGCCCCATGATTGATTGGCCGCTCGCCGAACTGCTGCCCCACGCTGGCGACATGATCCTCATCGATCAGGTGCTGGCGTTTGATGAAGAGCAGATTCAAACCTGTCTTACCGTGAACGCAGGCGGTTTGTTCAACCGCGAAGACGGCAGCCTCCCCGCGTGGGTGGGCGTTGAGCTGATGGCGCAAAGCGTCGCTGCCTACGCCGGTTGCCACGCCCGCCTGCAAGGCCGTCCCGTGGCGCTGGGCTTTTTGCTCGGCACCCGCAAATTTGAATGCAACGTCGAACACTTTCCCCTCGGTGCCCAACTGCACATCCACGCGCTGCGCTCGCTGGAAGACGACAACGGCATGGGCGTGTTCGAGTGTCACCTCACCGGCCCCGGCATCCGTGCCAGCGCCCGCCTGAACGTGTTCCGTCCGCCCCAGGCTGAAAACTACCTTGCTCAAGCATCCCAGGAGACCCGCCATGACTGAGTCTATTTTGGTCACAGGCTCCAGCCGTGGCATCGGCCGCGCCATTGCCCTGCGTCTGGCGCAAGCCGGTTTTGACCTGGTGCTGCATTGCCGCAGTGGCCGCAGTGAAGCCGACGCCGTCATGGCTGAAGTCCAGGCATTGGGCCGCAGCGCACGGGTGCTGCAATTCGACGTGTCGGATCGCGCACAATGCAAAGCCTTGCTCGAAGCCGATGTTGAAACCCACGGTGCCTATTACGGCGTCGTGCTCAACGCCGGGCTGACCCGCGACGGTGCGTTCCCGGCCCTGAGCGAAGACGATTGGGACGTCGTGATGCGCACCAACCTCGACGGTTTCTACAACGTGCTGCACCCGGTCATGATGCCCATGATCCGTCGCCGTGCTGCCGGGCGCATCGTCTGCATCACTTCGGTATCGGGCCTGATCGGCAATCGCGGCCAGGTCAACTACAGCGCCTCCAAGGCGGGCTTGATCGGCGCCGCCAAGGCCCTGGCCATCGAACTGGGCAAACGCAAAATCACCGTCAACTGCGTTGCGCCGGGGTTGATCGACACCGCCATGCTCGACGAAAACGTACCGGTAGAAGACCTGATGAAAATGATCCCCGCCCAACGCATGGGCACCCCGGAAGAAGTCGCCGGGGCGGTTAACTTTTTGATGTCGGCCGAAGCGGGTTACATCACCCGTCAGGTGCTGGCCGTCAATGGAGGCTTGTGCTGATGAAGCGCGTTGTCGTCACCGGCATGGCCGGTATCACCTCCCTGGGCAGTGACTGGGCCAGCATCGAAGCCAACTGCGTGGCCGGGCGCAGTGGCATTCGGCGCATGGACGAGTGGGACCGCTTCACCGAACTCAACACGCGGCTGGCCGGGCCGATTGATGACTTTGCGGTGCCTGCGCACTGGACCCGCAAACAATTGCGCAGCATGGGCCGCGTCTCGCGCCTGGCCGTTGGCGCAGCGGAGATGGCCTTGCAGGATGCCGGCTTGCTGGGCAACCCGATCATTCGTGACGGGCGAATGGGCGTGGCCTGCGGCTCGTCCACCGGCAGCACCGATGAGATCAAGGCATTCGGCAATATGCTGCTCAACTCCGTGGCGGACGGCCTCAATGCCAACAGCTACGTGCGCATGATGCCGCACACCACGGCGGCCAATATCAGCATCTTCTTTGGCCTGACCGGGCGCCTGATCCCCACTTCCAGCGCGTGTACCAGCGGCAGCCAGGGCATCGGTTACGCCTACGAGGCCATCAAGTTCGGCCGTTTGCCCCTGATGCTCGCGGGCGGTGCAGAAGAACTGTGCCCCACCGAAGCCATGGTGTTTGACGCCCTCTACGCCACCAGCCTGAAAAACGACGCGCCGCACACCAGCCCGCGTCCCTATGACAAGGGCCGTGACGGCCTGGTCATCGGCGAAGGCGGCGGCATGCTGGTGCTTGAAGAGCTGGAACACGCACTGGCCCGTGGCGCGCATATCCATGCTGAAATCGTCGGATTTGGCAGCAACGCCGACGGCCAGCACACCACCCGCCCGGAAGTCAGCACCATGCGCCGGGCGATGGAGCTGGCACTGGAAGATGCGGGCATTGGCGCGCAGGCCATCGGCTACGTAAACGGCCACGGCACCGCCACCGAGCAAGGCGATATTGCCGAGACCCTGGCCACCCGCGAGCTGTTCGGCACACACATGCCCATCAGCTCCCAGAAAAGCTATCTGGGCCACACCCTGGGCGCCTGTGGCGCGCTGGAATCGTGGTTCAGCATCGAAATGATGAACAGCGACCGCTACCTGCCCACGCTCAACCTGGATGAAGTCGATCCCCGTTGCGGCGAACTGGACTACCTGCGCGACGAATTGCGCGTCATGCACAACGATTACGTGATGAACAACAACTTTGCCTTTGGCGGGGTCAACACCTCGTTGATCTTCCGTCGCTGGGTTTAACACCTCTGGAGCCAATGGAATGCCTTACTTGCTGCGTATTACCCTGATAGCCCTTGCCCTGCTGGGCACCGTGTCCTGCACCAGCAAACCCATTCAGAACCCGGACCGCACCTTGCATGCCTCGATCCACAGCGACCGTGCGCAAATGCAGCAAGCCATCGTCAAAGCCCTGGTCGGGCGTGGCTGGACGGTGCAAAAAATCACCCCCCAGCAGGTGCAGGCGCAGATCACCGTGCGCGAGCAATACCACGCTGAAATCGACATTCCGTACAGCGCCGACCATTACCGTATCCAGTACCGCGACAGCAGCGGCCTGGACTACAAGGACGGCAAGATCCACAAGAACTACATCCGCTGGGTGCGCCTGCTGGACCGCGATATCGTGCGCGACCTCAAGGACAACCAGAATGAACGCACGGCCAAACAGCTGTCTGAAGCGGCGCTGGTAAAACCGTTGTAAGCCTCAGAAATGACAAAGGCGCCTTTCGGCGCCTTGTTTACAAACAAACTGGCTTGTCATCGCCAGCGCACAATAAATGCTCTATTGATGACCCTGCGCGAGAGCGATCCCTTTCCTTCGCAGGACTATTCCTAGACAATTCCTGGGCCTTGCGCCTGTCTCTTTCGATGGCTAGCCTGCGGTTCGTCACTCCTCATGGGTGACCGGACGTGCAAGTCCGATTGATACGGCAATGCAACGCCAGCCCGGTTTATGGCGGCTGTGCGTGGGAGACTTTCGAGTCTGCCGAGTTCCGTATCCTCGGTCTTGCACACCCGCGCACAGCTGCCACCCTCTTTGTGTGCAAGCAAATGGTGAAAGCTCCCAATCGATACGGAAGACCTCACCATGACTCACACACACGATCACGAACAAACCCTCGAACACACCGATGAACTGCTGCGCTGTGCTATCGCCACGGCCTATGCGTCGGCCGATAACCTGCAAGGCCTCAACCGCGATGTGGCGCTGGCAGTGGTGCATCTGATTCATCAGGTCAAAGCGTCTGTGGATAAGTTGATGGCCCGCTAGGCACGACCTGAATATGGATTTGCTCGCGGACAAGCCCGGGCCTGAACACAGTTCTCTGTGGGAGCGGGCTTGCTCGCGATTGGATCGATACGGTTTGCCTGAAAAGCCGCAGTGCCTGAATCGAGGGCAAGCCCTAAACCCTGGCCACCGTTTTACGGGTCAGTAAATCCGCGAACGCATTCGCCATCGGTGAGTTGCTGCCCTTGCGCTGCACCAGCCACACCGCCGTGTTGGCATCCGGATCAAGCAGCGGCCGATAGACCACGCCCTTGATGCGCATATGCTGGAACGACGCCGGCAACACCGACACCCCCAGCCCCGCCGACACCAGCCCGATGATGGTCATGGCTTCACCCGCTTCCTGTGAAAAGTGCGGGCTGAAACCCGCCTGGCGCGCCAGGCTCAATAACTGCGCATACAAACCGCTGCCATAACTGCGCGGGAAGAACACAAAAGGCTCATCCGCCAACGCCGCCAACTGCAAGCCATGGTCACTGCCTTCAGCCAAGGGGTGATCGGCGCGGATCACCGCCACCAGCGGCTCACGAAACAACTCCACGGCACTTAACGACTCTGGCAACGCCAGCGGACGCATGATGCCGACTTCAATGGTCTCATCCACCAACCCCTCGGCCACCTCACGGCTGCTCATTTCCTTGAGGTTCAGGTGCACCGCCGGGAATGCCTGGCGGAACGCAAAAATGGCCTGGGGAATGCTGGAATTGAACGGTGCCGAGGAGGTAAAGCCGATCTTCAATTCGCCCAGTTCACCCAGCTGCGCGCGACGGGCCACGTCGGCCGCCTTGTCGACCTGGGCCAGCACCAGTCGCGCCTCTTCCAGAAACAATCGCCCGGCTTCACTGAGCTCAACCCGACGGTTGGTGCGATCAAACAAACGCGCCCCCAGTTCCTGCTCCAGCGCCTGTATTTGCTGGCTCAGGGGCGGTTGCGAGATACCCAGCAACTGCGCCGCCCGGCCGAAGTGCAGCTCTTCGGCGACGGCGATGAAGTAGCGCAAATGGCGCAATTCCATACAAGCTCCATTGAGTCGTTAAACCTATCAAACAGGTCGAACAATATATTGGAAAGAATCGTTAGCTGCCTATATTCTTTCGTCATTGCCGCTCGGCTTTACCGCAATTTGAGGTCCCCGTGAAAACTGCTGCTGCACCGCTCGCCCACGAAATCCCGCCGTCCGCGCTGGATGATGTTGTCTCCCAACTCAATGATGTGTTTATCGAGAAAGGCACGCCGATGTTTATGCGCACGGTGCTGGCGCTGTTCTCGGGGGGCTTTGCGACTTTTGCGCTGCTGTATTGCGTGCAACCGATGATGCCGGTGCTGTCCCATGAGTACGGGATCAATGCGGCACAAAGCAGTCTGATCCTGTCGGTCGCCACGGCGATGCTGGCCATTGGTCTGCTGATTACCGGGCCTATTTCCGACGCCTTTGGGCGCAAACCGGTGATGGTATTTGCACTGTTTTCTGCAGCAGCCTTTACATTGCTCAGCGCCATGATGCCGACCTGGGAAGGCGTGCTGATCACCCGGGCGCTGGTGGGTTTGTCGCTCAGCGGTCTGGCAGCCGTGGCGATGACTTACTTGAGTGAAGAAATTCACCCGCAGCACATCGGTTTGGCCATGGGTTTGTACATTGGCGGTAACGCCATTGGCGGGATGAGCGGGCGGTTGATCAGTGGCGTGTTGATCGACTTTGTGAGCTGGCACACCGCGATGCTGGTCATCGGCGGCCTGGCCCTGGCCGCCGCGATGATCTTTGTGAAGATCCTGCCCGAGTCGCGCAACTTCCGCCCCCGTGCCATGAACCCGCGCAGCCTGCTGGACGGGTTCACCATGCATTTTCGCGATGCGGGCCTGCCGTGGCTGTTTCTCGAAGCCTTCTTGCTGATGGGCAGCTTTGTGACGTTGTTCAACTACATCGGCTATCGCCTGCTGGCTGACCCTTACAACATGAATCAGGCGCTGGTGGGTTTGCTGTCCATTGTCTATCTGTCGGGCATCTACAGCTCGGCGCAAATTGGCGCGCTGGCCGACAAGCTGGGCCGCCGCCGTGTGCTCTGGGCCGTGATTGTGCTGATGCTGGCCGGGATCGCACTGACCCTGCTCGAACCCATCGCGTTTGTGATTATCGGCATGCTGATGTTCACGTTCGGCTTTTTCGGTGCGCATTCGGTGGCCAGCAGCTGGATCGGCCGCCGGGCCATCAAAGCCAAGGGGCAGGCATCGTCGCTGTACCTGTTCAGCTACTACGCCGGGTCGAGCGTCGCCGGGACCCTGGGTGGCGTGTTCTGGCATCTCGCAGGCTGGAACGGTATTGGCGCGTTTATCGTCGGCATGTTGCTGATTGCGCTGCTGGTGTCGCTGCATCTGGCCCGATTGCCGGTGCTGCCGGGCAATACCCGCCTCCTGTAGCGTCAGTTGTTGATCTGCAGCCGGGCCTGGAGGCTGCTGTCGCGCTTCTCCAGGCTCAGACTTTCGAAGCGGGCGCCCTGTTGCTCGATGCGGTTGAGCCAGCCCAGCACCGCAACCGCATCCCCGCTCAGGGTGATGCGTACAACACCGGCGTCCAGCTCGAACTGCTCGACATTCAACCCCGAACTCGCAGCACTTTCGCTCAAGCGCGCGGCTAATGGCTGACCAGAATCCTGCGCGGCTGACGCTGGCCTGGCCCGCTGGACTTCATCCGCGAGTGCCACGTTCTTAAGGTACAGCCCTTGAGCCGCCACCAACCTCTGCTGGGCCGGCAACCAAAGCCCATAGGCACAGAATACAACCAGCAAAAACACCGCCAGCCCGCCACACAGTTGACGATCTCGACGCGACAAGTGCTGCCAGCGCTCACGCAGATGCGCTTTCATATAACGTCCTTCAGGGTGAGTAATGCCTGCACCCGGCTGCCCTGCTGGCTGGCAGTGCCCAGGATGACGGGCAGTGCGTTCTGCACACCCCGCGTACGCAGGTATTCAAGCTCGGCGAAGCTGGCGGCGGTGATAGTGAGTACCCAGCCGACATCCGTGCGCCATTCCATCTGTTGCACTTCAACACTGCTGGCACCTATCACCTGTTCAGTCAGTTGCACCAGCCGCGCCATATGACCACTGTGCGGGGCAGCCGCTTGTTGTTGCAGTGCCCTGAGTTGCGCGGACAGGTCAACAATACGGGTTTGCTCGGGGTAGAGGGTCTTGAAGCGCTGCTCACTCAGGGCCTGCAAGCGCGCCGCTTCACCTTCCAGAAAACTGCTGCGCCAATGGGTGAAGCCCAAGGCCAGGGCAAATATGATCAAAAACCCGGCACCGACTCGCCGCCACGGCAAACCCTTGATCAGGGGACGAAGCTCGCCTTGCAACAGGTCGATAGCGCCTTTGGGGGGAGCATTGCAATCGAAGTCCCGCTCAGTCAGTTGTGTGGGCAAAGCGCTTTTTACAGCCGCCAGCGCCTGCTCTGTCAACGCCAGCCTGGCCTCCAACGCCCCCCCAATAATCCAGCGCCCATCCCACCAGGCCATGCAGGCCTGATCGTGGGGTAACACGTCGGCGTCCGCCTGCACGCTGACAATGTTCAACCCACGCTCATGCAGGTGTGCCAATAACCCCTGAAAGCGTTGTTTATGGGTAATCAGCAATGGATAGCGCTGCTGGGCATCCGCCGGGCCGACGGCGATGTGCAGCTCATCAAGGTCCCCCGCCAGTTGATCTTCCACGGCGAAGGCCAGTGCTTGCACGCTGGGCCGACGCCTGCCGGGCCAAGGCTCCGTCAATAGCCAGGTGCACATCTCCATCGGCAGGATCAATCTCACCTCATGGTCTTTCAGTCCGGCCGCAGCCGCGCTCAGTGAGGTGTTTTCAAGGGGGGCGCCGTCGCGCCAGACGATTACGCGGGCGTGCTCGAAGTCTGGATCAGCACTGTGGGCAAAGCCTTCGACCGTGAGATAAAGCCAACTGTTCATCAAGAGGATTCGCTGTGTTGGGGCGCTAAAAAGCGCCGCTGCAGGAGGTGCCACTTCCCGGTTTCAAGATTTCGCGCTACATCGCTTTCAAGGCGCAAACGGCTTTGCCCCAGTCGCACCTCGGTGGTGATCCGAAACCAGCGGCTGCCAATCCCCAGGCCCTGGCTTTGGACCCCAAGCCCGATCAGCGCGGGTACAAAGGTAAAGTCCTGCACGCTGGCGTAGCCTTGCAGCGGGCGCTCGGCCACCAGCCTGCGCGCCATGTCTGGCGTCACGCCCTCAAGGGTCGCCAGCAGCGTGGCAGGCGCGGTGTTGATGTTCAGCAGCCCGCCTTTGCCCAACAACGCGAGCCAGGGCTGCATGCGCGTCAACCACCGGGCGTCGACACCGGGTACCTGACGCAATTGGCTGATATCGCTCAGGCTCAGCCCCTGGAGAGTACTGGCGGGTACGGGGGTGACTTCACGCAGGGTTTGCAGGCGCAACCAGCGTTGCGCGATCACTTCATCGACGGGCGCTTTGCCGAGCAAGGCAGTCATGTCAAAGCGCCCGGCCAAATCTTCGATGTGTACCTCAATCCGGGCATTTTCGCTGTCCAGTGCCGGAGTCCCCGTGGCCCAGCCTTGCCCCGCAGCCACGACTGCTTTTGGATCGACCAGCACATCGCGCAAGCGCTGACGCCCCCAGGTTTCTCCGGCAATGCTCAACTGGCGCAATTGCAGTTGGTGAAGTTGTTGAGCGCTGCTGTGCAAGGCCAGTCGATGGCTGCGCAGCATGCCCGCGGTGATCAACAGCGCCAGGCTCATGACCAGCAAAACGGTGAGTAACGCGATACCTTGCTGGGCTTTGCGCATTACTCCCCCTCCGGCAGTAACAGCACGCGGCGAACTCGCTCAAAGCGCCCGACCGAAAACTGGACTTCCAGGGCTTTGGGCGCTGTCTTGGGGGCCGCCTTGCCGGTGGGCCAATCGCTGCGCCAACCGGTGTGTTCGTCGTATAAGCGCCAGCTCATGTCACGCACATCGCCAAGCAGTTTTTGTTTTTGCAGCACGGGTAAATCCACACCTTGGCTGTAGCGCCAGAGCACACCGTTTTCGAGTTGATAGCTGATGTCTTGAAGCTCGCTGCGCGGCTGGCCCAGCGGGTTGCGCCAATTGCCTCGGCGCAGGGTGAGTTCATTGGGCAATACCCTGAAGCCCGGCTGCCTGGCCGAGGTCTGGACCTGCAACACATCGCGCTCGATCATCGCAACGGCTCGCTGCAAGCTGCGGAGGGATTGTTCGTGAGCACTGCTGCTGCGCTCGGCGCGCACGATGGCGTCAAACAAGCGCCAGCAGCCTATGCCCAGCAACGCAAAAATCGCGATGGCGATCACCAGTTCGAGCAACGTAAAACCCGCCTGTGGCTTAGTCATGTGTGGCGCCGATCCAGTGGGTCACCGATTGCACAGTCTGTTCGCTGCCCGCCGGGCTGACGCTGAGCTCAACCCGCAGCAAACCCGTGCCAGGCTCGGACACGATGCGTTGGCTCACGCGCCAGTCGCGTTGTGCATAGCTCAGGTGAAGGGCTTTTTGCCCCGGCGCCGGTGGCGGGGTTTGCAGCTGCAATTCGCTGAGGTGGTTGTCGGCCAACCAGGCGCCCAACAGCCGGGCCTCAACCCGCGCACTTTGCCCCAGCACATACTGGCTGGCAGACATGAGCGCCGCCGCCAGCGTGGCGAACACGGCGAGTGCAATCATGATTTCCAGCAAGGTGAAGCCTTTTTCAGCTTTCATATCGGGACTCGGGTACGTCAATCACGGCATCAGCCAGGCCATCGCTAACGATGCTGCGCCAGCGCTGCGGCGGGCTGTCGAGGTGCAGTTCAAATGCCGTGTTTTCATCGCTGCTCAACCACAACAACTGCGGCGTGACCGAACCCGCTGTCAGTGGCTGATCCTGACCATCCAGCGTCAGCGCCAGTACCAGCCCCACAGGCAACAACACCCGTGGTTCGACTGCCTGCCACTGCTCACCTTCAAAGCGCATCAGTTGGTAGGCCCCGGGCTCCAGCCGCAGACCATATTCCTGCCCCTCAAGCACGGCCTTTTCGCGCAAGCCGTGGATCAGGCCAAGTAACACGTCTGCCTCCTGACGCGCATTGCGGGCGTTGTTGTCGCCAAGGCTGATATGCACCATCGAAACGAGCACGCCGATCAACACCATGACCACCATCAGCTCGATCAGGGTGAAACCGGCCGCCGCTCGACGCATGCCTCAGTTGCTCCAGTTGCCGATATCGGCGGCATACCCTTCACCGCCAGGCACCCCGTCGGAGCCAAAGGAAAACAGGTCATAACCCGCCGAGTGAGTGCCCGGATTCAGGTATTGATAAGGCGTGCCCCAAGGGTCCAGCGGCATGCTTTTCAGATACCCCTGGGGGTTCCAGTTTTTCACCACCGGGCTGCCAGAGGGCTGTTTGGTCAGGGCTTCCAGACCCTGCTGGGTGGAGGGGTAGTTGAAGGTATCAAGACGGTACATTTCCAGGGCGGTGGCGATCGCCTGAATATCGGTGCGCGCAGCGGTCACTTTGGCCTGGTCCGGACGGCTCATGAATTGCGGAACCACGATGGCGCCGAGTACGCCGATAATCACCACGACCACCATAATTTCAATCAGGGTGAAGCCGCGTTGAGAGGATTTAGCAGAGGATTTGGCAGGGAGTGTCATCAGTCAATTCACCAGTTGATTAAGACTAAGAATGGGCAACAGGATGGCCATGACGATCAGTAAAACCACGCCGCCCATCAGCACCAACATGATCGGTTCAAACAAGCTCACCACCAGCGCGATGCGCGCCGCGAGGTTTTTTTCCTGTTGCTCGGCGGCGCGCGCCAGCATGCTGTCCAGCTCACCGGCGCGTTCGCCGCTGGCGATCAGGTGCAGCATCATCGGGGGGATATCGCCACTGCGCTCCAGCCCTCGGGCCAGGGTGCCGCCTTCACGTACGGAACGGGCGACATCCAGCATGCGTTGGCGAATGGCCAGGTTGGCAATCACCGTGGCCGAGATTTCCAGGGCATCTACCAACGGCACGGCGCTCTTGCCCAAAATCGCCAGGGTGCTGGCAAAGCGTGCGGCTTCCATCGCACGCAGCACCGGGCCCACCAGCGGCAGGTTGAGTTGCAGTACATGCCAGCGCAGCTTCAGCCGGGGTTGACGCAAGGCCCAGCGGGCAGCGCCTGTCCCCGCCATCAGGAGCATCAGCAGGAGCCAGCCGTAGCGGCGCAAACCGTTGCTCATGGCGATCATGGCCTGGGTCAACGGGGGCAGAGGCTGGCCGCTGTTGATAAATATTTTGACCACGTCGGGCACCACATAGCCGAGCAAAAAGCCGACGATGGCCACCGAGGCGAACATCAGGATCATTGGATAGACCAATGCCAGCTGAATTTTCTGGCGCGAGGCCTGGCGGGCTTCGGTGTAGTCGGCCAGTTGCTCCAGCACATGGCCCAGATGGCCGCTGCGCTCACCGGCGGCGACCGTTGCCCGAAACAGCTCCGGGAATGCACGCGGGAATGCCGACAGCGCCGTGGCCAATGCATGACCTTCCGTGACACGGTTGCGCACGGCGGCCAAGACGTTGCTCACCGCCGTTTTATCACTTTGCGCGGTCACTGCGGACAAGGCTTCTTCCAGTGGCAAACCGGCATGAATCAGGGTCGCCAATTGGCGTGTGAGCAAGGCCAGGTCAGTGACCCCAAGCCGCGTACCCGCCTGCCCATGCCGACCGCCAGGGCGGCTTTTTTTAGCCCCGCTCAAACGGGTGATGCGCAAGCCCCGCTCACGCAGTATCTGGCGTGCATGGCGAGCGCTGTCGGCCTCTTGCTGGCCTCGGCAGGTGCGTCCATTGGCGTCCTGCGCCTGATAGTCAAAGGCTGGCATGCTCAGTCCGCCTGGGTGACGCGCAGCAGTTCATCGAGGCTGGTCAGGCCTTCAAGCACCAATCGCTGACCGTCTTGAAACAGGCTGGGGGAACGTTGGCGCGCCTCCCGTGCCAAGTCCGGTTCGCTGGCACCCTGATGGATCAAATCAGCCAGGGCCGGAGTGATGCTGACCAGTTCGTAGATGCCGGTGCGCCCACGGTAGCCTTGCTGACAGTGGCTGCAACCCTGGGCGCGATACAGGGTCGGGGCGGCTTGGGTGTCAAGTCCCAGCCGGGTGCAGGTTGGAGGATCGGCGGGGTACGGGACTTTGCAGTCGGGACACAGGGTGCGCAGCAGGCGCTGGGCCAATACCCCGACCAGGGACGAAGCCAGCAAGTAGGCGTCGACCCCCATGTCCACCAGCCGGGTCACTGCGCCAATGGCGCTGTTGGTGTGCAGGGTCGACAGCACAAGGTGCCCGGTCAAGGAGGCTTGCACGGCGATTTCTGCGGTTTCGCGGTCGCGGATTTCACCCACCATGACCACATCCGGGTCCTGGCGCAAAATCGCCCGCAAGCCTCGGGCGAACGTCATGTCGGCCTTGGTGTTGACCGGTGTTTGGCCGATGCCCGGCAGGTGATATTCCACCGGGTCTTCGACCGTCAGAATATTGCGGTTGGGGTGGTTGAGATGGCTGAGTGCGGCATACAGGCTGGTGGTTTTGCCCGAGCCCGTGGGGCCGGTCACCAAAAAGATCCCGTGGGGACGCGCCAGGATCTGCTCAAACCGGTTCAGGGTGGCGGCGGGCATGCCCAGGCATTTGAGATCCAGGCGCCCGGCCTGCTTGTCGAGTAAACGCATCACCACGCGCTCGCCGTGGGCCGAGGGCAAGGTCGAAACCCGCACATCCACTTCATGCCCGGCCAGGCGCAGGCTGATGCGGCCATCCTGGGGCACGCGCTTTTCAGCAATATCCAGCCGGGCCATGACCTTGATCCGTGACACCAGCAAGTTGGCCAGTTCGCGCTTGGGCCTGAGGACTTCGCGCAGTTGACCGTCGATACGCATGCGCACCGACAGGTAATGCTCGAAGGTTTCAAGGTGTACGTCCGAGGCTTTCTCGCGCATGGCTTCGCGCAACAAGGCGTTGATCAGCCGAATGATCGGGGCATCATTTTCTTGCTCCAGCAGGTCGGCGGTCTGGGGCACTTGTTCGGCCAGGCTCATGAGGTCAAGGTCGTCGTCCAGCCCCTGGGCCACCTGCTCGGCGGCACTGTGGCCGGCGCTGTAGCTGTTGGCCAGGCGCTCGCCGAATTGCGCATCCGCGATCACCTACACGGTCACTTCATGGCCTGCCCAGCGCCGCACTTCGGCCAGTGCGCTCAAGGGGGTGTCTGCTCGAACCAACAGGATCGGCGGCATTGAAGAGGCGTCCAGCAGCACCCCGAAACGTCGGGCGAAGCTGAATGGCAAACGTGCGGGTATCAGAGTCATGGGCGCTGGGCTTTGGGCTGACGCAGATCCACCGCCGATGGATCTTGCAGCCTGGCGTCGAACATTTGATTCGCTTTGCTGGGCAACAACCGAGCGTTTTTGTCTTTGCCAGCGGGCTGGCTCAGGTTGCGCAAGGTGTTGTAGCGGGCTTCGCTGATCTCACGCAGGTCCTGTTTGCTGCGCACAATGGTCGGGCGCAAAAACACCATCAGGTTGGTTTTGGTGTGGGGATCCTTGTTCCAGCGAAACAACGCACCCAGATACGGAATGCTGCGCAGCAATGGCACGCCACTCACTTGGGTGCGCACACTGTCTTTGATCAACCCGCCAATCACGATGATTTCGCCGTCTTCAGCCAGGATGGTGCTTTTTAAAGCGCGCTTGTTGGTGATCAAATCGGTCGAGTCGATGCCTTGCAACGAAGGCGCAATCTCGGAGTTTTCCTGGGCGACTTCCAGGCGCAGCGAACTGCCATCGTTGATGTGGGGTTTGATCTTGAGGCTGATGCCGATGTCCTGGCGGGTCACGGTGGTAAAGGGGTTGTTGGAGTTCTCGCCGGAGCCCGTGTAGGAGCCGGTTTTGAACGGTACGTTTTGCCCCACCAGAATTTCGGCTTCCTGGTTATCCAGCGTCAGCAGGCTGGGCGTGGACAGCACATTGTTGTTGGTATCGCTGGCCAGGGCCGAGATCAGCGCATTGAAACGATCGCCGCCCACTTGCAACACGCCTCCTTCAGGCAGTTTTGCATTGCTCGCGGACAAGGCACCGATCTGAATGTTGGTGCCGGGAAAGCTGATCCCGCCCGTGGCACCACCGGTGTTCACTCCCCATTGCACGCCAAGGGTTTCAACAATATCCCCGGAAATTTCAACAATGGCGGCGTGGATCAACACCTGTGAGCGAGGCTGATCGAGTTGGCGCACGATGCTTTCAAGGGTCCTGACCTGCGCGGGATCAGCCATCAGCACCAAGGCGTTCTGGCTTTGATCGGCCGCCACCATCACCTCACGAGACGACGCTTTTTGGCTGGCACCGGCCAGCGCGGTCTCTTGCTTCATGCCTTGACCCACGGCCAGCAGCACCTCGGCCAACAGCTTGGCATCACTGTGACGCAGACGAATGACACGCGAGTTTTCTTGCTGGGCGTTGGCCGGTGTGTCCAGCGAACGGGCCAGCGCGCTTAAACGCTTGCGCATGGCTTCACCGCCCAAAATCACCAGACGATTGGCCGACATGTCTGCAATCACCTGGCTGCTCGCGCCCGTGGCTTTTTTATCCAGTGACTGCTCCATGACCTTGGCGATGTCACTGGCCAGCCCATGTTTAAGCTCGACCACGGAATGGCCATAACGGGTACCGGCATCCAGCTGACGCACGATATCGGCAATACGCCGGGTATTGGCTACGGTGTCGGTGATGACCAGCGCATTGGTCGAGGCCGAAGGCCCCACGTAGCCATTGTTCGACACCAGAGGCCGCAACAGGCCTGCCAGGTCGGCGGCAACGCTGGCATTGAGTTCGATCACACGGGTCACAAATGCCTGGGCCGGGGCAGATCGGGTATCCGTATTACCTGCCTGGGCCTTGGCCTCGGCTACTGGAATGATCAATAAACGATCACCTTGATCGATGACGGAGAACCCCTGCGCATCCAGCACTGCGTAGAACAACCGGCGCACGCCTTCACGATCCAGTTCCTGCTCGGAGATCACCGTGATCCGC
The DNA here is from genome assembly GCF_059862735.1 of Pseudomonas sp. MF06569. Classification (NCBI taxonomy): domain Bacteria; kingdom Pseudomonadati; phylum Pseudomonadota; class Gammaproteobacteria; order Pseudomonadales; family Pseudomonadaceae; genus Pseudomonas; species Pseudomonas sp. MF06569. Next base: position 30,815 of record NZ_JCBCUZ010000004.1, on the reverse strand, counting down.
CCCTGCACCCGAGGATCAAGCACCACGGTCGTGCCCAGTACCGCAGACATTTCCTGCACCACATCACGCAGCTCGGCATCCTTCATTGCCAACTTCCAGTACTGCCCGGCGGCAGTGGCCGAAGTGTGAAACAGCAGTGCGCAGGACATGACCCCGCACGCCAAAAATTGGCCGATGCTTAACGTATTGAATGGGGTCATGGCATTTCTCTATGGTTGGCCAACAAGGGGCCGCAGATGGACTGAAGTGGCTAGCGGATCGGGGCTGCCGGTAGCTGATGCAGGTAACACATGCCGACTGGCGGGCTTGAGCGTGAGGCGCTCTTCACGACCATTTCGCCACAGCACGACATGGCCAACCTCGACACGACGCAAAACGCTGCCACCGGGTAAAAGATCACCCACCGAGTAGAAGCGGCTGCTTTGTGCGCCGGCCAACAGCGCTTGAGACGGGCCTTGAGTCGATACAAAACTGGCCCGCAACTGCAAGGCTTCCGCGCTCGGCACCCAGGCAGCCTGGGTGTTCAGGCCCATCACCGTGGCAATGGCTTGGGCTTTAAAAGGCTGGGCCGCAGGCACAACCGGCGCACTGACAGGAGCAAACTCGCGGGCCGGGCCCAAGGCGGCGCGATACTGCAGTTCTTGCCATGCCAGATAACTGCCATAGACCAAAGGCAATACCAGCAGCCCCCCGCTCATTGCTGATGCCCCATAACGGATAATCACGCGCTTAAAACTGTTCAAGACCGCCTCACCTGGGTGCCTTTGCAGTCCCGCCAGGCCCTGCAGTTAATTGTGCGTCACGAAAACATGCGCTTGATGATGGGTCGGCCTGCACAGTGGTGCTTGATCACCGCTGCCACATGCACACTCACCAACAAGACCAATACTGCGCAGGCTTGTGTATGAATAAGGGCAAATAATTCATGCAATTGGCTGTTTTCCATGGGCGCTGGGAAACTCACACTATTAAAAAAACTGATCGGTACGTCCATCATCAAAACACCTGAAATCAGAACCGTTAAAACCGTCAGATACAGCAGGGTATGGATAAAAAAAGCCAGCCATGGCGCAAGATTATTAACGTCCACTGTAGCCGGACAACCTCGACCAAATGACACACAAAGTCTGAGTATAAAAACGGGTATCAGCAGCAGCCCTAACGAAACATTCATGTCGCTAATAACTTGCTTATAACTGACAGCCTCAGCGACAAGCCCTATATAAAAACCCGACATCATCAACCAAATAATCAACACTGCAGAGACCCCATGGAGCACTTTCTGCAATGTCGAGTAGTTAATAGTCTTCATCGAAGCTTATTCCCTGATCTTTCCAGCAAACCGGGCTGTTCATGATTAACAGCCCGGTGTTGTTCAGGACTGCTTACTTCTCAGTCCATGCCATGTTCCAGTGCGAGCCGGTACCCGGTTCAAACTGAGTGGCTGTAGGCGAGTACTGTGCGCAGTAACCCGAAGCAGGCCACGGCTTGCACTCGTACACCTGGCCGTTTTTTGGCTGCAACACAGTGGTACCTGCCTTGTAAGCCTTGAAACCTTCAGGGTAGATGGCATCGTACTGCTGACCGCCACCTTCGCCGGTCAGGGTCAATGTTTTCAACTCCTGGAAGTTTTCACGACCATCTGCACTGCTGGCAATCAGCTTCAAAGCGTGAGCACCCGGGGCGCTGCTGACGTCTACGATCAACGGTGCAGTGGTCGCGTTCACGTTTTGCTTGGTGTAGCCCACTTGTTTGTTGGCTTCGTTGTAGACCGTCGCTTCAACCGTAAGGTTTTTGTTGGTCATCAGGGTCAAGCCAATAGCGGCTTTGCCTTTGTCCAATACGTACTCGGCGGCAACGTCATGCACGTGCATGTAGGCGGCCGGATCTGGAACCATCTGGGTCAGCAACTGGTAGTTGGTGACACCGCTTTGGGCCTTGGCGTAGAAAGTATTGGCACCTTTGATTGGCTCAATGACGCCTTCTTCGTTGCGAATACCGGCACGTACCGACTTGTTGCTCGCGTTCACGGTTTGCGCCAACTTGTAGGACCAGTTTTCTGGCAAGCCTTCTGTTACGGAGTCGATGCCGATCGAGAAGCTGTATTCGGCACTTTCCGCACTGCCGGTAAAGGCTCGAGCCTTGACGGTGTCGCCTGGCAGCAATGAATGAGTCGGCGTCAACGCCCCGACTTTGGTCCAGCCATCAGGCGCTGCCCCTTCAGCGGTGATATTGACATCCACCACGTCGTAGAAAGCTGCCGCAGTGTCGTCTACTGTCCATGCTCCCAAAATCACGTGCTGACCCGTGCGGTCTGCCGGAATCACACAGGCGTGTTTTTTGGCTGCCGGGCCATTGCCGCCCGCTGCGCCATCGATGGGTACGCCACCGCCGCCTTCAACGCTGCAAAACGGGGTCGTATCAAAGTCATCGCGGGTGAGGGGCCGATTAGGGTTCCAATCGGTTTTGGTGATGAAGTATTCCCACTTGGTACTTTTATGGGCAGCGGTGTAGAACCAGCTGAATTCAATGTTGCGGTCCTTGATTTCGCTCAGATGCCAGCGGGTTGCAGACTGGGCATCCAGAGCCGAGAACATGGCATTGCCACCGCTCGGGATCTTGCCATCGGCAGGTCCAAAGGCAGGGAAGCCTTTAGGGGCTTCACCCACTGTTTGCGGCTCATATTCAGCTGGACCACAGTTGGTATTCAGGGCCAAGCGACAGGCATACGCGCGTGACGGTGGCTCGTTCATATAACCATGTGCAACCGCCTGTTGCGACGCGAACAGAGAAGCCAGTAGAGTCAGCGAAGATGCACACCCCATCAAAGCCCCAGACTTAGATAGTGCAAATTTCATATAAGAGTTCCTTAGTTTTTATTAGGCAGCCGTTACGACTGCTATTTTTGGCACTGCATATTCGAACAACGCACGCAACATCACAGAAAACGATGACCCTTAAGTCATGGCTTCAATAAAGAAACATATAGACATATTTAACCCCCACCAAAAGCGACATTCGCATGGTGAACATGCCGCCCCAAGTAATATTTTTTACTAAAACAAATAAAGCAATAGCGCTCGGATTTTACGGAGGCGTATAGATATGTATGTAGGAAACTTCCTGCAAGGATGTAGGAATATGAATTAGTTATTCAATAGCCATTGTCATAGTCACAACCCATAACTGATGTAAATATCAGCCAAAAAAAACCCCGGCATTCGCCAGGGTTTTTTAAAAATCGAGCTTACTCGTGATACTGCCCCGAGAACTCGTGCACTGCGCTGATGAAAGCACCGGCGTGCTCCGGCTTCACTTCCGGGGTGATGCCGTGACCCAGGTTGAATACATGGCCCGAACCCTTGCCGTAGCTGGCCAGGATGCGTTTGACCTCGGTGCGGATTGCTTCCGGGTTTGCGTACAGCACGGTCGGGTCCATGTTGCCTTGCAGCGCAACCTTGTTGCCCACTCGCTTGCGGGCTTCGCCCAGGTCGCAGGTCCAGTCCAGACCCAGCGCATCGGCGCCAGCATCGGCAATGCTTTCCAGCCACAGACCGCCGTTCTTGGTGAACAGGATGACCGGCACTTTGCGGCCTTCGTGCTCGCGGATCAGGCCGCTGACGATTTTGCGCATATAGGCCAGGGAGAACTCCTGGTACGCCGCAGACGACAGGTTGCCGCCCCAGGTATCGAAGATCTGCACCGCTTGCGCACCGGCCAGGATCTGCCCGTTGAGGTAAGAAGTGACCGACTGCGCCAGCTTGTCGAGCAGCAAGTGCATGGCTTGCGGGGTGTCGTAGAGCATGGCCTTGGTTTTACGGAAGTCCTTGGAGGAGCCGCCTTCAACCATGTAGGTGGCCAAAGTCCACGGGCTGCCGGAGAAGCCGATCAGGGGCACGCGACCATTCAGTTCCTTGCGGATGGTGCTGACGGCGTTCATCACGTAGCCGAGGTCTTTTTGCGGGTCGGGAATCGGCAACGCTTCGATGTCGGCCAGAGTGCTGACGACTTTTTTGAAGCGGGGACCTTCGCCGGTCTCGAAGTACAGGCCCTGGCCCATCGCATCGGGGATGGTCAGGATGTCGGAGAACAGGATGGCCGCATCCAGCTGCGGGAAACGGTCCAGAGGCTGCATGGTGACTTCACACGCGAATTCGGCGTTCTTGCACAGGCTCATGAAGTCGCCGGCCTTGGCGCGGCTGGCACGGTACTCCGGCAGGTAGCGACCGGCCTGACGCATCATCCAGACAGGCGTTACGTCTACGGGTTGCTTGAGCAAAGCGCGAAGGAAACGGTCATTCTTGAGAACAGTCATGTCAGCATCCGGAAAAAAAGTGGGGGCATTTTCTCAGAGACGGACGCAAAAGGCACGGCAAGTGCCGTGCCTTTTATCTATCGGGGCGATTTGTCGCGGTTTAACGTCTTATTTGGCAACACCGCGAAACAACTGTGGGAGCGAGCTTGCTCGCGATACAGACAACTCGATTGATCAGCAGACCGAGTTGATCCCATCGCGGGCAAGCCCGCTCCCACAGGGGATCGGGTTACACGCCCAGGTAATCCATGATCCCTTCAGCCGCAGTACGGCCTTCGAAGATAGCGGTCACGACCAGGTCCGAGCCGCGCACCATGTCGCCACCGGCAAAAATCTTCGGGTGGCTGGTCTGGTGCTTGAATTTCGACTGCTCGGGCGCAATCACGCGGCCCTGGCTGTCGGTCTGGATGTCGAACTGCTCGAACCATGACGCCGGGCTTGGGCGGAAACCAAAGGCGATGATCACGGCGTCTGCCGGGATGATCTCTTCAGAACCCGGGATCGGCTCAGGGCTGCGTCGGCCACGGGCATCCGGCTCGCCGAGACGGGTCTCGACCACCTTCACGCCTTCAACCTTGCCTTCACCAACAATGGCAATCGGCTGACGGTTGTAAAGGAACTTCACGCCTTCTTCCTTGGCGTTCTTCACTTCTTTACGGGAGCCGGGCATGTTGGCTTCGTCACGACGATACGCACAGGTCACCGATTTGGCGCCCTGGCGAATCGAAGTACGGTTGCAGTCCATGGCCGTGTCGCCGCCACCCAGTACCACAATCTTTTTGCCTTTCATGTCGACGAAATCTTCCGGCGACTTTTCAAAGCCCAGGTTGCGGTTGACGTTGGCGATCAGGAAGTCGAGTGCATCGTGCACGCCTGGCAGGTCTTCACCGGCAAAACCACCTTTCATGTAGGTGTAGGTGCCCATGCCCATGAAGACGGCGTCGTACTCGGCCAGCAGCTGTTCCATGCTGATGTCCTTGCCGATTTCGGTATTGAGGCGGAACTCGATACCCATGCCGGTGAACACTTCGCGACGGTGGCTCAGTACGGTTTTTTCCAGCTTGAACTCAGGGATACCGAAGGTCAGCAGGCCGCCGATTTCCGGATTCTTGTCGAAGACCACCGGGGTCACACCACCACGTACCAGCACGTCGGCACAGCCCAGGCCCGCAGGACCCGCGCCGATAATGGCCACACGTTTGCCGGTCGGGACGACCTTGGACATGTCCGGGCGCCAGCCCATGGCGAACGCGGTGTCGGTGATGTACTTCTCCACCGAACCGATGGTCACCGCGCCAAAACCGTCGTTGAGGGTGCAGGCACCCTCGCACAGGCGGTCTTGCGGGCACACCCGGCCACAGACTTCGGGCAGGGTGTTGGTCTGGTGCGACAGTTCGGCGGCGGCGAGGATGTTGCCCTCGGCCACCAGCTTCAGCCAGTTGGGAATGAAGTTATGCACAGGGCATTTCCATTCACAGTAAGGGTTGCCGCAACCCAGGCAGCGGTGGGCCTGCTCGGCCGACTGCTGGGGTTTGAAGGGTTCGTAGATTTCCACGAACTCTTTTTTGCGTTGACGTAACAGTTTCTTCTTCGGATCTTTGCGCCCGACATCGATGAACTGGAAGTCGTTACTCAGACGTTCAGCCATGGTTAAAACCTCATCAAACTTTTCAGGCGCATATCACTGCGGGTTGGCACGGATGCTGGAAAGCAACGATTTCAAGCTGGCAGCCTTGGGCTTGACCATCCAGAAACGACGCAGGTAATCATCGAGGTTTTCCGAGAGGTTGCGACCCCACTCGCTGTTGGTTTCCTCAACGTATTCGTCCAGCACGTGTTGCAGGTGATTGCGGTAGGCCTCCATCGCTTCACCACTGATCCGCTGGATTTCCACCAGCTCGTGGTTAACCTTGTCGACGAAGGTGTTGTCCTGATCCAGCACGTAGGCGAAACCGCCGGTCATGCCCGAGCCGAAGTTGTAACCGGTTTTGCCCAGTACGCAGACGAAACCGCCGGTCATGTATTCGCAGCAGTGATCGCCCGTGCCTTCAACCACGGTGTGAGCACCGGAGTTGCGCACTGCAAAACGCTCGCCCGCCGTACCCGCAGCAAACAGCTTGCCGCCGGTTGCGCCATACAGGCAGGTGTTGCCGACAATGGCGCTGTCCTGAGTTTTGTAGATGCTGCCTGCAGGCGGCACTATCACCAGCTTGCCGCCGGTCATGCCTTTGCCCACGTAGTCGTTGGCATCGCCTTGCAGGTACATGTGCAAACCACCGGCATTCCACACACCAAAGCTCTGACCTGCAGTGCCTTTGAAGCGGAAGGTGATCGGCGCTTTGGCCATGCCCTGGTTGCCGTGGGCACGGGCAATTTCACCCGAGATACGGGCACCGATCGAACGGTCGCAGTTGCAGATGTCGAGGTCGAACTCGGCACCGCTCATGTCGTTGATCGCTGAAGTGGCCAGTTCGACCATCTTCTCGGCCAGCAGGCCTTTGTCGAACGGAGGGTTGCGGTCGACCTGGCAGAACTGGGGTTTGTCCGCCGGAATGTGATCGCTGCCCAACAGTGGCGTGAGGTCCAGGTTGTGCTGCTTGGCGGTCTCGCCCTGCAGGATTTCCAGCAGGTCGGTACGGCCGATCAGCTCTTCGAGGGTGCGCACACCCAGCTTGGCCAGCCACTCGCGGGTTTCTTCGGCCACGTAGGTGAAGAAGTTGACCACCATGTCGACGGTGCCGATGTAGTGATTTTTACGCAGCGATTCGTTTTGGGTCGCAACGCCGGTGGCGCAGTTGTTGAGGTGGCAAATACGCAGGTATTTGCAGCCCAGTGCGATCATCGGTGCAGTACCGAAGCCAAAACTCTCAGCGCCCAGGATCGCAGCCTTGATCACGTCCAGACCGGTTTTCAGGCCGCCGTCGGTTTGTACCCGCACTTTGCCGCGCAGGTCGTTGCCGCGCAGGGTCTGGTGGGTTTCAGCCAGGCCCAGCTCCCACGGAGCGCCCGCGTACTTGATGGAGGTCAGCGGTGATGCACCGGTGCCGCCGTCATAGCCGGAGATGGTGATCAGGTCGGCATAGGCCTTGGCCACGCCTGCGGCGATGGTGCCTACGCCTGCTTCTGCTACCAGCTTCACCGATACCAGCGCTTTCGGATTGACTTGTTTCAAGTCAAAGATCAACTGCGACAAATCTTCGATGGAATAGATGTCGTGGTGCGGCGGTGGCGAAATCAGGGTGACGCCCGGTACGGCGTAGCGCAGTTTGGCGATCAGGCCGTTGACCTTGCCGCCCGGCAGTTGCCCGCCCTCGCCCGGTTTGGCGCCTTGGGCAACCTTGATTTGCAGCACTTCGGCGTTGACCAGGTATTCCGGGGTCACACCGAAACGGCCAGTGGCCACTTGCTTGATTTTGGAGCTTTTGATGGTGCCGTAACGAGCCGGGTCTTCGCCGCCTTCACCGGAGTTGGAGCGTGCGCCCAAACGGTTCATGGCTTCAGCCAGGGCTTCGTGGGCCTCTGGTGACAGGGCGCCCAGGGAGATACCGGCCGAGTCGAAACGCTTGAGAATCGAGTTCAGCGGTTCGATGTCGTCGATGGCCAGCGGCGTGTCGAGGGTCTTGACCTGGAACAGGTCGCGGATCATCGACACCGGACGCTTGTCGACCAGCGCGGTGTATTCCTTGAACTTGCTGTAGTCACCCTGCTGCACAGCGGCTTGCAGGGTAGCGACCACGTCCGGGTTGTAGGCGTGGTATTCGCCACCGTGCACGTACTTGAGCAGACCGCCTTGCTGGATCGGCTTGCGCGCACTCCAGGCCTCGGCTGCCAGCAGCTTTTGCTCGGCTTCAAGGTCGACGAAGCGTGCGCCCTTGATGCGGCTTGGCACGCCACGGAAGCTCAGATCGCAGATTTCTTCGGACAGGCCGATGGCTTCGAACAACTGCGCACCGCGGTACGAAGCAATGGTCGAGATACCCATCTTCGACAGGATTTTAAGCAAGCCTTTGGTGATGCCCTTGCGGTAGTTCTTGAACACCTCATAGAGGTCGCCCAGCACTTCACCGGTACGGATCAAGTCACCCAGCACTTCGTAAGCCAGGAACGGATAGACCGCCGAGGCACCGAAGCCGATCAGCACCGCAAAGTGATGCGGGTCACGGGCAGTAGCGGTTTCAACCAGGATATTGCTGTCGCAGCGCAGGCCTTTTTCGGTCAAGCGGTGATGCACGGCGCCCACAGCCAACGAGGCGTGAACCGGCAACTTGCCCGGTGCGATATGACGGTCACTCAGAACGATCTGAGTACGACCGGCGCGCGCGGCTTCTTCTGCCTGATCGGCGATATTGCGCACGGCCGCTTCAAGACCCACGCTCTCGTCGTAGTTGAGGTCGATGATCTGACGCTCAAAGCCCGGCAGGTCGAGGTTCATCAGCGAACGCCATTTGGCAGGCGAGATCACGGGCGAACTGAGGATCACACGGGAAGCGTGCTCCGGGGATTCCTGGAAAATGTTGCGCTCGGCACCGAGGCAGATTTCCAGCGACATGACGATGGCTTCACGCAGCGGGTCGATCGGCGGGTTAGTCACCTGCGCGAACTGCTGGCGGAAGTAGTCGTACGGCGTGCGAACACGCTGGGACAGCACGGCCATTGGCGTGTCGTCACCCATCGAGCCTACGGCTTCGTAGCCTTGCTCGCCCAACGGACGCAGCACCTGGTCGCGCTCTTCGAACGTCACCTGGTACATCTTCATGTATTGCTTGAGCTGATCAACGTCGTAGAACGCCGAACCGTGGTCGTTGTCTTCCATGGTCGCCTGAATGCGCAGGGCATTCTTGCGCAGCCACTGTTTGTACGGGTGGCGCGACTTCAAGCGGTTGTCGATGGAATCGGTGTCCAGCACCTGACCGGTTTCGGTGTCCACGGCCAGGATCTGGCCCGGACCGACACGGCCTTTGGCGATCACGTCTTCTGGCTTGTAGTCCCACACGCCGATTTCAGAAGCGATGGTGATATAGCCGTTGGTGGTGGTCACCCAGCGCGCAGGGCGCAGACCGTTGCGGTCGAGCAGGCAGACAGCATAACGACCGTCGGTCATCACTACGCCAGCCGGACCGTCCCACGGTTCCATGTGCATGGAGTTGTACTCATAGAACGCCCGCAGGTCGGGGTCCATGGTTTCAACGTTCTGCCACGCCGGTGGAATCAGCATGCGCACGCCACGGAACAGATCGATACCGCCGGTGACCATCAGCTCCAGCATGTTGTCCATGCTCGAGGAGTCAGAACCCACGCGGTTAACCAGCGGGCCGAGCTCGTCGAGGTCGCCGATCAGGTCGTTGGCGAACTTGGTGCGACGGGCCTGCGCCCAGTTGCGGTTGCCAGTGATGGTGTTGATCTCGCCGTTGTGGGCGAGAAAGCGGAATGGCTGGGCCAGCGGCCATTTCGGCAGGGTGTTGGTGGAGAAACGCTGGTGGAACACGCAGATGGCGGTTTGCAGGCGTTCATCGCTCAGGTCTGGATAGAAGGCGGTGAGGTCCGCCGGCATCATCAGGCCTTTATAAATGATGGTCTTGTGGGAAAAGCTGCAGATGTAGTGATCGGTGTCAGCGGCGTTGCTCACCGATGAACGGCGACGGGCGCTGAACAGTTTGATCGCCATGTCCTGATCGCTCAGGTTTTCGCCAGCGATGAACACTTGCTCGATCTGCGGCAAACGTTCCAATGCCAGACGGCCCAGAACGCTGGTATCGATCGGCACCTTGCGCCAGCCCACCAATTGCAGGCCCGCCGCGAGGATTTCGCGGTTCATGTTGTTGCGGGCCGCTTCAGCCTTGATCGGGTCCTGGTTGAAAAACACCATGCCGACGGCGTATTGCTTGGGCAAATCTGCGCCGAACTGTTCTTTGGCGGTTGCACGCAAGAACAGGTCAGGCTTTTGAATCAGCAGGCCACAACCGTCACCGGTCTTGCCATCTGCGTTGATCCCACCGCGGTGGGTCATGCAGGTCAGGGCTTCAATGGCGGTTTGCAGGAGGGTATGACTAGGCTCGCCCTGCATATGGGCAATCAGGCCGAAACCACAGTTATCCTTGAATTCATCGGGGTGGTACAGACCTGCTTTCATAGACACTTTCTCACCAGGCTGCCCCAAAAAGGGGCAAATTTCTTTTAATTCAACCACTTGCTCCCCGCGCTGAACGTACGCCAGCTTGGCAGGGGCAAAAGGGTGGTCATTCTACACACCGTCACATAGGCCCACAAATTTAACGGCGATTAACCGTAAGTTCGTGTCGCATTTATGAAAGGTTTAAAGCGATTGCTCGTGCTAGTCAAAACATTTTTGATGTCGACTGCTGCGCGGCGCAGACACCACAAGGCACACGGCTTGATAAGCCCGTATGCACAAGCAGGAATTTGATGTGCTAGAACGGCGACCTGGGTAAGGTCGCCGGATCATCAGCGAGCTGTAGCCAGCTCTTTTTGGACGCTGGCGACAGTGCGAGGCCAAGGTTTACCAGCCTGTGTCTTCGCTGGCAAGTTCTTGATTGCCGCGGTGGCTGCGGCATGGCTTGGGAAATTGCCGTAGGTGACGACGTACAGCGGCTTGCCGTTCAAGGACTTTTTGAAATAGCGAGCATCGCCGCCCAGTTCTTTAGCGACATTTTGCGCAGACGCTTCAGAGCTGGTGCCGACGATCTGCACCACATAGTTGTTGGCTGGCTGGCTGGAGTACCAGCTGCCGCCCGGTGCGGCCTTGGCAACAACGACCGGCTTCTCGACTGGCTTGACCACCGGCTTGGCTGCCGGGGCTGGGGCCGGAGCAGGCTTGGCGACAGGGGCAGGCGCTGGCTTGGCCGTCGCCACGGTTGGCGCCGGAGTCGCCACTGGCGCAGGGCCCGACGGCACGCCAACCGGTGGCGCTGTGGTGGTGACGGTTGGCGGCGAAGCTACACCGCCGTCGACCGCAGGCACACCGCCATCGTCGCCCTCAGGCATATCACCGGCCGCTTCGGCCAACGGACCACGCATCACCGGTTGGGATTGCCCCACCAGCGGCAATGGCATCGGCTGCGAAGAGCCAGCGAAATCAACAGACGGCTTGGCGCCGCCATTTGGAGCGGCCTGCCCCAGTTGTGTTTGTTCGGCACCCGGCGCGACTGGCGCCTTGCCACGGCCAGGAATCAATACAGCAGCAGCGACAGCCACTACCACTACTGCACCAATGGCCAATACGTGTTTCTTCGGCATCTTGAACCCCATACTTGGACGCTTGACCGCTGAGCGGCTGGCAATCATGGCTTCGATCATTGCATCGCGGGCGACCTGGTTGATAGTGCCAGGCCAGCCTTCGGAGCTCTCGTGTATATCTGAGATCTGCTGAGCGCTAAAGAGTTCGATTCCCGCCCCAGCACCTTCGAGGCGCTGAGCCAGATACTCACGGGTTTCATCGAGGGTATACGGCTGCAATTCGATGACATGAAAACGTTCTTCATCCGGGCTCAACTGCTCCAGCCCGGCAATCATTGACGGCTCACCGAACAGGAACACATGCGGACGGCCTTCCGGCGCTCCCGCAGCCAGCGCCAGCAATGCTTCCAGTGCCGACTCGTCCAGCTGCTCGGCGTCATCGACCAACAAGTAGACTTCTTGTCCGGTCAGTGCCAATTGCACGACTTGCGCCAGAATGGAGCCGACATCGGGGCGTGCAACATTCAGGGTCTGTGCCACCTGGTGCAGAATGCCAGCCGCATCGCCAGCACCCCGCGCAGAAACCACCACACTCTGCACAGACTGTTTGTTGGTGCTCGCGACCAGCGCCTGGCGCAGCAAGGTTTTACCGCTGCCCTCAGGCCCGGTAACCACCAGCAACAACTGGCTGTAGCGGGCAAGGTGATGCAACTGCCCCAGCACCGGCTTGCGCTGGGCAGGGAAAAACTTGAAGCCCGGCACCCGTGGCGCAAAAGGGTCGTGGTTGAGCTGGAAGTGACCGAGGAACGCCTCGTCGGCATGCAAACTAGTCATCGGGATCTTATTAACCTTTAAGCTGAGCCAGCGCGCGGTAATCCGCACCCAGCGTGGCTTGGAGAACCTCTTGTGGATAATCGTCAGTCACTGTGGCTTCGCCCAGACGACGCAACAGCACCAGCCGCATGCGGCCGTCGATCACTTTCTTGTCAACCGCCATGTGCTGCATGAAGTCGGCTGGCGTCATTTCGCCGGGCGGCACTACTGGCAAACCGGCGCGCTGAAAAATTCGAATGCCGCGATCACGCTCTGCATGGCTGATCCAGCCCAGGCGGGCGGACATTTCCAGAGCCATTACGGTGCCAGCGGCTACCGCTTCACCATGTAACCATACGCCGTAGCCCATATGAGTTTCTATGGCATGGCCAAAGGTGTGACCGAGGTTGAGGGTGGCACGTACCCCCGTTTCGCGTTCATCGGCACCCACCACTTCAGCCTTGGCGGCGCACGAACGCTGGATCGCAGCGGTCAGGGCGACCTGATCCAGCGCACGCAACGCGTCCATGTTGTCCTCAAGCCAGGTGAGGAACGGCTCATCGCAAATCAGGCCGTACTTGATGACTTCTGCCAGCCCTGCAGACAATTCGCGGGCCGGGAGAGTGTTGAGGGTCTGGGTGTCGATCAGCACCAGATTGGGCTGATAAAAAGCACCGATCATGTTCTTGCCCAGCGGGTGGTTGATCCCGGTTTTGCCGCCCACCGACGAATCGACCTGGGACAGCAAGGTGGTCGGCACCTGGATGAAATCAACACCGCGCTGGTAACAGGCAGCGGCAAAACCCGCCATGTCACCCACCACGCCACCGCCCAGGGCAATCACCGTGGTGCGCCGATCGTGGCGAGCCGTGAGCAGGCCGCTGAAAATCAGCTGCAGGGTTTCCCAGTTTTTGAATGATTCGCCATCGGGCAGGACAATCGGCACTACCGAATACTGCGCGAGGCTGCGCGTCAGGCGCTCAAGATAGAGGGGGGCGACCGTTGTATTGGTCACAATGGCCACTTGGCGACCCGCGATATGGGGGGCCAGCAACTGCGGCTGATCCAACAAACCTTCGCCAATATGAATCGGGTAGCTACGCTCGCCTAGATCAACCTTCAGTGTCTGCATGAATCCCCGCGTTGAAACAGGTCACCGGCGACCTGCTTCGCAATTATCAAGTGATGGTCGCCTCTTTTCTGACACGACCCGATAGCCTTTGCTGGCGCCGAGGATAGCGCATTTCGTACCGCACTTTAATGGTCCAGCACAGCGGTCTTACCGAGGAGCAAGCTGCGCCAGTCGCTCGAGAATATCCAGAACCACCATGCGAGGCGGCCGCTCATCGGTTTCGACCACCAGATCAGCGATTTCCCTATAGAGAGGATCGCGAATGGCCAGCAAGTCGCGCAGGATTTTTTCCGGGTTTGCGTTGCGTAGCAAAGGCCGATTGCGGTCACGTGAGGTACGCGCAACCTGCTGCTCGATGGAAGCATGCAAGTAAACCACTCGTCCGCCATTGCGCAACGCCTGGCGGTTTTCCGCACGCATGACTGCACCACCACCGGTCGCCAGCACGATGCCATTTTCATGACACAGTTCGACAATCATGGCCGTTTCACGGTCGCGAAAGCCGGGCTCACCTTCTTTGTCGAAGATCCACGGGATATTGGCACCCGTGCGCACTTCAATTTCCTTATCGGAATCTTTGAACGGCAGGTGCAACTCTTTGGCCAGCAAACGTCCGATGGTGCTTTTTCCAGCCCCCATTGGCCCAACAAGAATCAAATTTCTCACAGAATCAATGACTCACAGCAATCGCCTGGTTGTTCATGATACGCGGAGTCAGGAACACCAGCAGTTCGGATTTTTTTTCCAGGACAACGTCTCTACGGAAAAGTCGGCCAACATACGGCAGATCTCCTAAAAATGGCACTTTATCTACTACTTTGCTCTGAGTATTTGAGAACACTCCCCCAATCACGATGGTTTCACCGTCCCTGACCAGCACCTTGGCCCGGACCTCATTCTTCTTGATTGGCGGCACATCATGGACCCGGTTCATGTAATCGGGCTCGTCCTTGGTTACGACGACCTCCATGATGACGCTGTTGTCAGAGGTTATTTGCGGTGTCACCTCCAGGGACAACGAGGCCTCCTTGAACGATACCGATGTGGCACCGCTTGAGCTGGACTCTTGATAGGGAATTTCGGTGCCCTTGAGGATTTTGGCGGTTTCCTTGTCGGAGGTAACTACTTTGGGCTGAGAGATGATTTCACCGTTGCCGGTTTTTTCCATGGCTGCCAGCTCCAGGTCCAACAACACATTGTTGGTGATAAAGGCGATGCCCAGCCCTGAGGTATTACCCGAAACACCCAGGTCCACAAAGGGCGCACTCAGACCGCCGGGCACTGCCCCTGATGCAGGCGCGCGGGTAATACCGCCCGCACTCCAGTGGCCTTCGTTGCGCAGGGTGCCACCCCAGCGAACCCCCAGGCTTTTCTCATAGTCCACACCCGCCTCAACAATTCGGGCTTCGATCATCACCTGACGTACCGGCACATCCAGCTGAGCCACGAGGCGGCGCAACTCCTCCAGCCGCTCACCAGACTCAAAGGCAATGATGTTATTGGTGCGCTCATCCACGGCGATGGTGCCCTGCCCGTCAACGTCGGGCTGAGCACCGGTCACTGACTGGAACAATTTGGCAATATCTGCAGCCTTGGCGTAATTGACCTGCACCAGCTCTCTACGCAAAGGCGCAAGGCGGGCCAGTTGATTGCGGGCCTCAAGCTCATGACGCTCGCGAGCCGCGATGTCTTCAGAGGGCGCGATCAACAGCACATTACCCTCAAGGCGCTTGCCCAGGTCCTTGCTTTTAAGCACCAGGTCCAGCGCCTGATCCCACGGTACGTCCTGCAGGTTCAGGGTAATGCTGCCCTGTACGGCGTCGCTGACCACCACATTGAACCCCGTGAAATCTGCCAGTAGCTGAAGCACTGCGCGCACTTCGACCTCCTGAAAGTTCAGGGACATTGTGTCGCCGACATACGAAGGGGGGGTGACTGTGGCCTGGGCAGCCGCCAGCGTTGACTGCGAATTCAGCGCACTCCATAGCGCCAGTACGCAGACCGGTAAAATCCTTTTCATGGTGTTTATCCGTTAAGAGTGTTGCTTTAAAGGAATCGTCAGGGACCTTTCCAACCAGCCGCCCCGACCATCGGAAATCACTTCAAACACTTCAACCTGGGCCACGTCCACCGAGGCAATCTGGCCATTGTGACGCCCCAGGTAATCACCGACTTTCAAACGATGAATGACACCGTTGAGCCGTAGCAATGCGTTGGTTTCCAGATCATTGGACAGCGTCCCGACCATTTCGAATTGCTCAAGATCGAAGCCTTCCAGAAACTGCCGTACCCGGTCACCGTCAAGCTCGTCACCGACGAGGCTGACCTGCCAATTGCCAGCTCCGCCCCCGGGCACGGCCTGAAAAGGATTGCGCAGCGTCAACGCGTCATAGGTGAACACGTGCGCTGCATTGATTTCGGGAAGCGGCTCAATGGCCTCACCCGGGTGCACCTGAGCGGTCTGCAAATACGTTTGCAGCTCAACGGTACCCTGCGGGCCATCGCACCCCGCCAGGGTCGCCAGCAATCCAGCGCCAAACAATCGAAAACAGACACTCATGGGATCAGTCCTTGATCGTGGGTGCGGTAGGCCCTGGCCAGCAGCGTCATGCGTAACTGGCCGTTACCTGAGCCGTTGAGCGGCGCAAGTGCGAAATCATGAAGGGTGACTATGCGTGGCAGGCTCGCCATGGCGCTGACGAAGAGCCCCAACTCGTGGTATCCCCCGGCGAGAGTCATCTGCAGGGGCAGTTCGGCATAGAACGGCTGAAGGACTTCGGGTAACCACTGAATATGCTCGACCACCAGGCCGTTGAGGTGGCTCAGTCGTGAAATCTCATCCAGCAAACCGGGCACTTGCGCCTGGGCAGGGAGTTGTTCGAGCAACACGCCAAAGGCGGCTTCCAGCCCTTGCATTTGCTTCAAGTAGGCATCCAGGTTCGCAACCTGGGCAACCCTGGATTCAAATTCGGTCTTAAGTCTGGCTTGAGCTTCATGCTGCAGTTGCAACCGGCCAAACGAGGGCTGCAACAGCAACGGATACCCCAGCGCCAGGATCATGCCCAACCATGCCAGCGCCACGAGGTTTTGGCGTTTTGGCGACCAGACTCCCGGATGCCCGAGGTCCAGCTCCCGAAGGTCAAAACTGCGCAGGCTGTGTAGCCACTGCGCAGCCATCACAACGCCCCCGCAGCGGGTGTATGCCGGGCCTCGCGCACCGTCAGTTGAAACTGACGCTCTGGCCCGCCGACATGGGCAGGATCGGCCCTGACGTCATTGAGCTCGGGCGTTTCCAGCCAGTGTGAAGCATCCAGATTGCGCATCAATTGCGCGACGAGATTGTTGGACTGGGCAACTCCCGTAATGACAATTGTGCCCTCGGTCATTTTCACGTCAGTGAAATGGACGCCTTCGGGCAAGCTGCGCGCCAATTGCTCCAGAATAATCCCGCTGCTCGATCGGCTGCTCTGCAGCGCCCCGATTGTTTGCATACGCTCAAGCAATTGCTCGCGGCGTACTTTCAACTGATCGATTTGCTCCGCACGGCCGTCCAGCTGGAACGTGGCACTGCGGATCAAGTCATTGCGCTCCAACTGCTGCTCTACCAGATTGTCGATAAACTGATCAGCAGCAAACAACCCGGCCACTGTTCCCACCGACAGGACTGCCAGCACCATCAAAAACCGCTTGCGCCGCTTTTCACGCAACAAAGCGCGCCAGGGCAACAAATTGATTCTCGCCATTAATCAAACCCCCTCAAGGCCAGACCGCAGGCAGTCAACAACACAGGAGCATCGCAGAGCAAGGCCTCAGGTGCGAGCTTAGGCTCAAGGTTCATGGTCAAAAAGGGGTTGGCGGCGCGTGTCGGCCTACCGAGCCGGGATTCAACCCACTGACTCAGCCCCGGAGTCGTTGCCGCCTCGCCGGCCAATATGATCATGTCGATCGTGCCTTCAACGCCGGACTGAAAAAACAGCTCCAGCCCGCGCTCCAGATGCCCGGACACCCTGTTTTCGAACCCGTGCGCCTCTGTGTCTCCGTGCTCAGGGAGCAACTCGCGGTAGTAAACAACCTGCCCCTGGTACACAACGCTCAACAGCGCTGCATGGGTTGCAAGGTCGAGCACTGCCACTGCACCTTGCAGCGCCATGCCCGCTGTCATTGCCTCAACCCCGCACGCCAGGGCATGGGCCTGGACAGCAACCACCCGGGGGCTCAGGCCGGCGCCGGTCAAGACCGAACGATGCCACTCAAGAACCTCTTGGCGACACGCCGCCATCTGCACGCGGACCCGTCCGGGATGGGTCGATGAAACGTCTTGAACCTCGAAATCAAGCGCCACGTCATCCAGCGCATAAGGAATGTATTGCTCCGCTTCCAGTCGTACATGAAGTTCAAGCTCGACTTCATTCAAACCCGCCTCGATCTCCAGGGTTTTGCAGATGACTTGCCCATCAGGCATCCCGACAATCGCATCACGGGTCACAACGGCAGCTTTTTCCAGCGCCCTGAGGAGCACTTGAACGACACTTTTGGACTCGGCGCCTGTCTGAAGTTCCGTAAGCCCGGCTGGCAACGGTTCTATGGCATAACCCTGGAGCTTGAGCCGGCCCTTGGAGCGGCTCAGTTCGACGATCTTGATTGCTTGCTGGCTGATATCAACGCCGAGACAGCGTTGGCGTGTTCTGGGAAGAAATCCGGGCACTTTTGTTTTCCCTAATGCAATCCGTAACTTACGGAGGGTAAAAAATGAGATCCGTTCAAAACCTGTTCTGACATGCGGCTCATGACGCCCATGAGCGAAAAATGCTTATAATGCCGGGCGTTTTTTTCCGTATCGTCGACCCGGCGCAGCTGCGCACTACCCTGACGTGCAAACCCATTTCTTAATCTGGAAATCCAAAAGCCTTGATTCGTCTGCTGAAGTTTTTCGGGTGGTCTTTCGTTGCTGTGTTCTGCGGGCTGTTGCTCGTGTTGAGCGGCGCGTTTCTCTATCTTAGTCCTGGCTTGCCGTCCGTAGAGTCGTTGAGAAGCATCCAGTTGCAGATTCCTTTGCGGGTCTACACCAGCGACGGAAAGTTGATCGCAGAGTTTGGCGAAATGCGCCGCTCTCCAATCAAGTTCGCCGACATTCCCCCCAATTTCATCAATGCCCTGCTCTCTGCAGAAGATGACAACTTCGCCAATCATTACGGGGTTGATCCCAGTAGCCTGATGCGTGCCGCTACCCAACTGGTAAAAAGCGGACACATACAATCAGGTGGCAGCACCATCACCATGCAGGTGGCGAAGAACTATTTCCTGTCCAGCGAGCGCAGCTTTTCGCGCAAAACCAACGAGATCCTGCTGGCACTGGAAATCGAACGCGAACTGACCAAGGACGAAATCCTTGAGCTGTATGTGAACAAGATTTACCTGGGCAACCGCGCTTACGGCATCGAAGCCGCTGCGCAGGTTTACTACGGCAAGTCGATCCGCGACCTGAGCCTGGCGCAGATGGCCATGATTGCCGGCCTGCCCAAGGCCCCTTCGCGCTTTAATCCACTGGCCAATTCGGTACGCAGCAAAGAGCGCCGCGACTGGATCCTGGGCCGCATGTACAAGCTGGGCAAGATTGATCAGGCCAGCTACGAAGCTGCTGTCGCAGAGCCCGTAAACGCCAGCTACCACGTGCCAACCCCGGAAGTGAGCGCGCCTTACATCGCTGAAATGGCCCGGGCCGAAATGGTCGGACGCTATGGTAGCGAGGCTTACACCGAAGGTTTCCGCGTCACAACAACGGTGCCAAGCGACCTTCAGGAGCTCGCCAACACTGCAGTTCACGAAGGTCTGATTGCCTATGACCAGCGCCACGGCTATCGAGGCCCCGAGTCGCGCCTGCCGGGCAAGACCCTGGCCGTCTGGACTCAAGAGCTGGCCAAGCAACGGGCAATCAGCGGCCTGGAGCCTGCAATCGTGACCCAGGTCGACAAGGACGGCCTGCAAGTATTGACCCGCACCGGCGAAGTTCACGTTTCCTGGAACACCATGAAATGGGCACGCAAGTTCCTCAATACCAACAGCATGGGCCCAATGCCCAAGCAGCCTTCGGATGTCGCTCAGGTCGGCGACCTGATTCGCGTGCAGCCGCAGACCGATGGCAGCTACAAGTTCAGCCAGGTGCCCACCGTACAAGGTGCGCTGGTATCCCTGGACCCGAACAACGGCGCTATCCGCTCATTGGTGGGTGGCTTTGCCTTCGAGCAGAGCAACTACAACCGTGCGATGCAAGCCAAACGCCAGCCAGGTTCAAGCTTCAAGCCTTTCATTTACAGCGCCGCGCTGGATAACGGCTACACCGCCGCCACTCTGGTGAACGATGCACCGATCGTGTTTGTAGACGAGTACCTGGACAAGGTCTGGCGTCCAAAGAACGACACCAACACTTTCCTTGGCCCGATTCGCGTGCGAGAGGCCCTGTACAAATCTCGCAACCTGGTCTCGATCCGCTTGCTGCAAAGCCTGGGTGTCGACCGCACCGTCGACTACATCAGCAAGTTTGGCTTCAACAAGCAGGACCTGCCGCGCAACCTGTCGCTGGCCTTGGGTACTGCAACCCTGACGCCTATAGAGATCGCTACCGGCTGGAGCACGTTCGCCAACGGTGGTTACAAAATCACGCCGTATCTGATCGACAAGATCGAAAGCCGCAACGCCGAGACCCTGTTCGTGGCCAACCCGCCAAGCGTGCCCAAAGCCGCAGGCAAGGATGTGCCGCCAGAAGCTGCAGCGCTGACCATCGACACCATCAATGCAGCACCCGGGCTGCCTACCGTCGAGACGCAAGCGGTGGCCGAACGCATTGTTGACGGCCGCACCACTTACATCCTCACCAGCATGCTGCAGGACGTGATCAAGCTCGGTACTGGTCGCCGTGCCCTGGCGCTGGGACGCACCGACCTGGCGGGTAAAACCGGTACGACCAACGAGTCCAAGGATGCATGGTTCTCAGGCTACAACGCCGATTACGTGACCACCGTATGGACCGGCTTTGACCAACCTGAAAGCCTCGGCCGCCGGGAATATGGTGGCACCGTAGCCCTGCCGATCTGGATGACCTACATGGGTGGCGCGCTCAAGGGCAAGCCGGCTCATACGTTGCCTGAACCCGAAGGCATCCTCAGCTTGCGGATTGACCCGTTAAGTGGCCGTATCGCTTCCCCTGGAACGCCAGGCGCCTACTTTGAGCTGTTCAAGAGCGAAGATACGCCGCCGACCAACAGCGAACTGGGCAACAGCGTAGCGCCTGGCAGCCCGCTGCCGGCAGATGATGGGGCTCCAATAGATCTCTTCTGACCAAGAGAGCGGCGAGCGCTTGGCTACAAGTTCCAGGTGAAGAGCGGTTGTTCACTTGTAGCTTGTAGCTTGTAGCTTGCTCAAGCGAGCATGTACTTCAAGGGACCAGTCCCGTCGAGCATCTCAGCTACTGGCGCCATGGCCAGCTGATCGATACGGGTACTTTCGGCGTGTGCCTCCCAGCGCGCCAGGCTTTCGGCCAGGACATCGCAGTGCTGCGCGAACCCTCCATATACATCTCTGCTGCTGGGCACCCCGAACCTCAACTGGTATAGCCCCTCGCGGGTTTTCTGGACGTTGCCCATCTCGCGCATCAACAGATTCATGACTCGTACCTGCTGCTCAAATACACCGTCGGCCCGCGTCATTACCTCACGGTAGTGAGCCCGCAGTTGTTGGGCGACGTGTTCGAGTGCCTGATCCACAAACAGTACTTCACGCTCCGTCACCAGCGAGCAATGTGCATTCAGCGCTTGCTGGCTTCGACGCAGAACCGCCCAACTGCTCGGAATGTAACTGTCGACCATGAACTGCTGGCCAACGTCGACCCGTTGCTTGAGCAGTCCATCGGCTTCTGGCACGCCACTTTTTTGCTCAAGCACGGCGTGGCTCACAGCATGCTGGGTGACGGTATCGCTCAACGGCCCACACATCACATGCGACACCTGCCCCTGACCAAACTCCACCGGCATGAAGTGACGCAAGGTTCCGTGATGCTGATAAGGCTCCCCAAGCAATTGGCTCAGGCCTGCCACAAACACCCCAAAACCTGCAGGCACATTCGTAAAGCTGAGCACCGAACCTGCGCGATAATCCGATAACGGGCTGTTCATCCAGCTTCCAGGGACACTGGGGATCGGGTCGTGATGGTTGACCATGCGCTGATGCACCAGCCCACTGGCTGCATTGACGAAGGCCCCATCTGCTGCACGAGGAGCTCCATAGGTGTAGAGCTGCACGTCGCAAGCCCGGCGCAAACGCAGCATTTGCGCAAGGATCAAACCAATTGCCCCTCCCTGGCTGTGACCACAGACCAGTACTTTTTGCCCCGCATGGAATTTATCCAGATAAGCATCAACAAGCTCAAACGCCTGCCGTGCAGCTTCGTAAAAACCGCCATGCACCTTGCCCTCGCCTTCTTCAAACGGCACTTGAGGGGCATCGGCATCCTGCAAGAGGTCGGACCAGGAGCAGGTGCCTCGAACAGCTATCAAAATGACTTTGTCGTTATGGGTCACAAAGGTTTGTGCGCTTGTACCTTTTGATCCAAAACGAATATCACCGCGAAAATGCACAGTGGCCGGGGTCTGCTGATCCGCCCCGCCAAGAGGGTTATTGACCGGATACAGCACAGGGTCAAAAGGTACAATTTCCAGTCGCCTGGAGTACGCCACCTCTTCATACAGCGGGTAATAGGACTTGGCCTGCTCCGGGCTGACCTGCCAGTCCCCCATGCTCAACTCCGCACAGGGCGTGGTCACTCGCGACTTGCCCGTGGCGTGTTCGAAAGGACAATTGCTCAGCGTGGCCATCAATGCCAACTGGTAAAGGTTCAACGCGCAAAACTGCGAATCGGTAGACAGCAACGGGCACAAGGCTCGCAAGGGCCGAACTTCCAGCAAGGCATGACGACCGACAGCCAGGGATACCCCAAGTGGGCCGCGTTCAAGGGGATGGTGACAATCGACCATAGGCGGCAAGTGCGAAACATGCTCGACAAGGTGTCGGACTTCAACCTGGAAGTAATCGGTACAGGCATCCATAGGTAGCGGCTTATGCTGCGTGCGGGCGCCGTTTTTATTGAGGTATCGGGTGTGCTCGGCCCTGACCTGAAGCTCGGTAATCTTGAGGGGGTAATGCTTGCGATCGATTAGCCGCGAATACACATCGTTGCGACCGCTGTATAGCTGCCTGAACGTGATGGCAACCGGCTCTACAAGATGATTGCCAACCTCACCGCCTCCAGTGGCATCCAGATGGCCGCTGTGCTTCTTTCCTTCCCTGTCTACGAGTTCATAGGCCAACCCTGCATAGGGCTCGCCTGCGCCTCGCTCGTCAATCAATTGAAAACTGGTCCTGCTATTACGCTTCTGACGTGAGGGCGTGAACATCCGTGATTCCTATAGGCACAGAGGGCAAACTTCAGAAAAAAGCACCCTTAAAATAAAGGAGTGACGCTAACGGATGATCGCGGGACTTTATGTAAGAAAGATCCTATTTTTTATGTGGAATAATCCCGTATTCCTACGAGTTGGTTAAATAATCCCACCCTGCAAAAACTAAAAAGCCCCGACGCTTTGCAGCGCCGGGGCTTGAGTTGACACGCTACACGGGTTTAGCCGTTGAAGACGTCATCAACGCTTTTGAGCGGGTAGTTCTTCGGGTATGGCAGGGTTGCAACACCGGTCTCGATAGCCGCTTTGGCAACTGCGTCGGAGATCAGGGTGATCAGGCGCACGTCCATTGGTTTCGGGATGATGTACTCACGACCGAATTCCAGCTTGATGCCGCCGTAGGCGTCACACACTTCTTGTGGCACTGGCAGTTTGGCCAGTTCACGAAGCGCATTGGCCGCTGCGATTTTCATTTCTTCGTTGATGCGCTTGGCGCGAACGTCCAGAGCACCACGGAAGATGAACGGGAAACCCAGTACGTTGTTGACCTGGTTCGGGTAGTCCGAACGACCGGTGGCCATGATCACGTCGTCACGGGTGGCATGAGCCAGTTCCGGCGAGATTTCCGGATCAGGGTTCGAGCACGCGAACACGATCGGGTTAGGTGCCATGCGCAGCAAGTCTTCAGCGCTCAGCAGGTTCGGACCCGACAGGCCAACGAACACGTCTGCGCCGTTCATGGCGTCAGCCAGGGTGCGCTTCTCGGTTGCGTGGGCGAATACCGCCTTGTACTGGTTCAGATCGTCACGGCCGGAGTGGATCACACCGGTGCGGTCGATCATGTAGATGTTTTCGATGGTTGCACCCATGCTCACCAGCAACTTCATGCAGGAGATGGCTGCTGCACCGGCGCCCAGGCAAACGATCTTGGCGTCAGACAGGGTCTTGCCAGCGATTTCCAGGGCGTTGATCATGCCGGCCGCGGTCACGATAGCGGTGCCGTGCTGGTCATCGTGGAATACAGGAATATCGCACTGCTCGATCAGAGCACGTTCGATCTCAAAGCACTCAGGTGCCTTGATGTCTTCGAGGTTGATGCCGCCGAAGGTGATGGAGATGCGTTTTACGGTGTCGATGAAAGCCTGTGGGCTCTCGGAGTCAACTTCGATATCGAATACATCGATACCGGCAAAGCGCTTGAACAACACGCCTTTGCCTTCCATAACAGGCTTGGAGGCCAATGGGCCGAGGTTACCCAAGCCCAGAATAGCGGTGCCATCGGAAATCACGGCTACCAGGTTGCCTTTGCCAGTGTATTTGTAGGCAAGTTCAGGGTCGCGGGCGATTTCGCGTACTGGTTCGGCTACACCCGGGCTGTAAGCCAGCGCTAGATCGCGGGCTGTAGCGGTAGGTTTGGTGAGCTCGACACTCAGTTTCCCTGGACGGGGCTGGGCATGGTATTCGAGAGCGGCGGTTTTCAAATCAGACATGTGGGCATTCCGCTTTTTTGCTGTTGGACAGACGAATCGCCGAGCATACGCGTGTCGCAAAGTCCCGACAAGACTGACCAGTCAGCAGTGTCAAGGGCTTTGCCTTACGACTTTGGCCCAAGAGCCGCGCCCCATAAGGGCTAGAGTGTTCACAATCTATATTAAAAATTGTCTACAATTTTTAATGCACTGCCACTTTCAGCATCCCCGGATGAGTCAAAGACAACATCCAGCGCGCCTGCCCTTCCTTTAACCCGCCTCGACGCGAACGATCCAGCACCCAGCCTCTGGCCTCGACCTGTGTACCTTGCAGGCCAGCAAGGGTTTTCTGATCGAAATTGGCCAACTGATTGGGTGCAATATGCAGCACCAAACCACCCTGCATATCGATCCAAAGCCCCCCACGATTGCGCTGCACCTTGTCGACCTTGCCGCCCACCAGAGCAAAGCCTGAACGGCTGATTTGCTGCGGCGCCAGCACCGGCGATTGCCGCCAAAGCCCCAAGCCTGCTGCCCGGGCACTGCGCTCAGCCGCTTGCTGACAATCGAGCAGTGCGACATTGGGCGCTATCGCCACCTGATATCCAAGGCCATCTGCCAGCAGCTGGGCTTCAAGATTGCTGCCATCAGCACCAAACACATGGGCCAGGGTACGACCATAACGGTCCTGGGCCTGCGTACCCGCCAACAGCCCGACCCGGCCATCGCTGCGCGCAACCAGCGCTTGCAGGCGTTTGTGGGCTGCGTCAGCAAAAGGCTCGGCGGACTGGCCTTTTTTACCTGTTTCCGGAGCATTGATGCCGATCATGCGCACGCTGCGACCATCCTTCAGACGCAGGGTGTCGCCGTCGGACACGCGCTCTACCAACGCGTAGGAAACAGCGCCAGGGGCCGGGCAAAGCGGCGCAGCCCAAGCGCCGGAAAACCAAATCGCAGGCATAAAAAAGGCGCCCGCAAGGGACGCCTTTTTCAATAACCTGACCAGACCCGAAAGGCTGCTCAAGGTCATCAGCCTTACTCGGCTGCTTTTTCTGCTTCTGCTGCTGGAGCTGCTGCTTTAGCGCCGAAAGCACCAAAACGAGTCTTGAAGCGATCAACACGACCGCCAATGTCCAGAGTCTTCTGCTTACCGGTGTAGAACGGGTGGCACTCGTTGCATACGTCAGTGCCCAGTGGCTTGCACAGGTTCGAACGAGTTTCGAACTTGTTGCCGCAGCTGCAAGTTACCAGGATTGTTTCGTACGCTGGATGGATATCGGCTTTCATGGGGTATTCCTCGGGCTAGCGTGCCGCCACTCAACACCATTGTTGAATACCGCACGTAAAATTAGGGCGCCGATAATACCAGACCTTTGCATTGACGCAAGCGGCCAAGCATGCTCCATCAAAAATCATTCATCTTTCAGCACCTGGCCTTTTAGTCCCGCAGGGCTTTGTCTGCTAGGCTCCGGGCCATCTTTGCCGTTCATCACTTGAGAGCCCCGCGTGCCCGACGCCATTTTGCGCCTTGCCCTGCCTTCCCCCCTGCGCCGACTGTTTGATTACCGGGCGCCTGCTGGCGTGCTGCGCAGTCAACTCCAGCCGGGCATGCGCCTGCGGGTGCCGTTTGGGCGACGCGAGATGATCGGCATCCTGGTCGAAGTGGTCGATCACAGCGAAGTCCCGGCCGACAAGCTCAAACCGGCGATTGCTCTGCTCGACGCCGTGCCGCCGCTGCCGGCTTCCTTATTTAAGCTGTGCCTGTGGACGTCCCAGTATTACCAGCACAGCCTGGGCGACACCCTGAGCTGGGCGCTGCCGGTTTTGCTGCGCCAGGGTGAACTGGCCGAGACTCGCCAGGAGCGTTTCTGGCAGATAGCCCCCGGCGCCCGAATGGACGATCCGCGCATCGCCCGCGCACCGCGCCAGCGTGAAGCACTGGCCACGCTTGCCCAACACCCCCACGGTGTGGCGCATCAACTATTGAGCAAGCTGATGCTGAGCAAAGACAGCCTCGACCTGCTGCTGGCCAAAGAACTGGTGACCGTTGAAGTGCGCCGGCACGCACCCAGCGAGCGTCACGAACATTGGCTGGCCCAGCCCGAGCTACCGCTCAACAGCGAGCAACGGGCGGCCTACGAAGCGATTCGCGCAGGTTTTGACCACTTCCATGCCTTCTTGCTGGCCGGAGTGACCGGCAGCGGCAAGACCGAAGTGTATTTGCAGTTGATCCGCGAGACTCTGCAGGCGGGCAAGCAGGCACTGGTGTTGATCCCCGAAATCAACCTTGGTCCGCAAACCCTGGCCCGTTTCGAGCAACGCTTCAATGCGCGCATCGCCCTAGTGCATTCGGCGGTCAACGACCGTGAGCGCCTTGAAAGCTGGCTGGCGGCACGGGATGGCGAGGCCGACATTATTATTGGCACTCGTTCTGCGCTGTTCACCCCGATGAAAAACCCCGGGCTGATCATCATCGACGAAGAGCATGACGGCTCTTATAAACAGCAGGAAGGTTTGCGCTATCACGCCCGAGACCTGGCGCTGGTTCGAGCTCGGCAGGAAAACATTACCATCGTGCTGGGCTCCGCGACACCTTCTCTTGAAAGCCTGCACAACGCCTACACCGGTCGTTATGGCCTGCTGCGGTTGAATGAGCGCGCTGGCGGGGCCAAACAACCGCGCTTCCTGCGTCTTGATGTGAAAAGCCGCCCGCTGGACAGCGGGATATCCGGCCCGATGCAACAAGCCATCGGTCAGACTCTCGCTGCCGGCCAACAAGTCCTGGTGTTTCTGAACCGCCGCGGCTTTGCCCCCACACTGTTATGCCATGACTGCGGCTGGATGTCGGAGTGCCAACGCTGCGATGCGCGCATGACCGTTCATCAGCGCTCCGGCGAACTGCGCTGCCACCACTGCGGCTACGTCGAGCGCGTTCCACGCAATTGCCCGCAATGCGGCAAGGTTGATTTACGCCCGGTAGGCGCAGGGACTGAGCGCGCTGAAGAGCGGCTGGGGATTTTGTTCCCCGACTACCCCGTGCTGCGGGTCGATCGCGACAGCACCTCGCGCAAAGACGCGATGAACCAGTTGTTTGCCACCATTCAAAAGGGTCAACCGTGCATTTTGATCGGCACGCAAATGCTCGCAAAAGGCCATCACTTCCCACGGGTGACGCTGGTCTCGATTCTGGATGCCGATGGCGGCCTGTTCTCCGGTGATTTTCGCGCCAGCGAGCGCATGGCCCAACTCATCGTTCAAGTCGCAGGCCGTGCGGGCCGCGCCGAAGAGCCGGGCAAGGTAATCATCCAGACCCATCTGGCCGACCATCCGTTGTTGATCCAGCTCACTGAGCAGGGCTATTTTGCCTTTGCCGAACAGGCTTTGAGCGAGCGTCGGGCTGCGGGGCTGCCACCTTTCGCGCATTTGGCGCTGCTGCGTGCCGAAGCCCACAAACCCGGACAGGCGGAAGGTTTTCTGGATGAGGCCTGCACCGAGGCTGAACGCCTGCTGGCCGAATTGAACCTGGGCGGCATCGAACTGCTCGGTCCGGTGCCCGCACCGATGGAACGCCGCGCGGGGCGCTACCGCGCCCAGTTGTTACTGCAAGCCAACGCCAGGGGGCCGCTGCATCGATTGCTGAGCCAATGGCTGCTGGCCCTTGAACAAATGCCCAGCGGTCGCCAGGTTCGCTGGTCTCTGGATGTGGATCCGGTAGACCTTTATTGAGTGACCTCATGACACCCGCTCCCACCGTTTTGCGGTAATAACCGAACACCGCAGATCCATAACCCGCCTGCTATGGTTGGCAAGGCCGACCCGGCAACGGATAATGCCCAGTTTTTCCACCTGCGCACTGAAGCGCTACCGCGCTTGCGGTCGAAAGAGAAGACCATGAAAGACACCATTCGCCAGCTGATTCAACAAGCCCTAGCTCAACTCGTCACAGAAGGTGTGTTGCCTGAAGGCCTGACGCCAGCGATTCAGGTGGAAAACGCCCGTGACAAAACCCACGGCGACTTCGCCAGCAATATCGCCATGATGCTGGCCAAGCCTGCGGGCATGAAGCCCCGTGATCTGGCTGAAAAAATCATCGCCGCACTGCCGGCCGATGAGCAAATCAGCAAGACCGAAATTGCAGGCCCCGGCTTCCTGAACTTCTTCCAGAACACCCAGGCCCTGGCCTCGCGCCTGGACGCAGCCCTGGCCGATCCAAAAATCGGCGTGCGCAAAGCCACTCCAGCCATGCGCACCGTGGTCGATATGTCGGCGCCCAACCTGGCCAAAGAGATGCACGTGGGCCACTTGCGCTCCACCATCATTGGCGACGGCGTGGCCCGCGTGCTGGAGTTCCTGGGCGACGACGTGATTCGTCAAAACCACGTAGGCGACTGGGGCACCCAGTTCGGCATGCTGATGGCCTACCTGGAAGAAAACCCGATCACCAGCGACGAGCTGAGTGACCTGGAGAACTTCTACCGCGCCGCCAAGAAACGTTTTGACGAGTCGCCGGAATTTGCCGATCGCGCCCGTAGCCTGGTGGTCAAACTCCAAGCCGGCGATCCGGACTGCCTGGCGCTGTGGACCAAGTTCAAGGACATCTCGCTGTCGCACTGCCAGAAAATCTACGAGCAGTTGAACGTAAAATTGACCATGGCCGACGTGATGGGCGAAAGCGC
Organism: Pseudomonas sp. MF06569; assembly: GCF_059862735.1. Taxonomy (NCBI): domain Bacteria; kingdom Pseudomonadati; phylum Pseudomonadota; class Gammaproteobacteria; order Pseudomonadales; family Pseudomonadaceae; genus Pseudomonas; species Pseudomonas sp. MF06569. The sequence continues at coordinate 1,767 of NZ_JCBCUZ010000004.1, read as the reverse complement.
CTACAACGACGACCTGATCAACGTAGTTAACGACCTCAAGGCCAAAGGCATGCTGGTCGAGAGCAATGGCGCCCAGTGCGTATTCCTCGACGAGTTCAAAAATGCCGACGGCGAGCCCCTGCCGGTCATCATCGTCAAAGCAGACGGTGGCTATCTGTACGCGACTACCGACCTGGCAGCCATCCGCTATCGCAGCGGCGTATTGAAAGCTGATCGCGCCCTGTACTTCGTCGACCAGCGTCAGGCCCTGCACTTCCAGCAAGTGTTTGCCGTAGCCCGCAAGGCCGGTTTCATCACCCATCCGATGGAAATGGAGCACATGGGCTTCGGCACCATGAACGGCGCTGATGGCCGTCCATTCAAGACCCGTGATGGCGGTACGGTCAAACTGATCGACCTGCTCAACGAAGCCAAAGAGCGCGCCTACACGCTGGTCAAAGAGAAAAACCCGGAGCTGGCGGAAGACGAACTGCGCGCCATCGCCAAAGTTGTCGGGATTGGCGCCGTGAAATACGCGGACCTGTCCAAGCACCGCACCAGTGACTACAGCTTCAACTTCGACCTGATGTTGAACTTTGAAGGCAATACCGCACCTTACCTGCTGTATGCCTACACCCGTGTCGCGGGCGTATTCCGTAAGCTGGGCAAGGGCTTCGAAGAGGTTCAGGGTCAGATCGTGCTTGAAGCTGCGCAAGAGCATGAACTGGCAGCCAAGCTGGCACAGTTCGGTGAAGTGTTGAACAACGTTGCTGAAAAAGGCACCCCGCACACCCTCTGCACCTACCTGTACGAAGTAGCCGGGCTTTTCTCCAGCTTCTACGAGAACTGCCCGATCCTGAGCGCAGAAAACGAAGCGCAAAAACAAAGCCGCTTGCGCCTGGCTGCTCTGGCGGGCCGTACCCTAAAGCAAGGCCTGGAACTGCTGGGTCTGGAAACTCTGGAGCGCATGTAAGTTGGCCGCCAAGAAAAAACCTGCACCCAAGCGCGGCGCCAGTCGGTACCAGGCACCGGCTAAAAAGCCGATTCCGGGCTGGCTATGGATGGCCATCGGCCTGACCGTTGGCGCATTTATCGTGTTTTTGATGAAGCTTGAGCCCGGCCAGGGCGACGACGTCAAACGGGTCAAGCAAGAGCAGGTCAAAGCCACGAAAGCGGCGGAAGCCAACAAGACTGCGCCTAACCCGACCCAGCCGGCCAAACCCAAGTACGACTTCTACACCCTGCTGCCCGAGTCTGAAGTGATCGTGCCGCCAGAAGCCGTACCCGAGAAGACCCTGCCAACGCCGCAAACCGCGCCGCTGGCACCGGTCACGCCGGCTGAAGCTGCAAAAATCGACACCGCCCGCGCCCAGGCAGCCCTGAGCGGTATTACACCGCCTCCTGCGCCGCCTGTCGTAAAAGCGGCGCCGGTCACCAAGTTCTTCCTGCAAGCGGGCTCGTTCCGCAAACAGGCCGATGCTGAAAAGGTACGGGCGCAAATCATCCTGCTGGGCCAGACCGCTACGGTTGAGGCCGGTACGGTAAAAGACGAAACCTGGTACCGGGTGCTGGTCGGTCCGTTCAGCAACCGCGATCAATTGACCGTGGCCCAAAAGCAATTGGCGGGCGGCGGATTCAACAACTTGCTACTGCAACAACGACGCTGACAGCAACCGCTCCCACGGGGTTCCACTACACCCTGTGGGAGCGGGCTTGCTCGCGATGCAGGCGACCCGGAGTGTCAGGGTAATCGCGGTGATGCCATCGCGAGCAAGCCCGCTCCCACAC
>NZ_JCBCUZ010000039.1:0-32113 GCF_059862735.1 Pseudomonas sp. MF06569 | reverse complement strand
CCATGGCAGGATCGCTCAGCGAGAACCAGTTTTGCAGCAAGTGAATGCGCAGCATGGTTTCCAGCGGATACGGTTTTCGGCCACCACCAGCCTTCGGATAATACGGCTCGATCAACGCCAGTAAACCGCTCCAGGGCACGACCTGATCCATCTCGGCGAGGAACCGTTCGCGGCGTGTTTGCTTGCGCTTGCCCGCGTATTTGAAATCGGAAAAGCTCATCTGGCTCATGACGCACTCGGGGCAGGTGGTGAGGCTGTATTTCAGCATACTTGGAGACTTGTTCGGAGTTTCCTTAATGGTGTGCACATGCGCATTGATGTAAGTCGACGCTCGCTGCGGGGCCATGACCGACCGGCAGAGATATATGAGGCGATGCACAATTTGCGCCATGCCCTGCAACTGCATCAGGGGCACTGGAGCCCCGCAGAGGTTCAGCGCGTACACGACTTGCTTAACAACACCGCCAAAGCAATTGTTGATGGGTAACCCTAGATAACGTGCCGTGCGCAGAGCAGCTTTGGCTCGCTCCTGCGCAGGGCACGCGGCTGGCAACTGTTTAGTCTCAACGGACGATGATCCACCCCCGGCGCGTTCCCATACTGCTCCCATGCCTTTGCCAACCCGGGAGCACATGTGAACAGCGCAACTCATACCGCATTTCACACCAGTATCGACGCAGGCGTCGCTGAACTGGTGATCGACAGGCCGCCCGTCAATGCCCTCAACAGCCAAGAGTGGCTGGACCTGGCGCATACCCTGGAAGCGCTTGGCCAGGATCCTGAGGTCCGCGTGATTGTGATTCGTGCCGAGGGCCGCGGTTTTTGCGCAGGGGTCGATATCAAGGAACTCGACGCCCACCCGGAACTGATCGTCAAGGTCAACGCAGGCAACTACGCCACCTTCAAGGCGGTGCATCGCAACCCGGTGCCGGTGATTGTCGCGGTTCACGGTTTTGTACTGGGTGGCGGGATCGGGATTACCGGCGCCGCCGATATCGTCGTGGCTTCCGATTGCGCCACGTTTGCCCTGCCGGAAGTAGACCGCGGCGCGATGGGCGGTGGTGCCCATCTGCAGCGTTTGTTCCCGGTACAAAAAGTGCGTTATCTGTTTTTTACCGGCGACAAGATCGGCGCTGTAGAAGCCCAGCAGTACGGCTTTATCGAGCGCGTAGTGCCCCGTGAGCAACTGCGTGAAACCGCGCTGCACATTGCCCACAAAATCGCGGGCAAAAGCCCCGCCATGATCCGCATCGCCAAAGAAGCGTTGAACGGTATCGAAGACGGCAACCTGGAAGACAAATATCGCTGGGAGCAGGGTTTTACGCTTCAGGCCTACACCAGTGCGGACTCCGCCGAAACTCGCCGTGCGTTCGTTGAAAAACGCGACGCCAAGTTCTGAGGAACCGACCATGGAACTGACTTATTCGCCCAAACAAAAGGCTTTCCGTCAGGAGGTCAGGCAATGGCTGGCGGCTAATCTGCCGTCTGAACCCCTCGCCAGTTACGACACCCGCGAAGGCTTTGAGCAGCATCGCCAGTGGGAAGCCAAGTTGTTCGACAGTCGTCTGTCGATGGTGATGTGGCCCACCGAACTGGGTGGCCGTGGCTGCGATCTGATCGAGTGGCTGATTTTCGAAGAAGAATATTACGGTGCGGGCGCCCCCATGCGGGTCAATCAGAACGGCCAGTTATTGCTCGGGCCCACCCTGATGGAGTTCGGCACCGAAGCACAGAAAAAACGCTTTCTGCCGCGCATGGCGGCCAGTGCCGACATGTGGGCCCAGGGCTGGTCCGAGCCAAACGCCGGTTCCGACATGGCTGCGATCACCAGCAAGGCCACCCGTGATGGCGAGGGCTATGTGCTCAATGGCCAGAAAACCTGGTCGACCCGGGCCATTTTTGCGGACTGGCTGTTTGGTTTGTTTCGCAGTGATCCCACTTCTAGCCGTCACCACGGGTTGTCATTTGTCATGGTGCCGCTCAATGCGCCGGGTGTGACGGTGCGTCCCATCAAGGCCCTGAACGGCAAGGACGCCTTTGCCGAAGTGTTCTTCGATGACGTGCGCATCCCGCTGGAAAATCGCATTGGCGATGAAGGGCAGGGCTGGCATGTGGCTATGGCCACCGCCGGTTTCGAGCGCGGCCTGCTGTTGCGTTCACCGGCGCGTTTTCAGTACACGGCGCGCAAACTGGTGGAGCTGTATCAGGCCAACCGTGCCAGTGCCGACCGTGACCCAAGCCTGGGTGATGCAGTGTGCAAGGCCTGGATGGATGCGCAAGCCTACGCCTTGTCTGCTTACCACACCGTGGGCCGACTGAGCCGTGGGGCGCAGATTGGCGCTGAGTCGAGCACCAACAAAATCATCTGGTCGGAACTTGATCTGCGCATGCACGAAACCGCCATGCGCATTCTGGGTGCCAGTGGCGAACTGACCGGTAAATCGGCAGACGGTCACGACTGGCTGGAGGGCTTTCTGTTTGCTCAGGCAGGTCCCATCTACGCAGGCACCAACGAGATTCAGCGCAATATCATTGCCGAGCGCATGCTCGGTCTGCCGAAGTGAGGCCGGGGATGGACTTTACCTTTACCGATGACCAGCAAACCTTCCGCGAAGCCATCAGCCGTTTTCTGATGACTGAAGCCGCGCCGGAAATGCTCCGTGAAATCTGGGAAACCGATGTCGGCCGTTCCCCGGATCTGCGCAACAAAATTGCCGAGCAGGGCCTTACGGCACTGTCGATTCCTGAAGCCTTTGGTGGCCTGGGCATGGATGACGTGGCCTGGGCCTTGATGACGCAGGAGTTGGGTTACTACGCCATACCTGATTCGCTGGCCGATACCGCTTATGTGGCCAGCGCCCTGATCGCGGGCTTGCCCGAAAGCGTTGCCCAGCGCGGCGAGTGGCTGGAGGGTATAGCCGATGGCAGCTTGCGGGTTGCCATCGGGCACCCGGTCAATCCGCTGGTGGCGGATGCCGCCCATGCTGATCTGTTGCTACTGGCCCATGGCGATGAAGTTCACGCCGTACCTCGCAGCCAGGTGGATGTCCAGGGTCACAGCAGCCTGGATGCCTCTCGGCGTCTGGCGCAGGTCAGCTGGCAACCTTGTGCTGCGACGCAGGTGGCGCAGGGCGAACAGGGCCGTGAACTGTGGTCGCAGACGCTGAACCGTGGCGCGCTGTCGGTGGCCGGACAGTTGCTCGGGCTGGCGCAACGCATGCTGGATCTGTCGGTGGATTACGCCGCGCAGCGCAAACAGTTCGGCAAGCCGATCGGCAGTTTTCAGGCGGTCAAACACCACCTGGCCGACGTTGCCACCCAGCTCGAATTCGCCAAGCCGGTGCTGTATCGCGCCGCTTACGCCCTGGCTCATAACGAGCCGAATGCAGCCGTGTGGGTGTCCCAGGCGCGTCTGGCCAGCTGTGAAGCAAGCTGGCTGGCGGCTCGCCACGGTATTCAGGTACATGGCGCGATGGGGTACACCTGGGAAGTCGACCTGCAGATGTTCATGAAACGCGCCTGGGCACTGGACAGCGCCTGGGGCGACCGTGCGCTGCACAAGACCCGTGTGGCCGAGTATGTATTGAGTGGCGCGGCGCCTCTGGGCCCCGGTCACACGTTTGAGGATTGATCGATGCCCCAAGCCTATATTGTTGACGCGCTGCGCAGCCCTACCGGCAAGCGCAAGGGCGGATTGGCCCATGTCCATGCAATAGATCTGGGTGCCCATGTGCTCAAGGCACTGGTCGAGCGCAACCAGATCCCGGCGGACGAATATGACGACGTGATTTTTGGGTGCGTCGACACCATCGGCTCCCAGGCCGGTGATATCGCCCGCACCAGTTGGCTGGCCGCAGGGCTGCCACTCAACGTGCCTGGCACCACCATTGACCGCCAGTGCGGTTCCTCGCAGCAGGCACTGCATTTTGCCGCGCAAGCCGTGATGAGTGGCACCCAGGATGTGATTGCCGTAGGCGGCGTACAGACCATGACCCAGATCCCGATTTCGTCGGCGATGCTGGCCGGTCAGCCGCTGGGTTTCAGTGACCCGTTTTCCGGCAGCAAGGGGTGGCGGGCGCGCTTTGGCGATCAGCCGGTCAACCAGTTTTACGCCGCTCAGCGCATTGCGGATCACTGGAATATCAGCCGCCAGCAAATGGAAGCCTACGCACTTGAAAGCCATCGCCGGGCGCTGGATGCCATTGCCGGGCGCCGTTTGGTGAACGAGATCGTGCCCTGTGAAGGGGTATGGGACGACGAAACGCCGCGCCACACCAGCCTGGCAAAAATGGCCGAGCTGGAGCCGGTGTCTGCCGAGTTTCCGTCGATCACTGCTGCAGTTTCCAGCCAGACCTGCGACGCCTCGGCCGCTTTGCTGGTGGTTTCTGAGGCGGCACTCAAGCGCTACAACCTGACACCACGGGCGCGAATCCACCACCTCTCGGTGCTGGGCGACGACCCGATCTGGCACCTGACCGCGCCGATTGCCGCCACCCGCGCCGCGCTGAAAAAAGCCGGCATGAACATCGCTGACATTGACCGGGTCGAGATCAACGAAGCGTTCGCCTCGGTGGTCATGGCCTGGGCCAAGGAACTGGATTTTGACCCCGCCAGAACCAATGCCAACGGCGGCGCAATTGCCCTGGGGCATCCACTGGGTGCCAGCGGGGCACGGTTGATGACCAGCCTGCTTAACCAGCTGGAGCAAAGCGGCGGCCGCTATGGCCTGCAGACCATGTGCGAAGGCGGTGGGCAAGCCAACGTGACGATTATTGAACGCCTCTAGGAGCATTGACATGGCAATTTGTGCAGGACGTACCGTCATCATCACGGGCGCGGGCGGTGGACTGGGCCGTGCCTATGCGCTGGCTTTCGCCGGGCAGGGTGCCAACGTGGTGGTCAACGATATTCGCCGCGAAGCCGCTGAAGAAGTGGTCGCGCAGATTCGCGAGGCAGGTGGCCAGGCCATCGCCAACGCGGATGACATCACCACCCTGGCCACGGCACAACAGATCGTGGATGCGGCCCTGGCTGCATTCGGCGAAGTGCATGTGGTGGTCAACAACGCCGGTATTTTGCGCGACCGCATGTTTATCAGCCTCAGCGAGGACGATTGGGATGCCGTGATGCGCGTGCACCTCAAGGGGCATTTCTGCCTGGCCAACATCCTTGGCAAACGCTGGCGTGACCTGGCCAAGGCCGGCCAGCCGGTGGCCGCAAGAATCATCAATACCACGTCGGGAGCGGGCTTGCAGGGCTCGGTCGGGCAGTCCAACTACAGCGCTGCCAAAGGCGCAATCGCAGCGCTGACCCTGGTGCAGGCGGCTGAACTGGCGCGTTACGGCGTTACCGCCAATGCCCTGGCCCCGGCGGCACGCACCTCGATGACCGAGAGCGCGATGCCGGACCTGGTGAAAAAGCCCGAAGACGGAGCTTTCGACGCCTGGGCCCCGGAAAACGTTGCGCCGCTGGTGGTGTGGTTGGGCAGCGAACTGTCGGGGGATGTGACCGGGCAAATCATCGAAAGCCAGGGCGGGCGATTGTCCGTGGGCGATGGTTGGCGCACCGGCGTGACCCGCGACAAGGGCGCGCAACTGCAGCCAGAAGAAGTCGGTGTAGCCATGGGCCAGATCCTGGCAGAAGCACCTGCACCGCAAAGGGTGTGGGGTAGCTGATATCCCTCACCCCAACCCTCTCCCGGAGGGAGAGGGGGCTGATTGTCGGTGTTTTTGAAGCCGCGTGCGGTCAGTCCCCTCTCCCTCCGGGAGAGGGCTAGGGAGAGGGGCTTTTGATTTTAGATAAATAGAGATTTCAACCATGAGACAAGCGCCTCCTTACGTGCCCGGCCACCAGTTGCTCGCCGGCAAGTCGATCTTGATCACCGCCGCCGCTGGCGCAGGTATCGGTTATGCCGCTGCCAAACGCTGCGCCGAAGAAGGCTGCCGCGCCTTGATGATTTCCGATATTCATCCGCGCCGCCTCGAAGAAGCGGTCGAGCGTCTCAAGGCTGAAACCGGATTGCAGGCGGTGTACGGCCAGCTGTGCAACGTCACCGTCGAAGCCGATGTACAAGCGTTGGTCGCCGCAGCTGAAGAAGCCTTGGGCGGGGTCGATGTGCTGATCAATAACGCAGGTCTTGGCGGCCAGGTACGCCTCACCGAAATGACCGATCAACAGTGGTCCTCCGTGCTGGATATCACTCTGACCGGCACCATGCGCATGACCCGCGCCATGCTTCCGCACATGGAGCGCCGTGGCGCCGGGGCCATCGTCAACAACGCCTCGGTGCTGGGATGGCGGGCGCAGAAAGAACAGGCCCACTACGCCGCCGCCAAGGCCGGGGTCATGGCCCTGACCCGTTGCAGTGCGCTGGAAGCGGCCGAGAGCGGGGTGCGGATCAACGCCGTGGCGCCGTCCATTGCCTTGCATGACTTCCTGAAAAAAGCCTCCAGCAGTGAACTGCTGGAGCAACTGACCAGCCGCGAAGCCTTCGGTCGCGCCGCCGAAGTATGGGAAGTGGCCAACGTCATGGTGTTCCTGGCCAGCGATTACGCCTCATACATGGTTGGCGAAGTGCTGCCTGTCAGCTCGCAACAGGCCTGAGGATCACAGCATGAGTACGCTATTTAGCAGCGCCGGGCAGTTGCTCGCCGCACGTGGGCAAGACCTGGGGCACACCGACTGGCTTGTGCTGACCCAGGAGCGGATCAACCTGTTTGCCGAGGCCACGGGCGATCACCAGTGGATCCATGTAGACCCTGAGCGTGCCGCCAAAGGGCCGTTCGGTGCCTGCATTGCCCACGGCTACCTGACCCTGGCACTGGCCAATCTGTTCATGCCGCAACTGATGCAGTTCGAAAACCTGGCAATGGGTGTCAATTACGGCAGTGACCGGTTGCGCTTTCCGGCTGCGGTCAAGGTCGGTTCGCGGGTGCGCGGGCATGGCCAGATTGTGGAGGTCGAGGCACTGGGCCAGGCAGTGCAGGCAGTGGTTCGCATCAGTGTCGAGATCGAGGGCAGCGAGCGCCCCGGCTGCGTGGTGGACACCATCAGCCGTTACACCTTCAACCCTATTGAGAAGTGAGCCCTGAACATGAACCTGAATGACGTTGTGATTGTATCCACGGCCCGAACTGCCTTGACCAAGTCTTTCCGGGGCTCGTTCAACGACACTGAAGCGCCGGTGCTGGGCGGGCACGTGGTACGCGCCGTCGTCGAGCGCGCCGGGATAGAACCGGGCTCGGTGGAAGACGTGATCATGGGCGCCGCCGCCCAGCAAGGCACCCAGGGCTACAACATCGGACGCTTGTGTGCCAACACCGGCGGCCTGCCCAATACCGTGCCGGGCATGGCGATTGACCGCATGTGCGCCTCGGGCCTGATGAGTATCGGGGTGGCTGCCAAAGGCATCATGACCGGCGAAATGTCGATCGCCGTGGCCGGTGGTGTGGAGTCATTGTCCCTGACCCAGAACAAGTACAAAAACACCTACCGTGCACAGTCCGAGGCGGTGCTTGAATGCATGCCCACGGCCTATATCCCGATGCTCGAAACCGCTGAAATCGTGGCTCGCCGCTACAACATCAGCCGTGAAGTACAGGACCGGTATTCCCTGCAAAGCCAGCAGCGCACTGCCGCCGCCCAGGCGGGTGGTCTGTTCGGTGACGAAATCGTCCCGCTGGCTGCGCGCAAGCTGTGCTTTGACAAAGAAGGCAAGCCCAGCGGTTATCAGGACGTGAACGCGGATCGCGACGAATGCAATCGTCCGTCCACCACCCTTGAGGATCTGGCGGCACTCAAGCCGGTCTGGAAGGACGGTAAATGGGTCCAGCAGGGGGAATTCATCACGGCGGGCAACGCCTCGCAGTTCTCCGATGGCGCCTCCGCGGTCTTGATGATGAGCCGTGCCGAAGCCAAACAGCGCGGGATCGAATCATTGGGCGTGTATCGCGGGATCGCGGTGAGTGGCTGTGCGCCGGAAGAAATGGGGATTGGCCCGGTGTTCGCGATTCCAAAACTGCTCAATCGGTTTGGCCTGACCGTATCGGACATCGACCTGTGGGAAATCAACGAAGCGTTTGCGTGCCAGGTGGTGTACTGCCGCGACTTCCTGCAGATCCCCAACGACCGCCTGAACGTTAACGGCGGGGCGATTTCCATTGGTCATCCGTTCGGCATGTCGGGAGCCCGGATGGTGGGCCACAGCCTGCTCGAAGGCCGCCGCCGTGGCGCCCGGTTTGTCGTGGTCGCCATGTGCATCGGCGGCGGCATGGGGGCTGCAGGGTTGTTCGAGCTGGACTGAAGCGCTTTTGATCGCGGGGGTGCGGCGGCTATCGGGTTATGGCCAGGCGTGATTGCGGTATCGGATTGCGCATCAGCGTGCCCACCACCAGGGCGCCCAGAAGCCCCATCACCCCCGCCACCCACAAGACCAGACTAAACCCCGCCACAAAGGCGCTGGTCGCCAACGACTGGATCTGTGCGTGTGCCTCCCGTGGCAGTTGGCTGAGCGCCCCCGGCATGTCACCGGCCACTACCCGCGAAGCAATGAAGTGGCTTTGCCCCAGCCACTGCCCGGCGTCCTGCTTGAGGCTGGCGTGCAATTGTTGCTCGGTGTGGCTCCCCAGCAGGGCTCCAAATACGCCGATGGCCAGCACAATGGCGCTAAAGCGCATGGTGGTACTCATGCCGGACGCCATCCCCACACGGTCACGTGGCACGCAGACCATGATGTTTTTCTGCGTATCGCCATTGAGCAAACCCGCCCCGGCACCCGTTACCGCAGTGGTCAGCGCAAAGCTCAGGTAGCCGCCATGATCCACCGCCCAGGCACTGAGCAGGTTGCCGCAACCTACCAGGGTCAAACCGGCGGCCATCATGCTGGCAGGGCTGTAACGGGACGCCAGGCGGGCGCCGATACGCGGGCAGAGCAGCATGGCCAGGGCAAACGGCAACATCCCAAGGCCCGAAGTGACAGCGCTCAAGCCCAGGCCGTTTTGCAGATAGAACGGCAGCAAGGTCATCATCACCTGAGCGCAGCCCGCATAGGCAAACATGCCCAGCAGGGCGCCGATAAAGCGCGGATGGCGAAACAGTTGCAGGTCAATCATGGGGCGACGCTGCAGTGATTCGATCAACACAAACAGAACCAGCAACAGCACGCCGGCACTTATCCGGGCATAGGTCAGCGGGGCGTTCCAGCCAATGCGATTGGCTTCGATCAGGCCCCAGATCAGACACACCAGACTGGCGCTGAAGGCCAGGCTGCCCCATGGGTCGAGCCGGGCCGATTGCGGGTCGCGGGATTCAGCGATGGCATGCCTGACTAGCAGCATCAGCAGCAGGCCAACCGGCAGGTTGAGGTAGAAGATCCAGCGCCAGCCCAGGTATTGGGTGATCAGCCCGCCGAGGGTGGGCGCCGCCGTCATGGCCACCCCCATGCAAGCACCCCAGAAGGCCCAGGCTTTGGCCCGTTCGACCTCATCGTGAAAGGCATGCCCGATCGAGGCCAGCGCCGAGGTCAGCAGCAGGGCCGCGCCTACGCCTTTTACGGCGCGGGCGATTTCCAGCAGCAGGCTGTTGGGCGCCGCGCCGCAGCCGAGGGACGCAAGGATGAAAATACTCAAGCCCCACAGCAGGGTCTTTTTACGACCGAAGCGGTCGGCAATGCTCCCGGCCGGCAACAGCAGGGCGGCAAACGCCAGCATGTAAGCGCTGACGACCCATTCGATATCGACAAAGCTGGCCCCCAGATCCCGGGCGATGCTGGGCAGGGTGACGGCGACGATGTTGGTATCGAGCACGATGAGTGAACACACCGCGCTGGCAGTGAGCAGGGTCAGGCGCGGGCTGACAGCTTTCATCGTTTTAGCCCCTGGCCCGGTTCAAGCATTACTTTGCAGGCAATTAATTTTACGGTCATGCTCACGTCTCTTCAGTGCGGCGATGACCCCAGTGTAGGGGCGGGCACTGCGGTGCTTGTTAGCCTGAAACCCGAACTTCATTACCTTTGAGCTAATGCTGCTATGGACATACGCCATTTTCGTTATTTCCTGGCCGTTGCCCGGCAGGGCAATTTCACCCGGGCCGCAGAAGTACTGGGCATTGCGCCGCCGACCTTGACGCGGCAAATCCAGGACCTTGAAAGCGCCCTGGGCGTGCGCCTGTTTGTGCGCCAGCAGCGACAGGTCAGCCTGACCGAAGCTGGGCGGGCCCTGTTGCCCGAGGCGCAGGCCACGGTGCGCCAGTTTGAATTGGCCCAGCGCAATGCCCAGCGGGCCGGGCGTGGAGAGACAGGCCATATCGAACTGGGTTACGTGGCGTCAGCAGTGTACTCAGGGGTTTTGCAGCAGCAGGTGCAGGGGTTTTCCAATGAATGCGCGGAGGTCAGTTTGAGTGTGCGCGAAGCACCGATGGCCAGTTTGCCGGTGATGGTCGCTGAGGGCCGCTTCGATCTGGGTTATGTGCGCTCACCCATGACTTTGCCTGAGGGACTGGAGGCGATTCGTCTCAAGGCCGAGGGATTTGTTCTCGCCCTGGCCGCAGACAGCTGGCTGGCGCGTCTTAAAAGCGTCAGTGCGCAGCATCTGCAAAATGAGACGTTTATTTTGCCGGAGCAAATCAGCGGTACGTTGCAGGTGGCTGCCCAAGGCGACTTTGCGCCCGCGCTGGGGCCCCAGCCGGGAGGGCTGGTGGCTGTGATTGCCCTGGTTTCGTTGCGCCAGGGCGTGGCGGTGGTCCCTGAATCAGTGGTCGGCCATATAAGCCTGCCCAATGTCATTTACCGACCGATTGAAGGGTGTGAGGCGCAGTCGTGGCTGTCGTTGATCTACCGTCGATTTGAAAAGTCGGCGGCGGTGACGCGTTATATCGAACAGGTAAAGCGCGTCAGTGCGCACGAACAACAGGCCAGCAGGATTTCGTCGCATTCATAGGTGCGTTAGCGTCTGGAAGCAGTACAATCGCGCCCCTTTACCGGGCATGGATGCTGTTCGGCACCCGCTTACGAGAAGGTCCATGGTTTCTGCAAGCTACTCTCCCTCGCTGGTTTTTATCTCCCTGTGTGTTGCCATTCTGGCGTCGTACACCGCCCTTGATCTGAGCGGTCGTATTGCCACTGCCAGGGGCCGGGCCGTGTATCTATGGATCGGTGGCGGGGCACTGGCCATGGGGTTTGGCGTGTGGTCGATGCACTTTATCGGGATGCTTGCGCTGGAGTTGCCGTTGACCCTGGGGTACGACCTGGGGCTTACCCTGTGGTCTTTGCTGGTGACTATCCTGTCGTCAGGCTTTGCCTTGTGGCTGGTCAGTCAGCCGCGCTTGCCGGCACTGCAATTGTTGTTCGGCGCCTTGATCATGGGTGCGGGCATCAGTGCCATGCACTACAGCGGCATGGCGGCGTTGCGCATGCAGCCGGGGATTGATTACGACCCGACGCTGTTTGCCCTGTCGTTGCTGATCGCGGTAGGCGCTTGCGCCGCCGCGCTGTCGATTGCGTTTCGCCTGCGCAAGAAAACCCCTTATGTGCGTCTGATCCGGGGGGCGGCTGCGGTCATCATGGGGCTGGCCATTGTCGGTATGCATTACACCGGCATGGCGGCGGCGAATTTTCCCATTGGCAGTTTTTGCGGGGCCGCCGTGGATGGCTTGAGCGGCAAGGGGCTGGATAACCTGGTGCTGGTGTCCAGCCTGGCCGTGCTGGTGATTGCTCTGTTGACCTCGGTTTTTGATGACCGGCTCAATGCCCGTACCGCTGTGCTTGCCGACTCTTTGACCCTGGCCAATGAGGAGCTTACGAAACTGGCCCTGCACGACACCCTGACCGGGCTGCCTAACCGTATCCTGCTGGCTGACCGTATCGGTCAGGCGATGAGCAAGGTGAGGGAGCAGGGTGGATGCTTCTCGCTGATGTTTATCGACCTCGATGGTTTCAAACCGGTAAACGACGCTTTCGGCCATCACCTGGGCGACCGCCTGTTGCGTGAAGTGGCCTTGCGCTTGCGCGAGCAGTTGCGCAGCCAGGACACCCTGGCGCGAATCGGTGGCGATGAATTTGTGTTACTGGTGCGTTTGCTTGAGCCTGACGATGCCCCGCAAGTGGCTGCGCGCCAGGTCAGTCTGTTGTCCAAGGCGTTCCGGGTCGACGAGCATGATTTGCTGATTTCCGCGAGTGTTGGCATCGCGCTGTATCCCGGTAACGGTTTGAGCGCCGAAGAGCTGCTGATGAACGCCGATGCGGCGATGTATCACGCCAAGGGTACGGGCAAAAATGGCTACAGCTTTTTCGATGCCTCGATGAACTTCAATGCCCGCAAACAATTGCAACTGCTGCAAGACTTGCGTCAGGCGCTGTTGCTGCAACAGTTTCGCTTGCATTACCAGCCCAAGTTCGACGCAGGCACTGGCCAGCCGGTAGGTGCCGAGGCCTTGTTGCGCTGGGAGCATCCGCAGCAGGGTTTGCTGTTGCCGGAGAGCTTTATCGACCTCGCGGAGAAAACGGGGCTGATCATCCCTATTGGTGACTGGGTGCTTAACGAGGCGTGCCGCCAGATGCGCGTGTGGTTCGATCAGGGTTATAGCGGCTGGCGCATTGCGGTCAACCTGTCGGCATTGCAGTTCTGCCACACCGGGCTGGTCGACAGCGTTGTCGAGGCGCTGGAGCGGCATCGGTTGCCGGCCAACAGCCTGACCCTGGAAATCACCGAAACCACCGCCATGAGCGACGCCGATGCAAGCATGGTGGTGCTCAAGCGCCTTTCGCAGATGGGCGTGGACCTGTCCATTGATGACTTCGGCACCGGCTACTCCAGCCTAATGTACCTCAAGCGTCTGCCGGCCAATGAATTGAAGATCGACCGTGGTTTTGTTCGTGACCTGGAGCATGACAGCGACGATGCGGCGATTGTGTCGGCCATTGTTGCGCTGGGCCAGGCACTGGGGCTGCGGATTGTGGCCGAAGGTGTGGAAACCGATACCCAGCAAAGCTTTTTGACTACCCTGGGCTGCGATTCACTGCAGGGTTTTCTGTTGGGCCAGCCTCTGCCTGCCGAGCAGTTCATGCAGGAAATCCATCGCGCCGAGCCCGTCGCGGACAGAAAACTGACACTGACCTGACAAACTAAAGCCTTCGCGGTTATTCTGCCCCCCAGACTTGGATCGTAGTAAAGGGGAGCACGTTTTTATGGATAAAGTCATCGTGATCACCGGCGGCAGCCGCGGCATAGGTGCAGCCACCGCCGTGCTGGCGGCGCAACAGGGTTATCGGATTTGCATCAATTACCTGACGGATGATGCGGCGGCCCATGAGGTGCTGGCGCAGGTTCGTGCCCTGGGCGCAAAAGCCATCGCGGTGCGTGCCGATGTGAGTGACGAAGATGAAATCATTCGCCTGTTTCTTGAAGTTGACGAGCAGTTGGGACCGGTCACGGCGCTGGTCAATAACGCGGGCACCGTGGGGCTCAAGTCCCGGGTCGACGAGCTCACCGAACTGCGCATCATGCATACCCTGAAAACCAACGTGCTGGGCCCGATCCTCTGTGCCAAGCACGCGGTGCTGCGCATGTCGCCACGCTACGGCGGGCAGGGCGGCAATATCGTCAATGTGTCGTCGGTGGCATCGCGCCTGGGTTCGCCGGGTGAGTACGTCGACTACGCGGCCTCCAAGGGCGCGCTCGACACCTTCACCCTGGGCTTGTCCAAGGAACTGGCGGGTGAGGGGATCCGGGTCAATGCAGTGCGCCCCGGCTATATCTTCACCGACTTTCATGCCTTGAGCGGCGATCCGGGCCGGGTCAGCAAACTTGAACCGATCATCCCGATGGGCCGGGGCGGGCGCCCCGAAGAAGTGGCCGAAGCGATTGTGTGGCTGCTCTCGGACAAGGCTTCCTACACCACAGGCACCTTTCTGGATCTGGGCGGCGGGCGCTGAGTCTGTGGGAGCGGGCTTGCTCGCGATGAGGGCGGCGCGCAGTTTCTGGCCAGTCCCGTTGCGACCATCGTGAGCCAGCCACTTCCACAAGTGTTGTAACTTGCAATTACTTCCTATCCGACGATAATGCGACTTATTGCTATTTAAGTCTGGTTATCTATCGTGTCTAGCCCTGTGGACCCCAAAAACCTGTTGGCAAGTCTGTATCACGACAATCATGCGTGGCTGCGCGGCTGGCTATCGCGACAGGTGCGTTGCCCACAGGATGCGGCTGATCTGACCCAGGACACATTTCTGCGTGCCTGGGATGCCCGGCAACTGGAGCGTATCCAGGAGCCCAGGGCGTATCTGAGTACCGTCGCCCGCCGCTTGCTGTGTTCACTGTGGCGTCGCCGCAAGCTCGAGCAATCCTATCTGGATCAACTGGCCGATTTGCCCCAGGCCTATGCACCGTCTGCCGAAGACATTGCCCTGGTTCGCGAGGCGATTGAAGCCATCGATCGGGTGCTTGAAGGGCTGCCGTCACGGGTGAAGCGGGCCTTTTTGCTCAATCGCCTTGAAGGCATGCCCCAGCAGGCCATCGCTGACCAGTTGGGGGTCTCGCTGGCCACGGTCGAACGTGATTTGCGTCGCGCCTTTGTTCATTGTCTGGGGCAAACGGAGTCGGTCCTATGAGTACAGCCCGAGTTGATCCGATTACCCGTGCAGCCATTGACTGGATGCTGCGCCTGGAGTCCGGGCAGGCCTGCCCTTCGGAGCGGCAGGTGTTCAAGGCATGGTTGGCCGAGAGCCCCGAAAACATGGCCGCATGGCAGCGGGTGGCTGGCGTTCTGAAAGCCCCTGTGGCTGATATGCAATCGGTAGAGCGGCGCAGCCCCGGGCAAATGCAGGCCGCACGTCGGGCATTGTTGGCCGGTACTTCTCCGGTTCGTAAAAAGACCCTGCAAGGCGGCTTGTTACTGTTGCTGCTTGGCCTGGGTGCCGTAGGCCTGGTGGATCGTGTGACCCCACTGACGGGCTTGATGGCCGACCAGCACACGGCAACCGGTGAGCGCAAAACCATCGAGCTGGTGGATGGCAGCCTGCTCACACTCAACGCCCGAAGTGCAGTCGATATTGAGTTCACACAAGGTCAGCGACGGGTGCGATTGCGCGAAGGCGAGTTGCAGGTGGAGGTGGCCGCCGATGCCGGGCGCCCGTTTGTGGTGGTCACGGCCCAAGGCCAGGTGCAGGCCCTTGGGACACGCTTTATGGTGCGTCAGGGGGCGGGCGAAAGCCTGGCCAGCGTGCAACAGCACAGTGTGCAACTGAACACTCTGGGCGGTCAGCAGCGGCGTATAGACACCGGCCAGGCCGTGTCTTTCACGGCCAGCCAGATTGACCCGCAAACCCCTACATCCCGTAGCCAGACCGATTGGCTCCACGGCCGTGTAGAGCTGCATGACGAACCGTTGTCGGCCCTGGTCGACGCGCTTGCGCCTTACCAGGCGGGGGTGTTGCGCATCAGTCCCGAGGCTGCACGGGTGCGGGTGTTCGGGGTGTTCCCCCTGGACAACACCGCCCAAACCCTGAGCGCGCTGGCGCAAACCTTGCCGATCAAGGTCACGCGTTACGGCCCGTGGTTGACCCTGATTGATGTGAATCGGTAAACCAGCCGAATGGGAATTAATTGCAAATAGTGTGAGGGGAAATCCTTGCTCGTTGGTCAAGGTTACAACTGCCTACCTTGCAACGAGAAAGGACGCCCCATGCCGTATGCCCCGCTAAGACCTTGCCTGCTGGCACTGACGATCACCCTGAGCATTGCGGGTCACTTGCCAAGTGCGGTGGCTGAAGCGGTGCACAGTGAGCAAAGTGCCGTTCGGTTTTTTGACCTGCCTGCCGCGCCTTTGAGCGTGACCCTGAGCCGGATCGCCCGTGACAGCAACCTGACCCTGTCCATTACGCCTGCCTTGCTGCAGGGCAGGCACTCCGCGCCGGTGAACGGCATGTACACACCGCAACAGGCTGCCGAACGTGCTCTGGCGGGCAGTGGCCTGGGCCTGAGCGTGACCGACAGCGGCGCCTTGAGTGTTTACCCGCAGGCTGAGGCGGGCGCGTTGAACCTGGGTGCGACCAACGTGTCGGCGCGTGTGGGCGAAGATGGTCGTGGCCACGTTGATGGCTTTGTCGCCACCCGTTCGGCCACCGCGACCAAAACCGACACGCCGATTCTGGAGATCCCCCAGACCATCAACGTGGTCACTGCTGATCAGGTGCAGGTGCAGGGCGCCCGCGACCTGACACAAGCGCTGCG
This sequence comes from Pseudomonas sp. MF06569, assembly GCF_059862735.1. NCBI lineage: Bacteria > Pseudomonadati > Pseudomonadota > Gammaproteobacteria > Pseudomonadales > Pseudomonadaceae > Pseudomonas > Pseudomonas sp. MF06569. The sequence continues at coordinate 15,890 of NZ_JCBCUZ010000039.1, read as the reverse complement.
TTATACGCCAGGCGTGAGCACCAACGGCTACACCGATCGCAACACCATCGCTGACGAGATCACCAGTCGGGGTTTTGCCCCCACGCTGCTCTACCTCGATGGCGCCTACCTGCCGTCAGCCGGCAGCCTGGGCGGCACCCCGCAGATCGATCCCTACACTCTGGAGCGTATCGAAGTGCTCAAGGGCCCGTCCTCCGTGCTGTATGGGCAAAACCAGCCGGGGGGGATGATCAATATGGTCTCCAAGCGTCCGGGCACCGAGGCCAGGCACCAGGTCAAGGTCGGCACCGGCAGTTTTGACCGTTACAACCTGGCCTTTGATACCACCGGCCCGCTGGACGATGCCAAAACCCTGAGCTATCGGCTGATCGGTGTGGGCAATACCGGCAGCGAGCAGGTGGACCACACCGAAGACTCGCGCATGCTGCTGGCGCCCAGCTTCACCTGGGCCCCCAATGACAGCACCGAACTGACACTGTATGCGCAGTTGCAGCGCGATGACGCCTTGGCCGACTATCAGGCCTTGCCCGCGGTGGGCAGCCTGTACCGCAACTCCCAGGGCAACAAGATTGATCGCGACATTTTTTTGGGCGACTCGAAATGGAACGACTACAAGCGCGACCAATATGTGGTGGGCTATCAGTTTTCCCATGACTTCAACGAGGTCATGACGTATCGCCAGAGCCTGAGCTACATCGACGTCAATGACCGCTACAAGGGGTTTTACCTCAACCGTTTTGTCACGGCCCCGGACGGTGCTACCGACACCCATGCTAGCCGTACCAAGCTCGACTGGCGCCAGCAAAACAGCTCGTACAGCTTCGACAACCATCTGCAAAACGACTTCACCACCGGCCCCCTGCAGCACACCTTGCTGGTGGGTCTGGACTACCGTCAGTTCGCCCGCAAGTATCAGGGCTACAACCTGTCCGGCAGCGAAGTCATCGGCCTCTACAACCCGACCAACTACCGCACCATGGGCGTCCCGACCCTGACCACCAAGTGGGATAACCGGGTCAAGCAAACCGGGCTGTATGTGCAGGACCAGATCAAGCTCGACAACTTTATCCTGACCATTGGCGGTCGCCACGACTGGGCAAAAGTCGAAAACAACGATTTGCTGGCCCGTTCCCGGGAGACGCAAAACGACAACAAATTCACCGGCCGCGTGGGCCTGACCTACGTCACCTCGTTTGGCCTGGCGCCGTACATCAGCTACACCGAGTCGTTCTTGCCGTCAGTGGGCACCTCGGCGCCAGACCGTGGCGCCAAGGCATTCGAGCCGATGACGGGCAAGCAATATGAGGTGGGGGTCAAGTATCAGCCCAATGACACCTCATTGCTCACCGCCTCGGTGTTCGAAATCACCCAGCAAAATGTCCTTACGGGCGACCTTGAGTACCTGGAATATCAAGTCCAGGAAGGTGAGGTCAGGTCGCGGGGCATTGAAGTGGAAGGCAAAAGCAGCTTCAACAACATCGACCTGATCGCGTCTGTGTCGTATCTGGATGTGATCTATACCAAGTCCAACTACGGCAACGAAGGCAACCGCAGCGAGGCTCAATCACCGTGGGCGGCCAGTGTGTGGGCGGACTATCACTTTACCGGGCAGGCGCTTGAAGGCGTGACCCTGGGCGGCGGAGCCCGTTACACCGGGAAAAACTTCGGTGACTCGGCCAACACCTTCAAGACGCCTTCGTTTGTGGTGTATGACGCCACGCTCAGCTATGACCTTGCGGCACTGGACTCGAGCCTGAAAGGGGTCAGCACTAGCCTCAACGTACAGAACCTGTTTGATCGCGAGTACGTTTCCTCGTGCAACTACAGTTTCGGCTGTTACTACGGGCAGCAAAGGACGGCGGCGCTGGAAGTCAAATACGACTGGTGATGTCACTGCCATCGCCATCGACCTGTAGTCGCTGCCGAGGAACGAAGGCTGCGATGCCGACGCCTCGATCTATCAGAGACATTGAAGCGTCTGCATTAGCGATCGCTCCTCAGCGGCTATAGCCCGGGTTTTTTCAGCGGCGCAATTTGAGTGCACTGGCCAGGCTGATGGCCAGCGGCAGGCGGGGCAGCAAGGTGGCCTGGTAAGCATGGTAAAGGTCCGGCTTGCCGGGCCAGATGTTTTCCGAAGGCTGGTTGTCGATCCCCAGTTCGTGGTGCCAGCTGCCGTTCACACGATCGATCATGTGCAGGTCGATATAGTCCCAGAACGCTTGATACCAGACTTCGTACTCATGCTCGTCGGTGCGTTGCAACAACGCTGCAGCCGCAGCCGCGGCTTCAGCGAGGGTCCAGTGCAGGCGTTCGCGCACCACTGGCTGGTTGTTCCAGTCCAGGGTGTAGACAATTCCGCTGCCGCCATCGGCATTCCAGCCATGTTTGCACGCGCTGTTGAACAGTTGGCGTGCGTCTTCGAGCAACCACTGGGGCGCCGACAAGCCGCGGTGTTTACGGGCTGCTTCCAGGTGCAGCAACAAACGCGCCCATTCAAAAGCGTGCCCCGGGGTTTTACCGAAAGGACGAAAGCCATCTGCCGGGTTGTCGCGGTTGTAGTCGGGCAACGGCTGCCAGAGTGCATCGAAATGTTCGACGGGCAGGTAGTCGGACTGCGCGGCATGCTGATGGATGACCCGCTCGGCAATGCACAAGGCACGATCGAGCCACAGGTCTTCGTCGAGCACATCGGCCAGGGCCAGAAAGACTTCGGTGCCATGCATGTTGCTGTTGGCCCCGCGATAGGCCTCGCAGTCACTCCAGTCGCTGGCAAAGCTTTCCAGCAAGGCGCCTTCTTCTTGCGACCAGAAATGGTTTTCGAGGATCTGCACGGCATCAGCCAGCAGCTCGGCTGAGCCGCCCCGTCCGGCGACCGCCGCGGAACTGGCAGCCAGGGCTACAAAAGCATGGAGGTACGCGGCTTTGCGGGTATTGCCATCCTGGGCGTTGGGGGTGGCAAACCAGCCACCCTGCACCGCATCGCGTAGGGGGCCGGCCAGTGCTGCCAGGCCGTGGTCGATCAGCGGGGCGCAGCCGGGCAGGCCTTGAATATGGGCAAGGGCAAAGCTGTGCACCATGCGTGCCGTGGTGATGGTGTCAGCCGGGGCATCATCCGGTCGTCGTCCAAACCGGTCCAGTTGGGCGAAGCCAGATGGCACGCGCGCCGCCTTGGCGAAGTCCAGCAGTGACTGGCCCTGATCGCGCAGCCACTGTTGATGGGGTGCGCTGGTGAGCCAGCTTTCGTTGGTCCGGGTGAGGTCGGTCATGTGCCACCTGTAGTGTTCTTATTCGTTATTCAACGCTCGCAGACTAAGGGATCGGGCATAAAGCTGAAAGCTTTCATCTCAGGGGCACTGGCTTAAATTTCCGGCTCCCAGCGCTGCGACCAGTCGCTGTCTTGCTTGACGATCTCGCGCAACAGCGCGATGGCGTGTTGCAAGGCGGCGCAGTCCCTTTCCCGTGAGTACACGAGGTAAGTGGGGTAGCTGAATTCGGGGGCTTTAGGGACGCGTTCCAGCGCGCCGCTGTCCAGGTAGCTCTTGACCACCCGTGTGCGGAAATAGCCGCTGCCGCCGTTTTCCAGAATGTAATGCAGCGCCACCGGCCCCAGGTTGAAGCTGATGGCTGCCCGCGCCTTGTCGGGGAGGGCGGCATCATGCTGGCGGCGAAAGTCCTCGCCCCATTCGATGTACACATAGGGTTCGGGCTGCTCGGGGCGGCGAATCTGGATCAGTTTTTCTTCCAGTAACTGCTCCACCTGTACCCCGGGCCAGTAGGCGGGTTGATAGACCAGTGCCGCGTCCAGCAGGCCCATTTCAACCTGGCGCAGCAACTGCTCGGCGTCGCTGATCTGTATGCGCAGGGCATGGGTGGTGAGGTGTTGGCGCAGGACTTTGGCCCAGTTCAGGATCAGCGGATTGCACAGGCTGACTTCACCGCCGATGTGCAGCAACTGATGCAGGCCTTCGGGTCGTGGCAGGTCTCGGCGGGCGGCTTCCCAGGTCTGCAGCAATTGATTGGCGTACACCACAAACGCCTCGCCCTCGGGGGTCAGCCTGGCGCCTGCGCGATTGCGAATAAACAGGGTCACGCCCAGCAGGCTTTCGAGCTTGTGCACCCGCGCGGTCACGGCAGTCTGGGTGACATGCAGTTTTTCGGCAGCGCCGACCAGGCTGCCGTAGCGAACGATTTCAAGAAAGGTGCGAGCCAGGTCGAGGTCCATAAACGCGCCAGTGAGCAAGGGGCGTTCAGTGTAAGGGAGAACAGGCTGCTGCTCACCCTCAAACCTCTGCGGGAGCAGGCAAGCCCGCTCCCGCACTTCAGGTCAGAAGGTGTATTTGGAGGTCAGCATCAGGCTGCGAGGTTCGCCGTAGTAGGTGGTGCTGAAGTTGCCCAGGCCCGACAGGTATTTCTTGTCGAACACGTTGTTGGCGTTGAGGTTGAACGACAGGTGTTCGTTGTACTCGTAGCGGGTCATCAGGTTGACCAGCGCAAAGCTTTGCTGCTCGATGATGTCGTAGTCTTCTTTGGCCGAGTTGTAGATCTTGCCGTAGAACGGGCTCTGCCAGTTCACGCCACCGCCCACGGTCACCTTGTTCATCACGCCCGGCAGGCGGTAGGTGGTAAACACCCGCGCCACGTTTTCCGGTTTGGTGGTTTCCAGCGGGTAGCCATAGACACGCTCCCCATCATCGGAGCGAGTTCTGGCGTAGGTGTAGCCTGCCATCAGGTTCCAGTCCGGCATCAGCTCACCGGACAGCTCAAGTTCAATGCCGTTGGTGGTTGCACCATCCAGGGATTCGAAGATGCCCAGGTTGGTGTTTGCGTTTGTGCCCACCTGGATGGGTACATTTTTCTGTTCGGTACGGAACACCGCCGCACTGGTATTCAAGCGGCCATCGAAGTACTCGGCCTTGACGCCGAGTTCGTAGCTGTTGCCTTCAGTGGGTGCCAGGGTGGCGCCAGAACCGCTTTGCTCGGTGAGGGGTTTATAGATGGAGGTGTAGCTGCCATACACCGAGTAGTTTTCATTGATGTCATACACCACGCCAGCGTAGGGCGTCACCTCGCCGTGTTGCTTGGCAGAGGTTTTGTTGTCCTGGAAGTTGCTGCTCTGCTGGTAATACCGGTAGGTGCTGTTGTACTGGAAGTCACTCAGGCGGCTGCCGAGGATAATCGACCAGTCGTCCGCGGGCTTGAAGCGTGCGGCGATGTAGGCGCTGTTCTGATTCTGGTTGGTTTCATATTTGCCGTTCTTCGGGAAGTCCGGCCGTGGGTAGTTGCCGTTCCAGTCAAAGATGCTTTCGGACAGCACACGATATTCGCTGCTGTCGAAGGTCGCCCCGGTCTGGCGGGAGGACTGGGACGTGGCGCCGACCACCAGTTCATGCTCGCGGCCAAACAGGGTAAACGGGCCGGTGGCATTGATATCGACAGTGTTTTGGACGCGATGGCCTTCCCAGTGACCCCAGTAGAAGGACATGCCGTCGCCTGTCACCGGATCAGGCATGCCGCCACTGGCCGAGCCCAGCAGGGTGTCGTGGTCGTTGGTTTGCTGGGTCAGGCTGCCTTTGACTTTCCAGTCATTGGCAAAGCGGTGCTCCAGGGAGGCGAAGGTCGTCTGGATTTGAACGTCGCGACGGCTCCAGTCGGTGGCCGGGTTGAACGAGCGGCTGAAATCGGTCTTGGTGTAGTTGGAGTAGTAGTACGGGTTGCCGGTCCAGGACGAGCCGCGTGGCTTGATGTTCTGGTAGTCCATGCCAAAGGTGAGCAGGGTGTCGGGGGTAAGGTCGGCCTGGATGATGCCGTACATCACATCATTCTTTTTTGAATAGTGATCGCGGTACGAGTCGGCATCCTGGTACACCGCCACCATGCGACCGCGCACACTGCCATCTTCATTCAGCGGCCCCGAAATATCGCCTTCGGTGCGGTAGTTGTCCCACGAACCTGCGCTGGCCGAGATCGAGGCCTTGAAGTCGCGGGTCGGCTTTTTGCGGATCAGGTTGACCGTGGCCGAAGGCTCGCCCGAGCCGGACAGCAGGCCGGTGGCACCCTTGACGATATCTACCCGGTCATACAGGGCCATGTCGACCTTGGTTGCGCCTTCATCGAACACCCCGTCATACAGCGTGTTGACACCGTCGTACTGGAAGTTGGTGATTGCATAGCCGCGGGCCGAGTATTCCATCCGGTCGCTGTCGTAGGCCTGGGTGGACACGCCCGGCGCGTTGCGCAGCACGTCACCGATACTTTGGGCCGCCTGGTCGTCCATCATCTGGCGGGTGACTACGGTCACGGTTTGCGGGGTCTCGCGCAATGAAAGGGCCAGTTTGGTCGAGCTGTTGCTGGCCCCGGTGGTGTAGGAACGGGTGTCTTCGGTGGTAAGCGAGTCGCCCGGACCCTGGCCGGAAACAGTGGTCGCACCCAATTCCAGGCCTTTGCCTTGGGGGGCGCTCAGAATCACCGTGTCGCCATTGAGCTGATACGAAATGCCGCTGCCTTGCAGCAGGGACTCCAGAGCCTTGACCGGTTCGAGCGAGCCGGACACGGGGCGGGACGTGATGCCTTGAACCTGATCCGGGCTATACAGGATTTGCAGATTGGCTTGCTTGCCCAGTTCATTCAGCGCGCTGGCCAGTGATTGAGACGGAATATTCAAGGCCACTGGCGCCGCCTGGGCAATGGATGAAACCAGCAATACCGAGGCTACAAAGGCGCTGGACAGCAGGGTGCGGCGAACAGTCTGGCGCTGGGTAGCGATCGAAAGAGGGGTCCGGCTCAAGTTGGGTCGTTGCATCGCGTGCCTAGGCTCCGAAGTGGGGAATTTCTTTTTTGTTAATGGGAATAGTTATTAGACGCAGCGCGATGGAGAAACCAGAAACAGGATTTTCAAATAGTTTTATTTAGCTGATGGCCACAGTCGGGGCCTTGGTGGGGGCGGGCTTGCTCGCGATGCAGGCGACTCGGTTTGCCTGATTGATCCCATTGATGCCATCGCGAGCAAGCCCGCTCCCACAGTGCAATAGATTGTTCTGTTAGTGGGACGATTAGTGTCAAAAACACTGTCTAGTCTTATAGATGAATCGAATCTAAGCTTGTCCCCATGATTGACAGGAGGTGCAACATGAAAAAGATTCTGGGTGTGTACACAGCTCCCCGTCCCCATTGGGTCGGTGATGGCTTTCCGGTTCGCACGTTGTTTTCCTATGACAGCATGGGCAAATACATCAGCCCGTTCCTGCTGCTTGATTACGCTGGGCCAGCCGAGTTCTCGCCAACCACAGAGCGTCGTGGTGTGGGCCAGCACCCCCATCGTGGTTTCGAAACCGTGACCATCGTCTACAAAGGCGAAGTTGAGCACCGTGATTCCACCGGTAACGGCGGGGTGATCGGCCCTGGTGATGTGCAATGGATGACTGCGGCTTCGGGGATCCTGCACGAGGAGTTTCATTCCGAGGCGTTTGCCCGCAGTGGCGGCCCGCTGGAAATGGTGCAGCTATGGGTCAACCTGCCGGCCAGGGACAAAATGTCGGCGCCGGGGTATCAGGGCATTGTGGACCGGGATATTCCTGATCTGGCGCTAAAGGACGATGCCGGTCGGTTGCGCCTGATTGCCGGTGAGTTCGATGGCACGCGTGGCCCGGCGCGGACCTTCACCGATATCGACGTGTGGGACATCCGCCTGAACGCGGGCAAGTCAGCGACATTCGATGTGCATCAGGGTCGCAACACGGCGCTGGTGGTGTTGCACGGTGCGGTTGAGGTCAACGGTCAGGAAGTGGTGCGCGAAGGGCAGTTGGCGCTGTTCGAGCGTGACGGTTCGCAAGTCCGGCTTGAGGCCAATAACGATGCGGTGCTGCTGATCCTGAGTGGTGAGCCGATCGACGAACCGATCGTGGGGCATGGCCCGTTTGTGATGAACACGGATGCCGAGATCCAGCAGGCATTTGTTGACTTCCAGTCGGGCAAGTTTGGCCGTATGCCTGCGTAGTGCCATGCGACCTGTGGGAGCGGGCTTGCCCGCGATGGCATCGCCCTGGTTTACCTGACAGACCGCGGGGCCTGCATCGCGAGCAAGCCCGCTCCCACACATGCACGAGGGTTCAAACCCGTTCGAAAATCACCGCGATGCCCTGGCCGCCGCCGATGCACATGGTTGCCAGGGCGTAGCGGCCCTTGATCCGGTGCAGTTCATGGATGGCCTTGGTGGCGATGATCGCGCCGGTGGCGCCAACCGGGTGCCCCAGGGCGATCCCCGAGCCATTGGGGTTGACCTTGGCCGGGTCCATGTCCAGCTCCTGCATCACGGCGCAGGCTTGGGCGGCGAAGGCGATATTGGCTTCGATGACGTCCATGTCTTCAATGTTCAACCCCGCCCGCTTAAGCGCCAGGCGCGTTGCCGGAATCGGTCCAAGGCCCATCAATTCGGGTTCTACCCCGGCATGGGCATACGCCACCAGGCGGGCCATTGGCGTCAGGTTGCCAGCCTGTACCGCAGCGCCACTGGCCAATACCAGCGCCGCTGCACCGTCATTGAGCCCTGATGCGTTGCCAGCGGTCACGCTGCCGTCCTTCTTGAACGCAGGTTTCATCTGCGCCAGCTGTTCCAGGGTGGTGGCCCGCGGGTGTTCGTCCTGACTGAACATCACACTGCCCTTGCGGCTGCGTACCTCAACTGCGGCGATCTGACTGTTGAAGTACCCCTGGGCGATGGCGCGCGCTGCGCGCTGCTGGTCTTCACATGCCAGGGCATCCTGGGTCTGGCGGCTGATGCTGTTGCGCTGGGCGATGTTCTCGGCGGTGACGCCCATATGAATGCCGTGGAACGGGTCGTGCAGAATGCCGAGCATGTAATCGAGCATCTGCCCATCCCCCATGCGCGCTCCCCAACGGGCAGCAGGCAGCAGGTACGGGCCGCGACTCATGGCTTCGGCCCCGGCGCCAATGGCAAATTCGGCATCGCCGAGCATCAGGCTGTGGGCGGCCGAAATAATGGCCTGCAAGCCGGAGCCGCAGAGGCGATTGACGTTATAGGCCGGGGTTTCTTTGGGGATCCCGGCATTGATCGCGGCGACTCGCGCCAGGTAGGCATCCTGGGGCTCGGTTGGAATCACGTTGCCCATCACTACGTGGCCGATGCGCTCGGGATCGACCTGGCTGCTCAGCAACGCGGCTTTTACGGCGGCGGTGGCCAGGTCGGCCAGAGGCACGTCCTTGAGTGCGCCACCAAACGTACCAATGGCCGTTCGCTGGGCGCTGAGAATGAAAATGTCAGGAGCTTGCATGGCGAATCCTTGTTGTTTTAATGGGCCAAATGCGCTGGATTATTTCACTGGGCTGCTTAGTGGAGCGTCGTCCGTTTGAAGGGGCCGGGTGTCGACCTGGCCATCCAGAAGGGTCATGAAGGCATGGGCCGCATTGGACAGGGTTCGCTCCGTATGCAGGATATAACCCAGCTGGCGCGTCAACTGGATGCCGGGCAAGGCAATCGATGCCACTTGCTCGTCGAGCATGGTGCGCGGCAGTACGCTCCAGGCCAGTCCGATGGAGACCATCATTTTGATGGTTTCCAGGTAGTTGGTGCTCATGGCGATATTGGGGGTAAGGCCCTGGGCTTCAAACAGGCGATGGACAATATGGTGGGTGAAGGTATTGCCGCCAGGGAACACCGCCGGATGACGCGCGATATCCGCCATGCTGACCGCCTTTTTCCGGGTCAGGCTATGCTCGGGGGCGACCACGAAGTCCAGCGGATCATCCCATACGGGGACGGCCCGAATCAGCGAGTGAGGTTCCGGTGCGAGGGTGATCACGGCCAGTTCGGCGCGGCCATGGAGAATTTCGTCATAGGCCACCTCTGAATCCAGGAACTGAATGTCCAGCGCGACTTTGGGATAGGTGCGGGTGAACTCGCGCAGCAAAGGCGGCAGGCGGTGCAGGCCAATGTGATGGCTGGTGGCCAGGGTCAGACGCCCGCTGACCTCACCATTGAGGTTGTTCAGCGCCCTGCGGGTGTCATCCAGCACGTTGAGAATCTGATAGGCCCGTGGCAGTAATGCCCGTCCCGCCTCGGTCAGGCTGACCTCACGCCCCAGCCGGTCGAACAGCCTGAGCTTGAGTTGCTGCTCGATACTGGCGATGCGTTTACTGATGGCGGGCTGGGTCAGGAACAGCCGTTCGGCGGCCCCGGAAAAGCTGCCGGTTTCAGCAATGGCAATAAAGGCATTGAGATTCGCGAGATCCATCTATTCGAATTCCTGTTGGTTATCCAAAGCATGAAAATTATGAATTTGAGTTATTAACTGTAACCCCATAGGATCGACCTCACAAGCCAAGTGGTTATTGGCACAGAAAAGTAGCTGATGAGGAAACCGTCTGATGGCCGGCAAAACGCTCTACGACAAGCTCTGGGATTCGCATTTGGTCAAGCAGCGCGACGATGGTTCGGCGCTGATCTATATCGACCGTCACATCATTCATGAAGTGACGTCGCCGCAGGCCTTTGAAGGTCTGCGTCTGGCCGGGCGCAAGCCTTGGCGCATCGATGCCAACATCGCCACCCCGGACCACAACGTACCGACCACGCCGGAACGCAAAGGCGGGATCGAAGCGATTGCTGACGAAGTTTCCCGTTTGCAGGTCCAGACCCTCGACGACAACTGCGACGAGTACGGCATTACCGAGTTCAAGATGAACGACGTGCGCCAGGGCATCGTTCACGTAATCGGCCCGGAGCAGGGCGCCACCTTGCCGGGTATGACCGTGGTCTGCGGCGACTCGCACACCTCGACCCACGGTGCATTCGGTGCATTGGCCCATGGCATCGGCACCTCCGAGGTTGAGCATGTGCTCGCCACGCAGTGTCTCGTCGCCAAGAAAATGAAGAACATGCTGGTGTCGGTCGAAGGGCAATTGCCGTTCGGCGTGACAGCCAAGGACATCGTACTGGCAGTGATCGGCAAGATCGGCACCGCAGGCGGCAATGGTCACGCCATCGAGTTTGCCGGCAGCGCGATCCGCGACTTGTCGGTTGAAGGCCGCATGACCATCTGCAACATGTCCATCGAAGCCGGTGCCCGCGTAGGCCTGGTAGCGGCGGATCAGAAGACGGTCGATTACGTGAAGGGTCGTCCGTTCTCTCCTAAAGGCGCCGAATGGGACATGGCAGTCGAAGCCTGGAAAGACCTGGTTTCCGACAGCGATGCAACCTTCGACACCGTGGTTGAACTCGACGCTGCCCAGATCAAGCCTCAAGTCAGCTGGGGTACTTCGCCCGAGATGGTATTGGCGGTTGATCAGAACGTGCCGGATCCGGCGCAGGAAGCCGACCTGGTCAAGCGCGGTTCGATCGAACGTGCGTTGAAGTACATGGGGTTGACGGCTAATCAGGCGATCACCGATATCCAGCTGGATCGCGTGTTTATCGGCTCGTGCACCAACTCTCGAATTGAAGACTTGCGTGCTGCAGCCGTGATTGCCAAAGGCCGTAAAGTGGCGTCCACCATCAAGCAGGCGATCGTGGTACCGGGCTCGGGCCTGGTCAAGGCCCAGGCTGAATCGGAAGGGCTGGACAAGATTTTCCTGGAGGCCGGTTTTGAATGGCGTGAGCCAGGTTGCTCGATGTGCCTGGCGATGAACCCGGACCGACTGGAGTCCGGCGAGCATTGCGCATCGACCTCCAACCGCAACTTCGAAGGCCGTCAGGGTGCCGGTGGCCGTACGCACCTGGTGAGCCCGGCAATGGCCGCCGCCGCCGCTGTGAACGGTCGTTTCATCGACGTCCGCGAATTGATCTAAGGAGCGCAGCATGAAAGCTTTTACTCAGCACACCGGTTTGGTCGCGCCTTTGGATCGAGCCAACGTGGACACGGACCAAATCATTCCCAAGCAGTTTTTGAAGTCGATCAAACGCACCGGCTTTGGTCCGAACCTGTTTGATGAATGGCGCTACCTGGATGTGGGGCAGCCCTATCAGGACAACTCCAAGCGTCCGCTGAACAAGGACTTTGTACTCAATGCCGAGCGTTATCAGGGCGCCAGTGTGTTGCTGGCCCGTGAAAACTTTGGCTGCGGCTCCAGCCGTGAGCACGCGCCCTGGGCGCTGGAAGAGTACGGATTTCGCAGCATCATCGCGCCGAGTTATGCCGACATCTTCTTCAATAACAGCTTCAAGAATGGCTTGTTGCCGATCATTTTAAGCGACGCCGAAGTGGATGAGCTGTTTGCCCAGGTCGAAGCCGAGCCGGGTTACCAGCTCAATATCGACCTTGAAGCACAAACCGTGACCCGTCCTGATGGCAAGGTCTTGAGCTTTGAGATCGATGCGTTTCGCAAGCACTGTTTGCTCAACGGCCTGGACGATATCGGTCTGACCCTGCAGGACGACGTGGCGATTGCCGCATTTGAAAGCAAGCACCGTGCAAGCCAGCCGTGGTTGTTCCGCGACGCTTGAATGGCCTCATCGCGGGCAAGCCCGGCTCCCACAGGGGAATGCATTTCAAATGTGGGAGCGGGCTTGCCCGCGATGACAGCAGTGTGGACAACCCAAGTCTTGCCCCTAAAAGGAAGTTTTATGACCAGCACCGCCCAGCACACCCAGGTTGTACAAAAGCAGTTCGGCGAACAGGCGTCGGCCTATCTGAGCAGTGCCGTGCACGCGCAAGGCACTGAGTTCGGCCTGCTAAAGGCTGAGCTGGCTGACAAACCGCAGGCGCGGGTGCTGGACCTGGGGTGTGGCGCGGGTCACGTGAGCTTTCACGTGGCAGCACTGGTCAAGGACGTCGTGGCCTACGACCTGTCGCAGCCAATGCTCGATGTGGTCAGTGCGGCGGCAACCGATCGCGGACTGGGCAACATCACCACCGTGTGCGGTGCGGCCGAGCGCCTGCCGTTTGCCGACGCTGAATTCGATTACGTACTCAGCCGTTATTCGACCCATCACTGGAACGACGTCGGCCTGGCTCTGCGCGAAGTTCGCCGGGTACTCAAGCCCGGTGGTGTAGCGGTGTTTATTGATGTGATGTCTCCGGGCAGTGCGTTGCTGGACACCTACCTGCAAGCGGTCGAGGTGCTGCGCGATACCAGCCATGTGCGCAACTACTCGGCGGGCGAATGGCTGCGTCAGGTCAGTGAGGCCGGTTTGCATACGCGCAGCACACAGCGTCAGCGTTTGCGTTTAGAGTTCAGCTCCTGGATCGAGCGCATGCGCACGCCGCAGGTCATGAGCGCGGCCATTCGCCAACTGCAGCAGGCTATGGGCAGCGAGGTTCGCGAGTATTTCGAGATTGAAGCCGATGGCACGTTCAGCACCGATGTGCTGGTGCTGTGGGCCGAGAAGTAACCCCAATATTTCAGGATGCGCCTGCGGGGGCATCAACAGACAAGAAAAGAGGAACCCATGAGCAAGCAGATTCTGATTCTCCCAGGCGACGGTATCGGTCCGGAAATCATGGCCGAAGCGGTCAAGGTGCTGGCATTGGCCAACGACAAGTTCAACCTGAACTTTGAACTGACCCACGACGTGATCGGCGGTGCTGCCATCGACAAGCATGGCGTGCCGCTGGCCGACGAGACCCTGGAACGCGCCCGTGCTGCGGACGCTGTACTGCTGGGCGCCGTGGGTGGCCCGAAATGGGACAAGATCGAACGCGACATTCGTCCTGAGCGCGGTCTGCTGAAAATCCGTGCGCAATTGGGTCTGTTCGGCAACCTGCGTCCGGCCATCCTGTACCCGCAACTGGCGGATGCTTCGAGCCTCAAGCCTGAAATCGTCGCGGGCCTGGATATCCTGATCGTTCGCGAACTGACTGGCGGCATTTATTTCGGCGCGCCACGTGGCACCCGCGAACTGGAAAACGGCGAGCGTCAGGCCTATGACACGCTGCCGTACAGCGAAAGTGAAATCCGTCGCATCGCCCGTGTCGGTTTCGACATGGCCCGTGTTCGCGGCAAAAAGCTGTGCTCGGTAGACAAGGCCAACGTGCTGGCTTCCAGCCAACTGTGGCGTGAAGTGGTCGAGCAAGTGGCCAAGGACTACCCGGACGTTGAACTGAGCCACATGTACGTCGACAACGCTGCCATGCAGCTGGTGCGTGCGCCCAAGCAATTTGACGTGATCGTGACCGAGAACATGTTCGGCGACATCCTGTCCGATCAGGCCTCGATGCTCACAGGGTCGATTGGCATGCTGCCGTCGGCGTCCCTGGATACCAACAATAAAGGCATGTACGAGCCGTGCCACGGTTCGGCGCCGGACATCGCGGGGCAGGGCATTGCCAACCCGCTGGCAACCATTTTGTCGGTCTCGATGATGCTGCGTTACAGCTTCAATCAGAGTGCTGCGGCCGATGCCATTGAGCAGGCGGTGAGCCTGGTTCTGGACCAGGGTTTGCGTACCGGGGACATCTGGTCGGCGGGTTGCACCAAGGTTGGAACACAGGAAATGGGCGACGCAGTAGTCGCCGCGCTACAGAATCTGTAATCTCTCTGGCCCGTTACTTCCTGTTGGTGGAAGTAACGACCCCACTTTTTGTTAAAGGTGTCGTTGTGATGAAGCGTGTAGGTCTGGTCGGTTGGCGCGGTATGGTTGGTTCCGTACTCATGCAGCGGATGCTGGAAGAGCAGGATTTCGATCTTATTGAGCCCGTGTTTTTTACTACCTCCAATGTCGGTGGACAAGGTCCGTCCGTGGGCAAAGAGATTGCCCCGCTCAAGGATGCTTACAACATTGAAGAGTTGAAAACCCTCGATGTGATTCTGACCTGCCAGGGCGGCGACTACACCACCGAGGTGTTCCCCAAGCTGCGTGAGGCGGGTTGGCAAGGTTACTGGATCGATGCGGCTTCGAGCCTGCGGATGCAGGATGACGCGGTCATTATTCTGGACCCGGTCAACCGCAAGGTGATCGACCAGCAACTGGATGCGGGCACCAAGAACTACATCGGCGGCAACTGCACCGTCAGCCTGATGCTTATGGGCCTGGGCGGCCTGTTCGAAGCGGGTCTGGTGGAATGGATGAGTGCCATGACCTACCAGGCGGCCTCGGGCGCCGGCGCGCAGAACATGCGTGAGCTGATCAAGCAAATGGGCGCGACCCATGCTGCGGTCGCAGATCAACTGGCTGATCCGGCCAGCGCCATCCTCGACATTGACCGTCGTGTTGCGCAAGCCATGCGCAGCGATGCGTACCCGACCGAGAACTTCGGCGTGCCACTGGCTGGCAGCTTGATCCCGTGGATCGATAAAGAGCTGCCAAACGGTCAGAGCCGCGAAGAATGGAAGGCGCAGGCTGAAACCAACAAGATCCTGGGTCGCTTCAAGAACCCGGTTCCGGTGGACGGCATTTGCGTGCGTATCGGTGCGATGCGTTGCCACAGCCAGGCATTGACCATCAAGCTGAACAAGGATGTGCCGATTGCTGATATCGAAGACCTGATCAGCCAGCACAACCCGTGGGTCAAGCTGGTGCCGAACCAGCGTGAAGCCAGCATTCAGGAACTGAGCCCGACCAAGGTGACAGGTACCCTGAATGTACCGGTTGGCCGTCTGCGCAAGCTGAACATGGGTTCGCAATTCCTCGGTGCTTTCACCGTAGGCGACCAATTGCTGTGGGGTGCGGCTGAGCCGTTGCGTCGCATGCTGCGGATCTTGCTGGAGCGTTAATGCTTCCTGGCTAGTAAAAGGCCCGCCTCTCGCAAGAGTGGCGGGTTTTTTATTGGGCAGGGCATGAGAACTCCGTGCATTTGTAGCGTTGCTCAAATCGGTGGGAGCAACTGTCATTGAGGATTTATTTTCAAATAATCCTTTCGGACATGGCTTCGCCAGCGATACCGCGTAGCGGTATTACTGGCGAAGCCCTCGCTTCAGTAAAGTGCCCCTCATTTGTTATC
>NZ_JCBCUZ010000038.1:0-33884 GCF_059862735.1 Pseudomonas sp. MF06569 | reverse complement strand
TCAGAGTGAGAGGTGGATGGCGACTTGGCTCCCACTCGTGCTTTAAGCACCGCTGGCTTTCAGTCTGCCATCCACTGCTCTCACCCTTCTGAGTTTAAGAGACCTTGAAGACACAAGCTGGCTTGCCTGCGATGCTGGCGACTCGGTCTGACAGCAAGGCCAGGGCGATGCCATCGCGAGCAAGCCCGCTCCCACGGGTTAAAACTCTATGGCAAAGCGCTCAAGCACATTGAACTGCTCATCGACCACACAACCCGTGCGCCACTTGTCAAAAGTCAGGCAAGGATGGGAGGTGCCAAAGCTGATGATGTCGCCAACGCGCAACTGCGACCCCTCGGCAACGGTCATGAAGGCATGCTGGTCCATCACCGCCGTGACCTTGCACCCGCTGACATCATCGCCCACCACCGGTATCACACCTTCGCGATATCGCTTTAACGGCAGCGGCAAGCCCGCATCAAACGCCACGTCGCGCTTGCCCAGTGCAATCACCGCAAACCCCGGCTCGGGCAGCGATTGCACGTGAGCCCAGACTTCCAGCGCCGGGCGCAGGCCTTCGTGCAAGTCCTGACGTCGATCCAGTACGCAGCACTGAGCGTCCTTGTAGATGCCGTGGTCGTGAACCACGTAACTGCCCGGGCGCAGCACACTGAGAAAGCGCCCGCCAGCCGCCTCGGCCTCGAAGCCTTCAGCAATCAGGTCATACCAGGCCGAGCCCGAGGCGGTAATGATGGGTTGTTCCAGGGCAAATGCACCGTCGGCGTGCAGTCGCAGGGCCAGACGCACCAGTGAAGCCGCAAACTCGCGAATCCCGCTGACGGCCTGTTCTCCGTGAATGACCCCTTCATAGCCTTCGATGCCGGTCAGGGCCAACGATGGCTGCAACTTGATCGCCGCCGCCAGTTCCATGACTTGCTGTTCGGTACGGCAACCACAACGCCCGCCTGCCACGCCGTATTCAATCATCACGTTCAAGCGCTGCCCACGTTCGGCAAAGTAAGCGCCCAGGACCGCAACGTTGTCCGGATGGTCGACCATGCAGTGAAATTCGAATGCCGGGTCGGTCTGCAAGTCGGCAATCAACGCCATGTTGGCCCGGCCCACCAACTGGTTGGCCATCAGTACTCGACGTACACCCCCGGCATAAGCCGTACAGGTTTGTACCGCAGTGGCCAGGGTCAACCCCCAGGCGCCCTGCTCCAGCTGGCGACGAAACAGCGCCGGAGCCATGCTGGTTTTGCCGTGAGGTGCCAACACCGCGCCGCTGCGGGTGACAAAATCCTGCATCCAGCGAATGTTGTGCTCCAGCGCGTCACGGTGAATCACCAGTGCGGGCAGGCTCACGTCATGAACCAGGTGATCGCCGGGGCGGGCTGCGCCTTTGAGAATCGGCTGATTGTTCGACGTATTCGACACACTCAACTCCTCAAGTTTCAGCGCTTGGCTTTATAGGCGATGCAATCGATCTCGACCTTGCAATCGACCATCATCATGGCCTGCACACAGGCACGTGCCGGTGCATGTTCGCTTTTGAAGTACGACGCGAACACTTTGTTGAAACTCCAGAAGTCCCGCGGGTCCTGCAGCCATACGCCCGCGCGGACCACATCTTCGAGGCCATAACCGGCCTCTTCGAGGATGGCGACCAGGTTTTGCATGGTTTTGTGGGTCTGCTCGACAATCCCGCCGTTAATGATTTCACCGTTTTCCATGGCAACCTGGCCGGACACGTGCAGCCAGCCATCAGCCTCTACAGCGCGGGCGAAAGGCAAAGGCTGGCCGCCTGCGCCTACAGCGCCGGTACCGAAACGTTTGATGCTCATAAGGGGGAACTCCGGGGTCAAGTAAGGCGCTTCATGCGCCACAACCCCGGCAGTTTGCCATAACGTCAGGCCATCAACCCAATTGCCACCAGCGTGGCAAAAGTTGCTGCACCTTGGGCTCGGCAAAACGGTCATCAATCAGAAACAGCGTGCCCTGATCGCTCTGAGTACGGATTACCCGCCCGGCAGCCTGCACCACTTTCTGCACGCCGGGGTACAGGTAGGTGTAGTCATAACCGGCGCCAAACAGCGCCGCCATCCGCTGCTTGATCTGTTCATTGACGGGATTGAACTGCGCCAGCCCCAAGGTCGCGACAAAAGCACCGATCAACCGGGCGCCGGGCAAATCGATACCCTCGCCAAAGGCTCCACCCAGCACGGCAAAACCCACCCCCTGGCCCGACAGGGTGAACTGATCGAGGAACCCCTGGCGCGCCGCTTCATCCATGCGCCGCCCCTGGGACCACTGGGTAACGTGGGGATGGCGCTCTGCGAGCAATTGGGCAACCTGCTGCAGATAGTCGAAGCTGCTGAAAAACGCCAGGTAGTTGCCCGGGCGCTGCTCGAACTGACGGGCGATCAGTTCCACAATCGGTTCCAGCGAAGCCTGGCGATGAACAAATCGGGTCGATATCTGGCTGACAACATGCACGTTCAGTTGCTCTGCCTGAAACGGCGATTCGACATCCATCCACACCGTGTCAGCCGCCAGCCCCAGCAGGTTGGCGTAATAGGCCTGCGGGCTCAGGGTGGCCGAAAACAGCACATTGCTCTGTGCACTCGCCAGGCGCGGTCCGATAAAACCTGCGGGCACGATGTTGCGCAGGTTGAGCTGCGACACACGCCGCTTGCCTTCTGCACGCAGGCTGACATCGAACAGAAAATGCCCGTCGAACAGTTCGGCCACCCGATTGAACTGCAGGGCTTCAAAGTAAAAGCCCTGCAGGTTGCCGCTCAACCCTTGCGGGTGATCGTTCAGGTAGTCGCCGATGGCGGTGATACAGGCCGATAAGGCGGCCAGCCATTTTTCCGGAAGCTTGGGGTACACCTGATAGGCCCCCGCCTGTTCCTTATGCAGCGCATTCCATTCCCGGTTCAGGCGCTTGAAGGGTTTATCGAGGGCGGCCGGGGCCGAGTGACGCACGCTGTTCAAGGTCTGCTGGTCCAGACTTGCGCTGTACATCTGCCGCGCGCGTTCCACCAGATTGTGGGCTTCGTCTACCAGCGTCGCGACCCGCCACTGATTGGCCTGGGCCAGGCCATACAGCAATGCACTGAAATCGAAGTAATAGTTATAGTCCGCAACGACCACATCAGCCCAACGGGCCATTTCCTGGCTCAAGTAGTAAGGGCATACCTCATGGGCCAGCGCGACGCTGCGCAAAGTCTGCTGATCGAGGGGTGACTGGGCGACCGCCTCTAGGCGCGCAGCGGGCAAGCGATCATAAAACCCCCTGGCCAGAGGGCAGGAATCGCCATTGCAGGCGTTCTCGGGGTATTCGCAGGCCTTGTCCCGTGCGACCAGTTCCAGTACCCGCAACGGTACATTCTGCCCCTTGGGATAGAGCACTTGCGCCGCATCGAGGGCCAGCTTGCGCCCCGGGGTTTTGGCGGTCAAAAACAACAGTTTGTCGAGTTGCTGGCCAGGCATGGCCTTGAGCAGCGGAAACAGGGTGCCTATGGTTTTGCCAATCCCGGTCGGCGCCTGGGCCATCAGACAGCGCCCGGTACTGGCGGTCTTGTACACCGCCTCGGCCAGTGCCCGTTGCCCGGTGCGAAACTGCTCATGGGGAAAGGCCAGGTTGCGGGCACCCTTGTCCCGGGCCTCTCGATGGGCCATTTCCTGCTCAGCCCAGGCCAGGAACAACCCGCACTGCTGCTCGAAAAATTGCTGCAGATCGGCTGCCGACCAACACTCCTGAAGACGTGTTTCCTTTTCGCTGACAATGTCGAAATACACCAGTGCCAGATTGACCTGCGGCAATTGCAGGCTTTGGCACAACAACCAGCCGTAGACGCGGGCTTGTGCCCAGTGCAGCTGGCGGTGATTGGCCGCTATGGCGGCAAAATCGCCGCGATGGGTTTTCACCTCTTCCAGCACATTGGCCACGGGGTCATAGCCGTCAGCCCGGCCACGTACGGTCAACGCCCCGTACTGCCCCTCAAGACTCAACTCCGGCTGATACAACGCACTGCGCCGCGAAGCCACCGTACGGTGACCGGCAATCCCCTGCTGCGCCGTGGGTGAGGGCGTGAAGCGCAAGTCCAGATCGCCGACCTTGGCCGTGAACTCGCACAGGGCACGCACTGCAACGCGATAGCTCACCCCTGGGGCTCCTGCCATTGCACGTAGCACACGGTCACCGGCATCCCGTGCTCCTCGCAAAAGGCCAGCCAGCGCAGCTGGTTATCCTGCAGGCGATCACCGGGGCCTTTGACCTCGATCATGCGGTAGGTATTTTGCGCCACAAAAAACTGGATCAAGTCAGGCATGCCGGTGCGGTTGGCCTTGATATCCAGCAACAGACGCCGAAACCACAGCTTCAAATGCGCGGGGGGCAAGCACCGCAACGCGTCTTCGAGCAGTTCCTGGCTCAGGTAATTCCAGGCGATAAAGGACGTCTGTATCCCGAACTTGGTCGTGTAGGCGGCACGGATGGTGGCCAGGTAACGCCCGTCATCCAGTTGCGCGAGGCAATCCTCAAACAGGTCAGCCCTCTGCTGGTAGAAGTCATCTTCCAGTAAATCCGCCGGGCCACTCTGGTACGGGTGGAAAAACGCGCCCGGCAGGGGCGCAAAAATCGCCGGCCAGCACAGCAAACCGAACAGCCCGTTGATCAAGGTGTTTTCCACGTAATGCACGGGAGCCTCAGGGGTCTGCAGATGCACAACAACACTGAGTTCAACGCACGTGGCGTCGTCCCGTGGCAGGGTCAGATCAAGCCGGTCGGGGGCTTTGGGCCTGACAACCGCAAGCGCCGCCAACCCGAGTTTGCGCCGCAAGCGCGGGATAATGCGCAGCAGGTGCTGGTGTTCCGCGTCGGTCAGGGGGGCCTGCAGTGCGACGTCTGCCAGGCTCAGCGCCTGCTCGTAGTGCCCCTGACGCTCAAGCACGCGAATGCCGCGCTGTCGCGCTTCGGGGTGCTGGCTTTGCTGGTAAACCTGCAGCGCCCGGTTCAAGTCTTCCGTGCGCTCCAGATGCTGACCGATCTGAAACAGCAAACGCCCGCGCCGTCGCTGCAGCCAGCGGTTATCCACTCGATAGTCGAGTACCGGTTGCAGCACCTCGTCCACATCACCACTGACTTCAAATCGTTCGCGACAGGCATACAGGTGTAGATAGCCTTCAATATCGGCGCGGCAACGCAGCGCCCGTGACTCATGGCTGAAATCGACTTTTTCGTAGGTGAACAGCCCCAGGTCAGCCAATACCAGATCTGGCCAGCCCTGGCTGAGATTGCCGAAAAACATGAGCCGCAAACGATCGCACAGCGCCCTGTGGTTCAGGGTGTAAAGGGTGTCGACCAGGGCCGGATGCCACTGGGCCAGGCTCTGTTGCTGGGTGAAATCGGCAGACAACTCATCCAGCCACTCTGATTTCCTGGCCTTGGGCCGGGCAATATGTGCACTGAAGCGCGCCAGGATTTCCGGCTTTTGCAACACGTCAAACACCTCGACCAGGGCCAGAGGCGCCTGATCGTCCAGCCATCCCCCCGCCACCAGGGGCACTGCTGCCAGTGAAACTTCGCCGATTTCCGGATAGTTGAGCTTGCTGGCCCTGAAGTGAGCCCCCTTGCGCATCACCATGCGTACCCACAACGCTTGGGAGGGGCCGGGCAGCAGGGCAAAACCTGCGATAAAGCGCTGCTCCTCGACACTTAACAGATCGTCATAACGGGCGGCGATCCAGTCGAGCACATGCTGGAAGTTCTTCAGGTAATAAAACGGATCTTCGAGGGGATTGGAAATCACGGGCGCAACGGACCACTGGCTTTAGGTACTGGATATGCGTACAGATATCAGTTTGCCCAGTACTCTGGCAAATCCTATTGGATGAGTGGTGTGCAAGACGGGGCTCGTCAGAGAGGCTGGCGAGCCGTTGAACCTGGAGTGAAACGGCCTCTTAATCCGCAGGGACTGTATGCCCGGGCTTATTGCCGGGGTCATGGGCCCACAAGAGGGAAATCAGGGAATCGCAGTCTCTGAAGTCGATTTCTTGCATGTGATACAGCGCCTGCAAAGACGCAAGGGGAAGCCCGCTTATGGATTCAAGCCAGGTGACATCAACCTGTGACAGCGTGTTCTTGTCCCTCAATACCTGACGAAATTCGTGGATGAGATGCTTTTTTTCGGGGTAGTAATTGTGCAGGAAGTGTTCAAGGCCGCGGGCCTGATTCACAAAGGGCGAACACATCAGGCACCCCAACTGCTCTTCGCTGACACCGTGCAGTTCGCTCAGGTACTGAGTGGCGGCACCATGCAACTGATCCAGTTTTTCCGGCGTATCGAACACCGCCTCCAACTGCTTTATCAATTGGCCCTTGAATCGGTCATTGCACCTGTTTTCTATCGACGCGCGGCGCAAGTAAGCATCTGCTCCAACACTGTAATCCACACCCTGGCGGTAAGCCCCCCGCAAGCCGTGCACATGGGCAGCCACCAAAACCACAGCCGCTTGAGGCTCCTCGATATCCAGGTTTTTTACACGCCAGGGCCCCTCCACAAACATCAGCACCGGGGAGTGTAAAACGTCCATTTCCTGACACAGGCAATCAAAGACATTGATCACATTTATGTCACCGGGAACTTCGCCAGCGCAGGGGTCATTGCAGGGCGCCGCTGGCAGGCGCAATAACTGCCTGTAGTCGTCATCCAGCTTGCAGCACAGTTTGACCGCGCTGTCGAAACCCTGACGGTGCTGGTCAAAGGGGGCATGCCCCTGCAGCTGTGCAACCTGCTGAATCCACGTCACGTATTGCCCAAGGTGGGTGGGCGGGCGCCGGTCGATCAACGCATCCACCCTGCCCCCCCAATCGCAGGCTCGCCGATACAGCCTGGCCCGGCCCAACAGGTCGGCATAAAAGAATGTCGCCCGGGTATCGCCCTGGGTCAGGTGGCCCGACATCAATACCTGTGTTCGATTCATGTCCGAGGGCTGGCTCTCAAACGCAGCCTGCTTATGCAGCCTGGTAGCGCCCTGTTCATCCACCAACAGCAACTCCACGCGGCTGTCGTCATACATAAATAACTCGCTGCATTGGGCCTGAATGCGCTCCATCACATTGACCGTCATCCGCGGCTGGCGCAGTACCGCAATACGCAACATGAACGTGTCTGGCGAGCGCCCCGCAATACTGAGCTGCGCGGCGCGCAAAAAAGCCAGTGTGTAGGCGCACTCCTTGCCCCCCTCATGAACAACCATTACCCGGTAACGCCCAATGCGCTCCACGCCCCCTGCCGCCACTAACAAACGTTGAATCAACAGTTGCAATGCGATGCGCTCGGAGCGGCTGAAAAAACCCAGGAGTCGGTGCAGCACTTGTTGATAGACAGAGCTCATGGCTTGCTCATGAAAGTTATCCATGGGTAATTCCTCCAGATCGAGACACGCATTATCGGCAGCTCGATTTGACGCGCCCACACTTACCTCAACTCTTCAGTCCATCACAGACCGGGCGTACGTACGCACAGGAATGGCCCTACAGAAACCAGCTCAAACGAATACATAACGTAATATTTACAATGCTTATGAATAGATTTAAGGGCGTTATCTCGCTCACGCCATTGCCGGTGACAAGCCCAGATAGGTTTCTACAGGCGAAAAAAAACGCCCCGGGACGTGATGTCCAGGGGCGTTTTTGTACGCGGTTACCCGCGCGGCATCAGTCAGTCGTGAGCTGCAGTGCGACTCGTCCGCGGCACGGGCAATCGTCCATGTAGCGATGGGCTTCAACAAAGTGTTCAAAAGGGAACACCTTGATCTCCAGAGGAGTCAGGACCCCGTCAGCGGTCAACTGGTTGATGTCCCGCAGGGCGCGCTTCATGGCCTCCTCGTCCTGGGCAATGCCCAGTTCCGGCTTGCCGGTGAAGTTGCCGATGCAATGCACAAAAAACTTGATGTTCTTCTGAAAGCACGCGCAGCCCGGGAACCCCGTTTGATTGCCGCCTTGCAGGCCGTACAGCACCAGGCTGCCACGGGGCGCCAGAACGTCGCCCAGCACGGACATTTGCGGGCCGCCAAGGCCATCGAGCACCACGTCCACGCCTTTGTTGTCCGTGATCTTGTTGACCTGCATCAGCAGGTCCTGCTCTTCGGTGACAATCACCTTGTCGGCACCCAGGCTCAGCAGGCACTCGCGTTCTGCGGCATCCTTGGTCGCGGCAATGACCTTCAGGCCCAGGGCTTTGCCCAACTGCACAAACGATGGCCCCGCACAGTGGCTGGCATCGGTAATCAACACGGTTTGCCCCGGTTTGACCTGCGCCAGGTCCACATAGGCAAAGTAGGCAATCAACAACGGTGTGTAATGCACGCTGGCTTCAACCGCAGACAACACGTCCGGATAACGGGTCAGCGTTGAGCGCGGCATCAGAATCAGCTCGCCATACGTTGGATAGTCGTTGGCACTCTGGCCCGGGAAGCTGGCAACCTTGTCACCGATCGCCAGGTCATCCACACCGTCGCCGACGGCGGTGACGATGCCCGCCATTTCATGACCGATACCCGCAGGCAAACGGGCGTGGCTAGGGGCCAGGTTTTGCCGCCACAGCACGTCATACCAACTGATGCCAATCGCCTGGACACGGACCTGCACTTCGCCAGGCGCAGGCGCGGCGACGTCGTGCTCTTCGCACTTGAGCACCTCGGCCGGGCCAAACTTGTGAAAACGGATCGTGCGCGACATTACAAACCTCGCCTAATTAATCGCTAATACCACGGGACTTTATCCGGGCTTTGTGCGCAAGACTAACAGACAGCATTAATAGTCGACATGCCTGACATTGATCCGCAGACAGATTCAAAATGGATACAAGCCCTGCAAGCCCAGCAAAACCGCCGTAAATCCCCAAGAAAACACCCGCCCATCCGCCAGGAACAAAATCTACGGAGTGACGAAAAAACAATTTTGCCAGTAAGATCCGTTACCTCACTACCTGTTGAACCCCTGCGAAGCCTGCCTCATGAACCGTAACGACTTGCGTCGCGTCGATCTGAATTTGCTGATCGTCTTTGAAACCTTGATGCATGAACGCAGTGTGACCCGCGCAGCCGAGAAACTTTTTCTGGGCCAGCCGGCCATCAGCGCGGCCCTTTCACGCCTGCGCAACTTGTTCGATGACCCGCTGTTCGTGCGTACCGGTCGCAGCATGGAGCCCACCGCCCGGGCGATCGAGATCTTCGCCTTGCTGTCCCCGGCCCTGGACTCGATTTCCACCGCAGTGAGCAGAGCTTCAGAGTTCAACCCGGCAACCAGCACCTCGGTGTTTCGCATCGGCTTGTCGGACGATGTCGAGTTTGCCCTGCTGCCCCTGTTGCTCAAGCGTTTGCGCGCAGAAGCACCGGGCATCGTCTTGGTGGTACGACGCGTCAACTACATCCTGATGCCGCCCCTGCTGGCCTCTGGCGAAATATCAGTGGGTGTCAGCTACACCAGCGACCTGCCGGCCAACGCCAAGCGCAAGGTATTGCGACGCAGCCGCCCCAAACTGCTTCGGGCCGACACCATGCCCGGTGCACTGAGCCTGGACGACTTCTGTGAGCGACCCCATGCCCTGGTGTCATTCGCCGGAGACTTGAGCGGATTTATCGATACCGAACTGGAAAAAATGGGCCGCAAGCGCCACGTGGTCCTGGCCGTGCCCCAGTTCAATGGCCTGAGCACCCTGCTGGCGGGCACCGACATCATCGCCACCGTCCCCGACTACACCGCCGAAGCCCTGACGGCAGCAGGCGGCGTGCGGGCCGAAGACCCGCCACTGGACGTGCAAAGCTTTGAACTTCACATGGCCTGGCGCGGCGCCCAGGACAACGACCCTGGCGAGCGCTGGTTGCGGTCACGGATACAGATGTTTTTTGGGGATCCGGACAGTCTTTGACAGATCCCTCTGGAACCGCTCTGGAATGCCTGTTTCAGAGGGTTTAAAAGGCTCTTTTTGATCCACTGCCATCCGTAGAATTCTGCTGGATTCCCCCACTCCGGGGGCATATTTGGGGGCACGTCTGCCACTTAAAAAACGGCGTGCCCCCAAAAATGAACGTTGCCTAAAGCTACTTCTTGTCTACGGCGTCTTTGACCTTGCCAACCACTTGCTGGGCTTCACCTTTCTTTTCCTGGATCTTCCCTTCGACCTGCAGTTTCTCACTTCCTGTAGCCTTGCCCACACCTTGCTTCACATTACCGATTGCTTCGTTGGCCAGGCCTTTGATTTTGTCTGAAGTGCCACTCATGGAGTTTCTCCCGGTTAGAAATAGGTGTCCTGTCTGGACATAAAAATTGACTGGCGGTCGTGGGTGGGAGTTCCACTTTTATGAAGACCGCCCGTCACGTTCTCGGCAATGGTTTCAAACCAGCTCGCCACATCCAGAATTCAGGGGCTTGCCCCATTTATGGAAGACCGTTTTGCATGCTTGGCGATAACGTTCCAAGTGAGCGCAAATTAGACTTGAGGGAGTTAAGTCCATGCCGTGATCGAGGATTAGAGCGTGCAAGAAATTTTAAGCATCAACTGGCTGCTTTGGCTGTCGACCATGGCCCCGCTGACCCTGAGTGCAGGTCCTGGCAACTTGATGGTTGCAACCTCCGGTGCACAGAGCGGTGTACGGCGTTCAGTCCGGTTTATCGCAGGCCTGGACATCACGTATTTCCTGCTGGCGATGCTGGTCGGGCTAGGCCTTTACCACACGCTGATCAACAACCCGAGGCTGGTCTGGGTACTGCAGGTGCTGGGCAGCCTTTATATTCTGTGGCTCGGGGTGCGGCTGCTGGGTCGCCCGCTGAAGGCACCCGGCGACAACCCCATACACTTGCAGTTTCGAGATGGCATCGTCGTGCAGTTGGGCAATGTGCAAGGAATCGTGATGTTGCTGGTGATGTTTTCCACCTTCACGCCTTCTGGTGAGACAAGCAGCAGCGTCGTGTTGATCTTGAGTGCGGCCCTGATTTCGCTGAATTTCTGCTCGCACGTCATCTGGGTATCGATGGGGTCGACCGTGCAGAAACTGATCCAGGCGCGGCCCAGGCTGCTGGTGTTCCAGAACGTGGTGTTTGGGCTGATGCTGATCGCGGTAGCGTTCTGGATTTTCCTGCGCACGGTGTCGTTTTAAGCCGTCTCCATGCCCCCGCGGCCAGAGGTTGCTACTAAATGGCAGCCGTTTTGCTGTGCAATAGCTCAATCAGATAATCCACCACTTGATCGACGCGGCCTATGCCTTGCGTAGCCTGATTGCGCAGAAGCCAGATATCGGAGCTGTGCAGAGGGCGATCGGCCAGGACCTGGCGCAGGCCTGACTGGTGTGCCACATAGGTCGGCAGCACGGCAATGCCAAGACCCGCTTCCACAGCCTTGAGCTGGGCAGTGAGGTTGGGCGCGCGCATCCAGAGCGTCTGGTCGCGGCTCACCTCCTTGAGCCATTGCGCGAGCGGCATATAGGCCATGTCCTCAGTCCAGCCAATCAAGTGATGGTGTTTCAAGTCTTCAGGCGTTTCGGGCAGTCTGTTGGCAGCGGCATAACCTTCAGAACAAAAAAGACCCTGCATCAGGGTCCCGACCCGGCGCATGGTGAAGTTGCCGTTTTCAGGTCTGCGCAATCGGACAATGATGTCGCTGTGGCTTTGCGTGAGTTTTGAAGACACCGCCGTGTTGACGAAGTCGAAGCTGATACCGGGGTATTGATCCCGAAAATCCGCCAGCCCGGGAATGATCAGGTGCGTGCCCATCAGCTCCGGGCAATCGATAAGCACCTGCCCAGCCATTCGATTGCCTGGCTGCGACATCTGTCGCTCAATGAGCTTGAAACGCTCCTGCGTCTCTAGCGCCAGTGGAAGCAGTGCCCTGCCAGCTTGCGTCAGGAAGTAGCCGTTGGTCTTTTTCAAGAACAACACGGTACTGAGCGAATCTTCAAGTGCGGCGATCTTGCGCGACACCGTCGATGCCGAAACATTGAGCGAGTGTGCAGCCTCGGTCACGTTGTTCGACTTGGCGACGAAGATAAAGACTTTCAGATCATCCCAGTTCACGCTGACGAAGTACTCAACAATGGAAAATCGATCCCCACATGCTTCTGTGCGGAAGAATATGAGGTCACGTTAATTTTCTGTAAACCCGCCTGTCATTAAGCGCAAGGCTGCTCAAGTGTGGGAGCGGGCTTGCTCGCGATGGTTTTCAGAGCGCCGCATTGACTCAGTCAATACGCGTCATCGTTAACGACCATCGCGAGCAAGCCCGCTCCCACAGAGGCATAAATCGCTTATGTGAACAACATTGCTGTCATTAAGCGGGATTTTTTATGGCTTTGCCAGACTGCCCTTGAAGAGTCAGCCCATGGGTTTGTGGCAATGCTCAAGCACTAAGGCGCGCTAAACACCGGCTCACCCAGGTTCAACATCAGTCGATTGGCCCAGGCGAAAATCGAGATCGCGTGGATCAGGTCCAACACCTGTGCGTCGTCCAGCCCTTGGTCGCGAAGCGTTTGGATGTGACGGGCGCTGAGCGAAGATGGCTCCAGGGTCAGGTCAATGGCGAAGTGCACAATCGCCTTTTCCCTGTCTGTCGTACCCGCCGTTGCAGGGTCGGCAAACACCTCGCTGATCACGTCGTTGCGCTTGGCCAGTTGCTCGAACCGCTGAGCATGCACCGAGGCGCAGTACACGCATCGATTGACCCGCGACACGACGGTGCTCGCCAGTTCACGTTCGGCACGGGACAAACCGCCCGGTGCATACATGATGGCGTTGAATGCCTGGGAACGCTGGCGAAGGACCTCGGGGTGATGGGCCAGTGTCAGGTAGTAGTCCGATGTCAGGGCCTGGGGATGGCTCTCTTGCAACACGGCCACTTGCTCGTCCGTGGCGCTGCTCAAGTCGACAGTGGGTAGCCAGGCTTTCCATCCCAGTGTTTCGTTGGTGAATCCGTGGCTGCGAATAAGGTCGCTCATCTGGCGGCTCCCGCTGACAGTAACGCGTCGAGCCCGGCGGCCAGACGTACCTGATAGGACATGAAGGCAATCAGTTGCGCCAGCACGACGATTTCGGCAGTGCCCAGGCCTTCCTGTTGAAGCGCTTGCAAGGCCGCCTGATCACCGTGCACCGGAGACTCGATCAAGGTTTGGGTGAAGCGCAAAATTCCCCGCAGGCGCGCATCGCCGAGTGCTTCAATAGCCCCCGAATCGATGGCCGCCTGCACGGTGTTATCCGCGCCCAGCACGTGCAACTGCTCAAGGTAGTGTGCGGTCAACGTCCCGTGGGGTGTCAGGCGCGCGGCGTAGTAAGCCACCCACAGGCGCTCGGTCAGTGTCAGGTTGTTTTCAAGTGCCGGATCAAAAAACACATCGTGGCTGCCCTGTGTCGCCGAGGCGACCTTGCCCCGGGCATGGCGTACGGCGTGCAGATGGGTTCCGGGCTGGATGTGCAGCAGGCTGTCGAGCAAATCTGCAGCGGGTTCAACGGTTGAGGTCATGACACGTCCTTCAAGGCTATGGGGCGAGCGTTGCGCGCAGAGCCCTTGAGGCTCCGGCGCAAAACGGTTCAAGGTTGTTCGGTCACCATGGTCGCCGCCGTGCGGTCGCTGACCAGCGGCTCGACTTTCAAGCCTTTGCGGGCCGCCCAGATGTTCTGGTAGTGGAACAGCGGGATGATGCCGACGTCGTCACTGACCACCTGGACCGAGTCCTGAAGGATCTTGCGGCGCTTGCCTTCATCAAACTCGGCGGTCGAATCCAGCAGCGCCTTGTCCACCCGCGCATTGCTGTAGTGACCCCAGTTGGAGGCGCCCTGCCCTTTGTTGCTGTCTACCGTGGTCAGGATGTTGGTCAGTGCATACGCCGCTTCGCCCGTACCGTTACCCCAGGCAATCACACTGATCGCCAGTTCATTCTTGTTGGCTTTACCGGCATACACGGCCCACGGCAATACTTCGAGCTGGACCTTGACCCCGATCCGCGACCAGAACTGTGCCACCGCCTGCATCGTTTCCGGTGCCTGCGGATAGCGATCACCCGGAACATGGACGGTTAATTGAAAGCCTTGTGGGAAGCCTGCCTGCGCCAACAGTTCCTTGGCCTGTGCGGGGTCGTATGGAATGTTTTTCACGTCCGGGTTGTAGCCGAAGGTGTTGGCGGGCATCCATTGGTTGGCCTCGGTGACGGTGCCCTGCATGATCCGGTCATTGATGGCCTGGCGGTTGATAGCCAGTGACAGCGCCTTGCGCACCCGCACATCACGCAGCGGGTTTTCAGCCAGCGGCTGGCCTGCGTTGTCACGAATGAACGGGTTGGGGCCTTCGCGAAAGCTGGGCTGGATGATCAGCGCACGCAAGCCCGGATAGGCATAGACACTGACGCTCGGTGTTTTGCGCAGGCGCTCGACATCCGTCGGCGAAACCTTGTCAATCACATCCACGTCACCAGCAAGCAATGCTGCCGTGCGGTTGGCAGCGTTGGCGATAAAGCGGTAATCGACCTTGTCCCAGGTCGGTCTGGCGCCCCAGTACGCGTCGTTGCGCTCGAAAATCGTCCGGTCACCCGGCACGTAGGAGACGAAGCGGTAAGGCCCCACACCCACCATCGCCTTGCCCGAGTTGTAATCGGCGCTGCTTGCAGTGGCGCCAGCGTGACGGCTGACGATATAGATCGAGTCCACGTCCGGCAGCAGATTCGCGTTCGGCGTGCGGGTCGTGATGATCAACGTGTGAGCGTCTTTTGCCGTGACCGATGCCACTGTGCGTGTCGCCCCGGCATACGACGCCACGCTGCCAGGAACACTGCGGGCGCGCTCGAACGAGAACACGAAATCATCGGCGGTCAGAGGCGTACCGTCCTGCCATTTCACATCGTCGCGCAAGACGAATTCCCAGGTGGTGTCATCAATGACTTTCCAGCTCTTGGCCAAACCCGGCAGGGTTTTGTCGTCGCGGCGACTGACCAGCGACTCGAAGGCATGCAGCGCCACCGACCGGTCACCGGCGTAATTATTCAATTGCGGATCGAGGGACGACACAGGGTCGGCGTAACCGATACGCAGGGACTGGGCACCAGCAGTACCGGCCGCCAGGATAAGCGCCGAGGCTAACAATGAACGAACAAGTGGCTTCATGGGTATTTCCTTGCACGTAATGGCAATGAGCATGACGAGCGTCTTGGCGCTCGTTCAAAAGTGGTCGTTGAGGTGACACGCGCTCAGGTGGTTCGGCGAAACCTCCCTGAGTGCTGGAGCTTCGCTGAAGCAGCGCGCGGTGGCGTGCGGGCAGCGAGGATGGAAATGACACCCGGCGGGCGGGTTCAGCGGGCTGGGGATTTCCCCTTTGATCGCGTCATAACGGGTACTGCGGACATCAAAACGGGGAATCTGCGCCAACAGGGCCTGGGTGTAGGGATGGTTGGCGCGGGCAAACAGGTCATCCACCGAAGCGCTCTCGACCACTCGCCCCAGGTACATCACTACGACGCGGTCGCACAGGTGCTCGACGACGCCCAGGTCATGGCTGATAAACAGATAGGTCAGACCCAGCTCGTCGCGCAGGTCCATGAACAGATTGAGAATCTGTGCCTGGATCGACACGTCCAGCGCCGCCACTGACTCATCGCACACCAGCAGTTGCGGCTGTACCGCCAGTGCTCGGGCAATGCCGATACGCTGGCGCTGGCCGCCACTGAACTGATGGGGATAGCGCTGGCGCAGTTGCGGGCTGAGCCCGGCCCGTTGCAGTTGCGCACTGACGTAATCGTCGAAACCCTGCTTGTCGGTCAAGCCATGCAGCAACGCGCCCTCGCCGACGATCCGGTCCACCCGCAGACGCGGATTGAGGCTCGATGACGGGTCCTGAAAGATCATCTGCACCTTCATGCGAACGGCCTGGCGCTCATCGGCCGTCAGGTTGTCCAGGGATTTCCCGTCCACCAGCGCGGTACCTGATGACACCGGCAGCAACCCCGCCACCATGCGCCCCAGGGTTGATTTGCCACAGCCGGACTCACCCACCAGGCCCACCACTTCCGAGCGGTTGATGCGCAGGTCAACGCGATCGACTGCATGGGTGACGGGTCTGGGGCGAGTCAGGTGCAAACGTTGCAACAGGTGTTGAACTGAATGCTCAGCCACGGGCGTACCAAATGTCTTGCTGACCTGCTTGAGTTCTATCAGGGGGACGTGATCACTGCGCATGGCCAGCTCCAGGGTGAAAGCAACGAACGGTCTGGCCCGGTACGATCTCGCGAGGTTCCGGTTCCTGTGCACAGGCCGCGGACGCCCGCGTACAGCGCTCGGCGAAGGCACATCCAGGCGGCATCGAGAACAGGTCCGGCGCCATGCCGGGAATCTGCCGCAGCCGCTGGCCACGCTTGTTACGGCTGGGCAGACTGTCGATCAATCCCTGGGTGTAAGGGTGTTGTGGACGATCAAGCACGTCGGCGACCGGTCCCTGTTCGACGATACGACCGGCGTACATCACGGCCACGTCATCGGCCAGCCCGGCCACCACCGACAGGTCATGGGTGATCCAGATCAGCGACGTGCCCTGCTCGCGCACCAGCTTTTGCATTTCACTGAGGATCTGCGCCTGGATGGTCACGTCCAGCGCCGTGGTCGGCTCATCCGCGATGATCAGGTCAGGCGAATGCAGCAGTGCGATGGCGATCGCCACCCGCTGGCGCATGCCACCGGACAACTGGTGGGGATAAGCCCGCAGGCGTTCTTCAGGACTGGCGATGCCCATCAGCGCCAGCGTGCGGCTGGCGTGCTCCCTAGCGTCGCGCTTGCTCAGTGGGCGATGGGCACGCACCGCTTCGATCATTTGCGTGTCGACCCGCAGCACCGGATTGAGGGTCATCATCGGGTCCTGGAAAATCATCGCGATCCGGTTGCCTTGCAACGCGCGCAGTTCGGACACCGAGAGTTGTGTGAGGTCGCGCCCCTTGAACAACACCTGGCCGCCACTGATGCGGCCAGGCTCATCCACCAGCCCGAGAATGGAAAAACCGGTCACTGATTTGCCGGATCCCGACTCGCCCACCAGCCCCAGAATTCGACCTGGCTGCACGTGCAACGACAAGTCGCGCACCGCTGGAAGCACCCCGGCCCGGGTATAAAACGAGGTGCAGAGACCACGCACATCCAGGGTTGGCTGTTCCAATGCCAGCGACGACAACGACATTTCAGGCAGGCTCATCGCTGCAACCTCGGGTTCAGGACATCACGCAACCGGTCGCCGACCAGATTGATCGCGACGATGGTGATCAACAGCGCCAACCCCGGAAACAGGCTGATCCAGTATTCGTTGCTGAGCATGTACTGGAAGCCGTTGGCGATCAGCAAGCCCAGGGAAGGCTCCGTGACAGGCACACCCAGGCCCAGAAACGATAACGTCGCTTCCAGGGTGATCGCCCGGGCGATCTGCAATGCGCCGATGACAATCAGCGGCGGCAGGCAATTGGGCAGGATATGCCCGGTGACGATGCGCCACGGACCAATACCCTGGCCCCGCGCGGCGTCGACGTATTCGCGCCGACTTTCGGTCAACGCCTGGCCGCGTGCAGTGCGGGCGTAATAGGCCCACTCCAGCAGGATCAACGTGAGCATCACATTGCCGACCCCCTTGCCCAGCCACGCAAGGATCATCAGCGCCATGAGAATCACCGGGAACGACAGCAACAGGTCCACCAGGCGCATCAGCAACACGTCTACCCAGCCCCCGACATACGCCGACACCAGGCCCAGCAGCGTGCCGATAAACGCCGCGATCAACGCCGACCCGATACCAACCCACAAACTGATGCGCAGGCCATACATGATTGCCGAGACCAGGTCGCGACCTTGACCATCGGTGCCAAGCCAATAGGTGTAGCCACTGTCCATGTTGGTGCTTCCCGGTGCCAGGCGCGCATCCAGCACGTTGAGCTGCATCAGGTCGTAGGGATTTTGCACCACGATCCACGGGGCTAGAATCGCCACCAGGACGATCAGCACCAACACCACAAGCCCCGCGACTGCCGTTGGCGAATTCATGTACTCGACGGCCACTCGACGCCAGGGCGACTGGGCCTGCAATGGCATGCGGGTCGGTAACGCTTTTTCAACGGCACTCATCGGGAGGCCTCGATCCGCACGCGGGGGTCAAGCAGGTAATACAAACCGTCGACAATCAGGTTGAGCACGACAAAGATCACCACGACCACCATTAGATAGGCCACCACCACCGGACGATCCAGGGCGTTGATGCTGTCCAGAATCAGTTTCCCTGCGCCGGGCCAGGAGAAGATGCTTTCGGTGACCACCGCGAAGGCAATGGTCGATCCCAATTCCATGGCCAGCACCGTCACCAGGGGAATCATGGTGTTGCGCATGACGTGCATGAACATCACCCGCATCGGCGAAAGGCCCTTCGCCCGGGCAAACTTGACGAACTCTTGTGGCAGCACTTCCCGAACGCCCGCACGGGTCAGACGCAACACCAGGGAGATCTTGAACAACGCCAGGTTCAGTGCGGGCAGAATCAGGTGCTGCAGGCCGTCCAGGGTCAGCCACGACCACTGCACCCCCAGCCACTCGCGGGTTTCGCCACGGCCACTGGCGGGCAGCCATCCCAGCTTGATTGAGAACAGCATGATCATCATCAACGCCACCCAGAAAGCCGGGAGCGAAAAGCCGATGATGCTGCAGGCCATCATCAACCGCGACAACGGATGATCCGGATAGGTACCGGCAAAAATCCCCAGGGGCACGCCAATCACAACCGCCAGGAACAGCGCACTGAAGGCCAGTTCGAGGGTGGCTGGCAGCCGTTGCAAAATCAGGCGCATGGCGTCTTCGTGATAGACAAAACTCTGCCCGAGGTTGCCGTGGACTGCGCCCTTGAGAAAGATCAGGTATTGCTCCCACAGCGGCTTGTCCAGCCCCAGGTGTGCGATGGCTTGCACCCGTTCGGCCTGATTGAGGTCTTCCCCCACCAGGATGTCCATGGGATTGCCAATGGCATTCAGGCCGATAAACACCACGAGGGTCATCAACAGAATCACCAGCAGCGACTGAGTCACTCGTCGCAGCGCCCAGCCGATCATCGCCGCAACTCTTCAGCGGTGGGCTGGCTGGCCACCCACTCATCGCCAAACAGTTCGGGGTCGGCAAACCGTTGCATGGTGTCGAAATGCAGTGAGATGTCTTCGTTGAACAGTTGGCCGACCAAGGCCTGGGCCAAACGTTTTGAGCCTTCACTGATGGCCGGGATATCCCCGGAAACTGCGCCGTAGTTGAGGGCTGCGGGATAGCTGAAGCAATGGATATGGTTCAACCCCGGGCAACTGCCGGGTATTTTTTCCTGGAATTCGAAACGGCTGCCCAAATCCGGCAGCTCGGACAATTCGGCATCCCGCTCACTGGCCGGGGCCTCGAAGCGGTCCCGCCAGGTGCGAATGTGCGAAGAGAACGGCGCAAATTCCGGGCGCTGTTCAAAGTCGGTGCGAAAACCGGTGGCGAATACCACAAAATCGGCTTCGATCCGGGCATCAGGCGTGTTCAACCACAGGCCGCCCCGAGGATTTTTCTCCACCGAGACGACGGGACTGTTCAGCAGGAACCGCGCCCTTCCCGAGCTGGAAACCCTGATCGTACTGGCGCGGGGCGGAGGTACTTGCTGAGTATTGAGGTAGTTGCGAATACGCCATTTCCAGGCATCCGGCAGACGCCAATAGCCATGAACCATGCCCGGATGACTGGCGCCCTTGCCTTTGTTGATACGCGGCAGTTCGGCACGCCGGATCAGCAGGTCAACCCCTGTGGCGCCCGCTTCCAGCGCGGTTGCTGCACTGTCCATCGCAGAGGCCCCGCCCCCGATGACTGCCACACGCTTGCCTTCGAACCAGTCGTCCTGCAAACCATCCCCTGAATGCGCCCACAGATGATCCGGTAGCTGGTGGGCGAGTTCAGGCACCCAAGGGCCGCCCAGGCCGTCACGCCCGGTGGCCAGCACGACATGCCGCGCCAACAGATGCAGGGTTTGTACGGGGGTTTCGATGGCCAGCTCAACCAGTGCATCTGCTCTTGGCGCAACCCGGGTGACCCGGTGTTCGTTGCGCACATCCAGCGCCAGCACTTTGCGATACCAGCGCAGGTAGTCGGCCCATTGCAGTCGCGGAATTTTGTCCAGCCCGGCCCAGCCCTCTGCGCCGAATTGCGCTTCGAACCAGGCACGGAAGGTCAGCGCGGGCAAGCCGAGCGCGGGTCCGGTCAGGTGCTTGGGAGAGCGCAAGGTCTGCATACGGGCGGTGGTTGCCCACGGCCCTTCAAAACCTGCCACGGACTGATCGAAAATCACTGCATCAACACCGAGATGCCTCAACTCGGCAGCAAGGGCCAGGCCCGCCATACCGCCGCCGATGATCGCCACATCGAGCACCGGGGCACCTTCGTTGAGGCGTGGTTTGACCCACTGACTGGCGGGAAGATCGAGCCAGGCCAGATCCTGGCGCAAGCGTGCTTCGAGGGCCGCGAGGCCTGACAGTGAACTTTCTTCGGACATTGATCGCTACTCGATGACGATCGAGAGCACATCACTCGACCCTTGATCCAAACACTTGAAATCCTCAACAGCAGAACAATTTGAATTCTTGATGCCGTTGAATGCTTAAAGTGAATACTAAAAGGGACTGTTTATTCTCGCAACGCGCAAAAAAACATATTGATATTCTTATTTGGAATTAAAAAGAATCGGAATGTGCTTACCCATCTGCGTAGACACCAGGCACTGATCCTTCGTCGAGCCACGCGCACAGCCGATTAGCATGGTTTGTCTCTTGGAAGATTTTTATCTTCAGCGTCCTGGAGAGCGATGGGCGACGGCGTCAGCTGCGTACGCTTGTCTTCAAGGAACTCGACTTTATCCAGCCCCTCTATGAAGCTACAGACTCGCCACCAACTCCGTGTTGTAGTCGCTGACGAGTAGAACGAGGCTGCGATCGAGCGCGCAGCGGTCGCAAAAACGGTACACGCGGTTTGCCTGATTAACCGTGCAAGCTGACTTTACGACTGCTTCACAGCCGAACGCAGCCTCGCACGGCTCGTCAGTTGCTACGAATTTAGCAACTCATACCACTGCGTAGCAGTTGACGAGTAGAACGAGGCTACGTTCGAGCGCGTAGCGGTCGCAAACCGGTACACGCGGTATGCCTGATTAACCGTGAAATCAGACTTTACGACTGCTCCGCAGCCGGACGCAGCCTCGCACGGCTCGTCAGCGACTACAGATTCGCGACCATCTCCGTGCTGTAGTCGCTGACGAGTAGAACGAGGCTGCGATCGAGCGCGTAGCGGTCGCAAAACCGGTACACGCGGTATGCCTGATTAACCGTGCAAGCTGACTTTACGACTGCTTCGCAGCCGGACGCAGCCTCGCACGGCTCGTCAGCGACTACAGGTTTCGGCACCCATCCCGGGTGTACCGCGTGTAGCCGCTGACGAGTAGAACGAGGCTACGTTCGAGCGCGAAGCGGTCGCAAAACCGGTACACGCGGTGTGCCTGATTAATCGTGGAAGCCGACCTTACGACTGCTTCGCAGTCGGACGCAGCCTCGCACGGCTCGTCAGCTGCTACGGATACCTACCCCGCGTTGTAGCAGTTGACGAGTAGAACGAGGCTACGTTCGAGCGCGCAGCGGTCGCAAAACCCGTACACGCGGTATGCCTGATTAATCGTGGAAGCCGACCTTACGACTGCTTCGCAGCCGGACGCAGCCTCGCACGGCTCGTCAGCGACTACAGATTTGCGACCATCTCCGTGTTGTAGTCGCTGACGAGTAGTACGAGGCTGCGATCGAGCGCGAAGCGGTCGCAAGACCGGTACACGCGGTGTACCTGATAAACCGAGGAAATGGACTTTACGACTGCTTCGCAGCCGGACGCAGCCTCGCACGGCTCGTCAGCGACTACATTCGCCACCCACTTCATTGAAACGCCAGGGGATCATGAAGGGTGTTTCAAGCACTGTTTTCGAAACCCCTTTCCGCGGGCCGCTTGCGTTATGAACGCCCCCCCTGCGTGGCGCATCCCGTCACTCGGCATAGATACTCTGCAACAGCGCGTCATGGACACTGGCTTCGTGCATGACCATGTGCGGCAGCAACACTTTTGCCGATGTGGCGATCTCATCGATCAGCACTCGCGTCACGTCGGACAACGGGCTGGCCAAGGCTGAAATCAAACCGAAAAAGAACGGGACGTTGCAGGCAATCGGGCGCACTACCACGCCTTCCAGTGGCACCCCCATGGCGGTAAAGGGATCGACCAGCGCAATGCCCAACCCGACTCTGGCCATCTGCATGGCCACCAGTGAGGTATTGGTGTCGAGCATATGGGGCATCGGCCCGCCTGCATCATGGAATGCCTTGTCCACCCGCCGACGAAAACGATACGGATTGGCCATGGTGATCAGCGTCTGCTGTGCCAGCAATTCCATCGGCAGTTCTGCGTACGAAGCCAGTGCGCTGGTGGCTGGCAGCACGGCGACGCAGGGCGCCTCGCCGATCCAGTGAATGTCCAGGCCGCGATGTTCCAGCGGCAGGCTGACAGCGCCCAGGTCCATGGTTTTGGACAGCACCGCCTGCACCACATTCTCCGGTGACATGCTCTGCAACTGGATCTGCTGCGGACGCAGGTTCTCAGGCAGGCGTGCCAGGGCCGCCGGCAACAAGCCTGCTGCCAGCGCGGAAATCGCGACCAGTTTGATTTGATGATTTTCATCCCGAACGATGTGTTCCGCGCGCAGCCGGATGTTGCGAACCCCTAGCAGGGCGCTTTCTACTTCGGCGTACATCATGAACGCTTTGTGGGTGGGCGTGACCTTTGGCCCGCTGCGCTCGAACAGCGCAAACCCCAGCTCCTGCTCCAGTTCTTGAATGGCCCTGGTCACCGAGGGTTGGGAGCGGCCGAGCATCTTTCCTGCGGCAGTGACACTGCCCGCCGACATCACAGCAGCAAACGCTTCGAGCTGACGCAGATCCATAAACACGCCTTAATCAACACAGAGACTGGCAGGAGCCGGAACACAAGATTCCCTGCCCAGAAGCGAGAAAGTCTACACACAGTTCACCCATTAATCGCGTCAGCAGTCCACTGCGCCTGCTCTGTGGATGACGACTCCCTGCTTGCAGTCATCCGTTACGACCAGCAGGGAACGCCCGCCCTGTCCCAGAATGCTTCGGCCGACTTGCTCAGGGTTGCTTTGGGCCGGGTCAGATGAATGTCCAGGGGGATGTCCCAGCTTTCGTCCAGAGCCCTGACCAGGCGCCCATCCAGAATTTCTTGCTCGGTGAGGCTCTTGGGCAACCACGCCACGCCCTTGCTTTCCATGGTCATGGACATGAGTACCGCGGCCAGGTGGCTGCTGAACAGGGGTTTGAGGTGAAGGTAATCTTCCTTGCCTCGCAGCCTGTGGGCGACGATACGCCCCAGTCCAGACTCGTGGGTGTACGCCAGGTAGGGCAATGCTGCCGGGGAAGTACCGAAGTTGGCGAATGCACTCGCAAGCGGAACAAGAACGTCCTCCCCCACTTTCTTGCTGATGAACTGATCAGGTGCCAGCAAAGGCGGAACGTCAGGATGGCGATGGCAGAGCAAGAACTGAACCTGGCCATGTATCAGCATCTGTTCACAGACAGCCATGCTATCGGAATGCAGCTGCACAGCCTCAATGGGGGCACCGTTTTCTGAGCTTCGAAGCCACCTGGGAAAGAATGTAAATGACAGGGAGTGGGTGGCCGCAAATTGCAGCGACCTGGCGGCCATTCCTGCGACCTCTTGAGCTTCGTTACGCATCCGGTACAAATTTCTGGCCGCTTCCTGAGCGCTCGGCAAGATTTGCCTTCCTGCCTCGGTCAGCGTTGCGCCCTGGGGGGTGCGCACAAACAACTCTACCCCCATCCAGGTCTCCATTGAGCGAACCCTGCGGCTGAAGGCCGGTTGAGTGACATGGCGCGCTTCAGCGGCACGAACAAAGCTGCCGTACTCCGCAAGCGCTGAAAGATCTTCGAGCCAGACGAGTTCCAAGGGGCCATGCCTCCTGTGCATAGGGTCCGGCATTAATAGCATTGGGCGGGTGTCATCGCAAAGCCTAACGTGGGCCCACAAACAACAAGAGGAACCCGTCATGCGTATCGTAGACATCCGCGAAAAAACCGTTTCCATTGCCTCCCCGATTGCCAACGCCTATATCGACTTTTCCAAAATGACCTGCTCGGTCGTCGCAGTCATCACGGATGTGATTCGCGACGGCAAACCCGTCATCGGCTACGGTTTCAACTCCAATGGTCGCTATGGTCAGGGCGCTCTGATGCGCGATCGCTTCCTGGCACGCATCCTGGAAGCTGATCCGGACACCTTCGTCGACCATGACAACAACAACCTGGACCCGTTCGCCATCTGGAAAGCCCTGATGACCAACGAGAAGCCCGGCGGCCACGGCGAGCGCTCGGTCGCCGTTGGCACCCTCGACATGGCGGTCTGGGATGCCGTGGCCAAGATTGAAGGCAAACCGCTCTACCGCCTGCTGGCTGACCGCTACCGTAACGGCGTGGCAGACGACAAGGTCTGGGTCTATGCCGCAGGTGGCTACTACTACCCCGGTAAAGACCAGACCAAGCTCAAGGCAGAAATGCAGAGCTACCTGGATCGTGGCTACGACGTCGTCAAAATGAAAATCGGTGCAGTGCCGCTGGACGAAGATATCCGTCGCATCGAAGCGGTCCTTGAGGTGGTTGGCGACGGCCGTCGACTGGCGGTCGATGCCAACGGTCGTTTCGATCTTCAGACCGGTATCGCTTACGCTGAAGCCATCAAGAAGTACAACCTGTTCTGGTACGAAGAGATCGGCGATCCTCTGGATTACGCACTCCAGGCGGAACTGGCCAATCACTATGAATTGCCCATGGCAACCGGTGAAAACCTGTTCTCTCACCAGGACGCCCGGAACCTCCTGCGCCACGGCGGTATGCGCCCTGATCGCGACTTCCTCCAATTCGACTGTGCCTTGTCTTACGGGCTAGTTGAATACATGCGCACCCTGAAGGTGATGGAAGAAATGGGCTGGTCTTCCCGCCGCGTCGTTCCCCATGGCGGTCACCAGATGTCCCTGAACATCGCAGCAGGCCTGCACCTTGGCGGCAACGAATCCTACCCGGACGTTTTCCAGCCTTTCGGCGGGTTTGCTGACGGCATCCGTGTCGAAAATGGCTACGTCGGCCTGCCGGATATTCCGGGGGTTGGCTTCGAAGCCAAGTCCGCCTTGTACGCAGTCATGCGTGAGCTGGGCGAAGGCTGATCACCTTCAAACTGCGGTCTCTTTTACCGGGGCCGCAGCCTCGGGCTGTCCCCCACTGACGCCCGGCCACATGCCCATCACAACAATAAAATGAGGTGCTTTCGTGGAAATATCCAAGTCCCGCTGGTACAGCCAGCTGTATGTCCAAGTACTGATCGGTATCGTGATCGGTGCAGCCATCGGTTACTTCATGCCTGATATTGGCGCCAAGCTCCAACCTTTTGCCGATGGTTTTATCAAGCTGATCAAAATGCTGTTGGCGCCCATCATCTTCGGCACGGTTGTGGTCGGTATCGCAAAGATGGGCAGTATTAAAGAGGTCGGACGCATCGGTGTGAAAGCGCTGATCTACTTCGAGATTCTGTCAACCATCGCCCTGGTCGTCGGCCTGATTGTGGTCAACATCGTGAAGCCTGGCGTCGGCATGAACATCAACGTCAACGCCTTGGATGCAAGCGCAATCAGTAAATACAGCCAGGCCGCCAGTGAGCAAGGTGGCACCATTGAATTCTTTCTCAACATCATCCCGCACACGTTCATCGGCGCATTTTCCAATGGCGTGATGCTTCAGGTCATCCTGCTTTCGGTACTGATGGGCGTTGCCCTGGTGCAAATGGGCGAGACCAGCAAGCCGCTCATCAACACCATTGATCTGTTCCTGCAAGGCCTGTTCAAGATCGTTGCTATGGTCATGCGCCTGGCGCCGATTGGTGCGGGGGCTGGCATGGCCTTCACCATTGGCAAGTACGGGATTGGCACCTTGCTGTCACTCGGTCAATTGCTGATCGCGCTTTACATCACAACCTTGATTTTCATCGTGGTGGTGCTGGGGACGGTTGCCAGATGGTCGGGGATGCCACTCATGCACTTTCTTCGATATTTCAAAGATGAAATTCTGATCACCCTTGGCACCTGCTCAACCGAAGCGGTACTGCCGCGGATGATGGTGAAGCTTGAAAAGCTTGGCTGCAAAAAATCAGTCGTGGGCATGGTGTTGCCAACGGGGTATACCTTCAATGCCGACGGCACCTGCATCTATCTCACAATGGCCGCCATTTTTATCGCCCAGGCGACCAATACACCCTTGACGTTCGTGGACCAGATGATTCTGCTCGGTGTCTTCCTGCTCACGTCCAAAGGCTCGGCTGGCGTGGCGGGCGCAGGGTTTGTGACGCTGGCTGCAACGCTCACCACCATCCACTCCATTCCTCTGGTCGGGCTCGTTTTACTCCTGGGCATTGACCGCTTCCTGAATGAGGCGCGGGCCGTGACCAACCTGATCGGCAACGGCATCGGCACCATCGCCATTGCCAAGTGGGACAACTCGTTCGATGTCGAGGCCTGCGAACGCGAAATCGCCGCAATGCAACACGAAAAGGCACAACGGAAAGCCTTGCTGGCGCAAAAATAGCCCGCACTGCACTCCGGTCACGGCGCGTCAAAAAAGCGCTATGACCGGAGTGCGTTACAGCGTTCATTCAATCAACGGGCGATCACTCTTTACTCAAATCCACCAACGGCGTCTGCCGCACTTCGGTCCCACGTCCGTCCTGGATCGATTTGACCTGATGCAACGCCTTGTCCACCGCCGGTTTGTCAGCCAGCAATGAGTAACTGATGCTGAACTGGCGCTGTTCTTTGGGGCCAATGGTCGGGACCAGGTTCAGCGGCCTCTGGTAACGGCGGTTGTAGGAAAAACTGGTACCTGGCTCAAGCCCGGTGACATAGCCCTGGCCCTTCGTATCAGTGTTTTTCCACAGCGAGAACACCGGCAACTGCTGGACATTGAAGCCGACCGAGACGCCGAGGCTGGCGTCCTTGTTGTGCAGTACCGTCAAGGTGTTGCCCTTGGCATCACCGTAAGGCACCACGTTGTACACGGTTTCATCGTAGTCAGGGGTCGGTGCGCGATACGTCTGCCAGTCGCCAAGGTCAGCTTTGGCCTTGTCATTGAAAGGAGACACCTGTTTGACCGGTGCCGCAAAACGGGCGCCCTCCTCCAGAAACGGCGTGCTGAAGTTGCTGTGGTACAGCGCTTGGTACTCTTTGGGGTAATCACCGTTGTTGGTCAACGTGTCATTGAGCACAAAACGCGCCGCACCCGGTTCAGTGACCAGCTCCGTTTGCACGCTGAAGTCCACTTTTTTGAACGCCTGCTCTTTCAACTCACCGCGCACATGAATGGCATAGGGCGGGGTTTCGTCGATATGCACCGTCACCTTGCTGGCAGGGATGTTCGCCGCTCGACCGTGCAAGGTCAGCAACTCGCCATTGTCCATGCCCGGATGGCCTACCCATTCGTAGCCACAGCGGGCGACCAGTTCGTTGAAACCTTCAAGCCAACCCAGGCCACCGCGACCGTTAAGCTCTATGAACGCGGGATTGACCACATCCTTGACCGGCGAATCCCACCCCATCCGCGCACTGCCGACCTGGGCACTGAGCACGTTCATGCCCCGCGTCGGCACCACCGTCAATTTCAT
The DNA here is from genome assembly GCF_059862735.1 of Pseudomonas sp. MF06569. Taxonomy (NCBI): domain Bacteria; kingdom Pseudomonadati; phylum Pseudomonadota; class Gammaproteobacteria; order Pseudomonadales; family Pseudomonadaceae; genus Pseudomonas; species Pseudomonas sp. MF06569. The sequence continues at coordinate 6,061 of NZ_JCBCUZ010000038.1, read as the reverse complement.
CGTGCCGTTATCGATGTCGATCAGACTCACGCCTTCCTGACGACCGCCGTGCAAGGTGCGCAGGGTGATTGAAAAGGGCTTGTCGACCTTGAGGCCGAGCTGCTCGCTGGTAATACGCTGATTGCTGGCAGGCTTGTCGCTGTCGAGCAGCACAAAGTCCCAGGCAAACGCGTGAGTTCCAAAGGACAGGGCTGCAATGGCGCAGGTCACGGGAAGCAGTTTCATGGCGGATCCTTTCTTGGAATTATAATTCGCTGACTAGATGAATCGTTTCAGCTTGCAGCGAGTCTAGCTCCATTTTTAGCGGCGGTGTAGCCAGGATGAGGGGATGAGCGATGCAAGCGCAGCTCGCAAGGCATGAATGGGCCAATGAGATTTGACGGTCTGTCCGAGCGCCCGGGGCGCTCGTCAGACTCATTGCAACGTCAAGATGGGGCGCCTTGCTCAACCCGGCACATACAACCTGGCCATCACTTGCAACAATCGATCATCGTCACCCGCCGCGCCAATCACCTGCAGCCCCACCGGCATCCCCCTCACCTGCCCCGCAGGCAGGCTGATCGCTGGCAACCCTGTCAGGTTCCAGGCACTGGTGTGGCTGAGTACCGCGGCACGCACATCAATATCCTGCTCCCCTACCCGAACTTCACGGGCATCAACCTCAGTCGCGGTGATCGGCACGCTGGGCGAAACCAGAAAGTCATAACGTTCAAACAAACGCGCCAATGCCGCCTTGTACTGCGCCTGACTGGCCTGGGCGCGGATGTATTGCCAGCCCCTGACCTCCCGGGACAACTCCAGCCGTTCGCGTACTTCCTGATCGAACAGTTGTGGGGCCTCGTGCATGCGCTCGGCATGCACGTCAAAGGCTTCGGCACGTTGCAGGGTCAACAGGGTGTCTTTCATCCCGGCCGCCAGGGGTGCCACTTCGCCGGTGTCCTGCAACCCGTTGCCAAACAGCTGCTGCGCCACCTGATAGACCTGCCGGTCCACTTCGGCATCCACCGGGCCGAAGCTGCCCGACGTGATCCAGCCCACCCGCAGCGAATGCACGTCGGGCGCCTTGGCGACCGGGCGACCGGCGATGACTTCAAACAGCAGCCGCGCATCCTCGACACTGCTGGCAATCGGGCCCACATGGTCGAGTCTCGACGACAGCGGGAAAACCCCATCCAGCGGCACACTGGCAAAGGATGGCTTGAAGCCGACCGCTCCACACAACGCCGCCGGAATCCGGATCGACCCTCCGGTGTCGGTGCCCAACGCCAGCGGCACCATGCCGCTGGCCACCGCCGCCGCGCTGCCGGCGCTGGAGCCTCCCGTGATGCAACGGGCATCCCAGGGGTTACGTGCCGCACCTTGCAATGAACGGTCGCCGGTCGGGCCGTAGGCAAATTCGTGAGTCAGGGTCTTGCCGACAATCACGGCACCCGCCTCACGCAAACGCTGCACGCACAGAGCATCCCGCCCCGGTGTGCAGCCCTCGAAATGTGCCGAACCATAAGTCGTCACGTAATCAAACGTATCGATATTGTCTTTGACCGCTATCGGTATGCCTTGCAGCGGACCCAGGTCCCGGCCTTGGGCAAACAGCTCATCGGCCTTGCGGGCCTGGGCCAGTGCGACGGGGGCGTCGACCTGAACGAAGGCATTGAGGACCGGATTCAGGCGCTCGATGCTGTCCAGGGCTGCCTGGGTCAGTTCGACACTCGTCAGGCTCCCTGCGCGAAGGCGCTCGGCCAGCGCGATGACCGATTGGCCAAGGAAATATCCAGCGTGGGTAGGCTTCGCCAGGTTCATACACTCAACTCCATCAAACAACTGCAGGGATAGGGGACGTGACCGACTGCCGACCGCCCGGACGCACCATCAGCATTGCGCTCATGCCCAGTGCCGTCGCCACCGCAGCCGCCACGAACATCGACGAGTAGCCGTATCGAACCGTCAGGTAACCGGTGAGCATCGGAGCGATGAACGAAGCGGTGTTGGCGATGAAGTGGGTCATGCCGCTGTAGGCACCGACCCGGTTGGAAGGGGCAGTGTCGATAACAACCGCCCAGTAGACCGAGTTAGGCAGCGCGTTGAGGGCGTTGGCCAGGGTCATCAGGGCAATCACGCCCCATACGGTCTGGGCCTGGGATACCAGAATGAAACACAGCGTGGTCAACAGCAGGCAGGTCGCGGCCAGCCAGCTGCGCGCCACTTTCAGATTGCCGGTGCGGCGCAGCAGCAAGTCGGAGATCTTGCCCCCAGCAGCACGCTGAAGCAGGCGCCGGTCCACGGAATCATGCCCATGTACCACAGCGACGAGAGGTTGTAGTGAAACTCGTCCTGCAGGTATTTGGGGGTCCAGGTCAGCAACAGGAAGGTCACGTACACAAACGAGAAATACCCGATCGCATTGAGCAACAGATCCTTGTTTTTGAAGAAGTGCCAAACCGGCGCGACACTGGTGGTCGGTGTCGAGGCATTGACGGCCTCGGCGCGCTCCTTGCGCAGGAAATCGAGTTCAGCCTTGGACACACGCGGGTTTTCATCAGGGGTGTTGGTGAACCGTGTCATGAAGAAAATCAGCAGCGCAAGGCTGACCACCCCCAGCACCACGAACATGCTGCGCCAGTCCCCGGTCAGGGTTTGCAGGCCGACCGCTACCGGAGCGGTCAACAGTGCGCCCAGAGGTGTACTGAGCAGGCCGACCGAAACCACGAAGCCCCGCTCCTTGGGTGTGGCCCAGTTGGCCACGCTCTTGTTGATGACCGAGTAGGCCGGGCCTTCGGCAAAGCCGAACATCACGCGGATCGTGGCAAAGCCGGCCATGGCCGAACCGCCCAGAAACGCCAGCCCGAAGTCGCCGGCAAAGGCGGTGGCAATTTCGAAAATCGACCAGGTAGCCCCCGCAATCAACCAGATGCGTTTGGCCCCATAGCGGTCGGCCAGGATGCCGCCGACCAGCGCGCCGAGGATGTAACCGTAACCGAAGTAGCCCAGGACATTGCCCCAATCGGCCTTGTCGAAACCGTACTCGGGAAGAATGCTCGCCGACGCATAGGCAATGGCGCCGCGGTCAATGTAATTGAGCAGTGCCATGAGCATGATCAGGAAGAAAATCTGGTAGCGAAAAGACGGGATAACGGGGCTGTTCATAGGGGATCTGACTCTTCAAGTGATGGCAGAAGTCAAAAAGTCGGCCGGTGTCCACTGATGCCGGTCAGTGTTGGGTGGAGCTCCACCTCTCCCCTGACTGACTGGCATTAGCCGGTGTCGGCGTATTTTTATTGTTTTACCCAAACGTTTGGGTTGGCGAAATGTAGAGCGCAGAAAAGTTTTAGTCAAACGTTTGGGTAAAGATTTATTTCCGGGAAGGTGCGCCCTATTCGGGTAGAATTCGCGCGCTAAACAACGGACTGCCGGAAATCCCAAGAACATGCCAAATCAATCGCGCCCCGCCACCCTGAAGTCCATGGCTACTGCACTGGGAGTGCATGTTTCCACGGTGTCACGGGTGCTCAATGGCGATCCGGCCGGGGTCGAGCGAGCCGCGTCGGCCGAGGTGGTGGCGCGTATTCGAGCATTGGCAAAAGAGCTGGATTATCGACCGAACACGCAGGCATCTAACCTGAAATTGCGTAAAAGTCAGGAAATCTGCGTGCTCATGCCGCGCCTCACCGACCTGGTGATGGCGACCATCTACGACAGCATTGACAGTGCGGCCGAGCAGGCCGGCTACCTCACGTTCGTGTCCAACACCGACGACCAGCAACCGCGTCAGATGGCCCGTGCCGAACATGCCCTGCGCCGCTCGGTGGCCGGGCTGATCGTGGGCGACTCCCATGTGGGAGACACCCAGCCCCTGCTCGACCTGCTGGCACGCAAGCACATTCCCTACGTACTGGTCAGCCGCCAGATCGCCGGGCAACTGGCGGCTTGCAGCGACGATGAGTTGGGGGGCTGGCTGGCGGCCGAGCACCTGTTTCAATTGGGCTGTAGGGATGTGGCGATTCTCGCAGGCGAACGGCATGCCTCCACCGGGGCGGACCGTACTCGCGGTTTTACCCGTTATTACCGCGAGCAAGGCATCACATTGCGCCCGGAGTGGACCCTCAATGGCCCGTTCGACAGCCTCACCGGGCATAAACAGGGCGAGTACCTGCTGGGGCTCACCCCGCAACCGAAGGCGTTTTTCGCGGTCAACGACTTCCTTGCCATCGGCTTGATGGGTGCTGCGCGCGACAAGGGCTTGATGCCCGGCAAAGACATTGCCGTGGTCGGCTTCAACGACATCCCCCTGGCCAGCGAACTGATGGTGCCGTTGACCAGCGTGCGCCTGCCTTTGTCAGAGATGGGGCAACATGCCGTTGAACTGCTGCTCAAGCGCATCCGGGGCGAGGCTGCCGAGTCCATCACCCTGACCCCGCAACTGCAGGTGCGGGCGAGTTCTGCGCGGGTTGTTTGAACCACACGCTCAGGTCGCGTTGACGCTAACGCCTGCTCTGCCCCATTCAATCCTTACTTCTTCTGCCCTTATCTGAAGAAGCAATTTCGAACACCTGAAAATTCTCTCCTTCTTTAGGAAGCGTCTAACGTGTTTATTGCCGCGGCCGACCGCATTGGCAAGGAACAGGATGCGCGCTACCTGGGCTGTTCGCTGATTGCCGGAACCAATGGCTGGCCCATCGGCAAAATTGCATCGGCCGACGAGCAGACCATTCTCTACGCTGACATCGACCTCTCGACCGCCCGCAGCGCACCGATCTGGAACAATCTGAACGACCTGCTACGCGACCGTCGTACCGATGTGTATGACGAGCTGCTCGGCTATTGCCATCACCCGCGCTTGCCGCGTTGAGCGGGTGAACATCATGCAGATCTTTTCCGACAGAGAAACCCGCGGGCCCGCTGCCCGTTTTCTGATCCTGCTGGTCGGCACCGTGCTGATGGTTGGCGCAGTGACGGCCTGGGTGGCCGTGACGTACTCCAGCGCTGGCACGGTGTATTGGCCCGCCTACAGCGACATGATGTCGAGCATGCCCTCCCCCCTGGCCTGGCTGCGCTGGGTGTTGGGCGATATCAGCGAAGTCGCGTTTTACAAACACGAACTGGCCTCGCTGGGCTTGTTGCTGGGTGGCGCCCTGGGGTACTGGGCCAGTCGCTACGCCCAAACCTGGCAAGGGTTCAGCATCAGCTATGGCACCGGCTTATGGCCGTGGCTGGTGACCAGTTCATTGCTGGGGTTGTTGCTCAGCAATGCGCTGTGGGGCTGGACTCTGACGGCTGACACCTGGCAGCCCACCTTCGCCGCCTTTGTGTCTTTGCCGGCAGCGATGGTGCTGCTGTTTGGCGGCGGCTGGAAAGTCACCCTCAACGGAGCAATCCTCGGCGCCCTGCTCGTCACGCCATCGTGCCTGTTGATCGTCAACTACGTGTGCCTGCCCTTGGGCTTGCCCGTGGTCATCGGCAATGTGCTGGGCATGGCACTGGGGAGCGTGATTGCCTTTGGCCTGTGCCGGGCGCTGCCAGCGCTGGTGACACCCCGTCACGAGCAAAAACCGCCAACTGCGCCTGCAACGCCCGCCAATACGCCGGACTACGGAGTGGTCTGGATAGCACGCCGTGTGCTGGCTGATTTTTCAGAGGCGCCGTTTTATGGCAACGAGTGGGCCAGCCTGGGCATGCTGGCGGGGGTTTTACTGGCCTTCACCTTGAACCCGCTCAGCCCCGCCTATGGTTCAGGCGTGCTGTTGCAGATGGTCGCTGCGCAGGCGCTGACCTCATTGGTGGGCGTCATTGTGTGGCGTGGGGAATGGCGAAAACGTGGCTGGTATCCCACGTACGTGCCGCTGGTTTCCGTTGTGCCTGCGGCGGTGCTCACCGTAAGCGCTCCATAAACCCCACATTCAAAGCGCTTAGCTGATCCCGGATGCTGTGCTCCCGATTCCCTCAGGAGCCAGCTCGCCATGATGCGACCCGATGCCAAAGTCGAAAAAGTGTATCTGTACCCCAAGCCGGTGGACTTCCGAAAATCCATCGACGGCTTGGCTGCGCTGGTCGAGCTGGATATTAA
>NZ_JCBCUZ010000037.1:0-37786 GCF_059862735.1 Pseudomonas sp. MF06569 | reverse complement strand
TAAGCGCTTCGATTTCAAATGCCCGATCGAAGTCATGGGAGAGGTGATGCAGGAAGCCTTGGCTATGCGGCATGATGCTCCGGCTTCAATTCAATAACCGTGTTGCACTCAGCTCCTGCAACCGCCATGCTTTAAAGGCAATTACATTGGCGCCACTACTTAATAGTTGCCTGTCGCTGACCACATTCAACGGCACCGGATTATCGCCGGGCGTTTCTATTCCGATGGCGACTCCCGCAGCTGTACTGCCACCGCCCAGCGCCAGCAAACCGGGCAACGCAGGGCTCTCATTACCGCTGAACCTGGTCGTGACAAAGCTGCTGATACTGGTGTCGCACCCTTCAAGGTGGATCTGGAAGGGCTTGCTGACCGTGCGGGTGTTCAGGTAAAGGTACTGGCTCGAAGCTTCCAGCTGATCCAGCACGATCGCCTCATCGCCGGGCCTGAACGAGCACGCCTCGGCCACAAGCCCCCCGCTGAAACGCAGATTGTCCGCAGCCCTGGCACTGGCGGGCAACAACCAGGGCGCCCCCATCAGCAGTGCCAATGCCAAGGGTTTCCAGCCTCTGGTTTCTATCTGAATGCGCATGGAATACCCGCCTTCACTCGTAGTAGGCCAGCAACGTTGCGGAGGCCGTAAACCCTCCCGATGCGAGCGAGCCCCCCGAGCGCTTGACCAGAACCGCTTCCAATACCGGAGGGCTCGACGGATTGATCGACACAGGTGTGTTGAGGGTGAAGGCAATGCCATTTCGCAAGAGTCGAACCCCCATGTCTGCAGCACTGGTCTGCACCGCGGCCGGGTCAAACGTCGTTGCCGTGCCCTGTACCGTCAACATCATCCTCCAGGGCAATGGGCTGGCAGCGCAGTTGATCGTATAACTCAAGGGCTGACGGTAGTTCACACCGTCGACGGCATTGATGCCCACGTAGTTGAAGTTGATATCGATCGTACTGCCGCTGCTGATGGTGCAGGGTGGCGGCTCTACCAGCGTGCCGCGGAACGAGAGGTTTGCCATTGCGTCGGGGCCAAAACCCAAAGCGCACAGGGTAAAAAAAGCAGAGAGTTGCCAACGTTTCATATGTGAATCCTTCTTATCGCAGGGCAACCACTAACGTAGCGGTGGCTGAAAACGCCCCGCCAGTCAGTGTGCGGCCGGGGTTTTTTACCAGCACCGCTTCCATTCTTGGCAAAGTGGGGTATGTGAAATTCAACGCACGGTTGAGGGGCCAGGCAACACCGCTTACCAGAAGCTTGACCCCGAGATCATTCTTGCTGGTGCGCAGAACTGCACTGTCAAACCCGGCCCCACTGCCACGCAAGGTCAGCGTCATGCTGTTCGTTGGCTGTGGCCCGCACGTCACCGTATAGGGCACCGTCACGCGGTGGTTCAAACCGTCAACCCGGTTCGTGACTACCTCGTTGCCGAATGAAATATCAAGCGTGCTGCCACCGTTAACAACGCAAGGCACAGGCGCCATGACTACGCCACGGATAGACACACTGACGTCTGCCCGAGCACCTTCGCAGAGGATCAGCAGCAAACAACCACAGGCGAGCAGAACCCGCGAAACAGATGGCATGCTCATCGTTTTTCCTCACTCATACATAAGCCTGAAATCAACCGTGGCCCGAAAGGCACCATTGCTCAGTGCAGCCGAGGTACGGGTTGGCTGGACCTGCCACGTCAGAGCGTCATCGCCGCGCTCCAGAAACAAGGGCTCACCGCCAGATCCCAGGCGCACGTCCCGCCCAAGGGCATCGGTCAGTCGCAGTCCCATTCCTGTAATACCCTGCACTTTGACCAGCCGCGGATCGTGCGCATCGGCTGGCGCCACAAAAGCCACGGACACCACAGGCTGATAGGCGCTCCACACCAGCTTGCCTGTGCGGGCATTCAGGCTGCTCCCGGAAGCACGCTGGCAATCGAGGAAGCGCAACTGAATAGCCACGGGGGATGCCTGATCACCAGGGCGCATCAATTGACTGCGTGGCACGCTGCCAAGGTCTATGGCCTGATCCGCCGAAGCCATGTCCAGCACACAAGGGGAATTGTGCAGTGAACCCGATATATCCAGAACGCCGCCCATGCCCTCAACCTCGGCACGGCCCTGCACGGCATGCAATGCCAACCACAAACAACACAGCGCCGTTACCCTGCCGGGTGGGATGGGGCGTCTGCGCCAGCTATTCATTGGCTGAAGACGCTTGCTGGTCCACCTTGCAGGTATCACCGGTACAACTGAACACCAGCGTCGGACGGCCACCGTAATCATTGACATACGTCAGCAAGGGCGCGGTACCCAATGCAGTCACCGTCGCCCCCAACTTCAATGAATCTTTTGGCGAGACCATGAGCGGCTCAAAACCCGGGGCGGTTTCTGCGCCCTTGCCCCGACGGGCATCAATCAGGGTGATGTAGTAGGGGGTGGGGTTATTGACCCGATAGTGATCACCCTCACGGGTAAGGGTCAGTTGTTGCTGCCAGGGGTCTGATTGCTCCTGCTGGCCAGGAACTATCGAAGCCGGGCGGTAAAACAGCTTGATACGGGTCTGCAAGGCAATTTGCAGGCTGTTGGCCTTGTCGCTGCGGGGCGGGATTTCCCGCAGATTGAAGTAATAGACAGTCTCACGGTCCTGAGGTAACGATTTGACTGCCGGTAGCGACTGGACTTTCACCTGACTGCGCTTGCCGGGCTCCAGGCGCTGGACCGGTGGCAGCACGATCAGCGGCGAGGTGATCTTGTTGCCCTGCTCATCCTCGACCCAGCCCTGGGCCAGGTAAGGCAACTGGGTGTTGTTGTTGGTGATGCTCATGCTGACGGCATCTTTGTTGCCATCAAACACCACCCGGGTGCGATCAAGGCCTATGGCAGCATTCGCGTTGTTGAACAGACTCAACGTCAAAAGGGCCAGCGTTGCAGGCGCACAGCGCAAATTCAGAATCATGTGGACTTTTTCTCCGTATCGATAAGTGAGGTCAGCGGCGCTGGCGCAGGGTCGAGGATTTGGCAGGGCAGGTTCAGGGTCGTGGTCAGTCCGTCATCCGGCAGGCTTGAAGGCATGATCAGCGTGCAGCGTTCGGCCCCTCCCCAACTGACAGTCATCCGTTCCCCGGGGCGAATTCCGCTCAGGTAGACGCTGCCGCCGTCATTGACGATGCCGGTGTCCTGCTGTTTTTCATTCTTCACCGTGGCCCCGAATGGCGGGACGCTGCTGTCAGGCAGACTCAGCAGCACCATGGCTTTGTGGCCGGCAATCACATCCAGCGTGCGATAGCCGATGGCGCCTTCAGTCAGGGTCAGCTGGGTCACGGACTGCGTCGCTTCGACATTGGCGGGCAGGTTCTCCAGGTCAACACTGGCGCCCGTGCGCAAAAAGCTGCTGACATCGGCGATCACCGCCTTGCCAAACACATTGCTGCGGGTGGGCGTGCCATACCCCCGCACCGGCACATCGGGCACACCGCTGGTGTCGATCAACAACCGGGTGCCACCGGTGCCGGACGTTCTATGCCCTGCTCCCCCTCTGGACGTGAGCGTGGCACCGCCTCGGGCAGAAACATTGAGGCTGGTGTAGTTGTTTTCTTGCTGGGCGACACTCGCAGAGATTTCAGCCTGATCACCGATATGGCTCAGATAACCGCTGACTGACGTATTACTGGCTGACAGTTGATAGCTGTTGCGCTCATCCAGCCGGTCACTGAAACGTGCGGCGTAACTGTTTTTGCCCAGCGAGTTGCTGGCGGTGGTGGTCAGGGTGCCCGAGCGGCCCAGCGGCAGGCTGAGCGACAGGTACACCCCGTTGCTGTTGTTGGAGATGCCGTTGTGCTGGTTGCGTTCCTGATTTCTGAACACGTTAAGGGACAGGTTCATGTTTTTAACCGTTCCCGCACTGAAATAGCGGGCCAGCGACAGATTCCATCGCTCACTGGCCGGTCGATCCCAATAGGACTGGTTGCTGTAATTCAAATAGACGGAAAGCCCTGCATCGCGAAACTGCTTGTTAAAAGTCGCCGTGTAGAGTGACTTGCTGCCCCCCACAGGCCCTCCGTAATGACGGGCGTTCAGGTACTCACTCATGCTCAGGTAGTTTTTTTCGGAAAAACGGTATCCGGCAAACGTGATCTGACTGTCGTACTCGTCGAATTTTTTTGAGTAGCTCAGGCGATAGGAGTCACCCGACAAGGATTTGTCGTGAAGCGTGGCGCTGGCCCGTGTGACATCGAATGACATCGCACCGAAAGCCAGCAGGTCGCGCCCTGCCCCGACAGAAAGTGCTGTGTAATTGTTATCACTGATGCCACCGCCATACAGGGACCAGCCATTACTGACCCCCCAGGAAAACTCCCCCGTCCCGAAGGTACGCCCCTGCCCGCCATCATGAAGGCTTGAGGGCTGGCCGGTGGCCAGCTTGTAGCGCACGGTGCCGGGCCGCGTGAGGTAGGGAATGCTGGCGGACTCAACCGTGAAAGTGGTGACGCTGCCGTCCTGCTCTTCGACCCGGACATCGAGCGTACCGGTGACGGCTTCATTGAGATCCTGAATGCGAAAGGGCCCCGCCGCGACCAGCGCCTCATAAAGCACCCGACCTTGCTGACTGATGATGACCTTGGCATTGGTCTTGGCCACACCCACGACTTCGGGCGCGTAGCCGCGCAGGTTAGGCGGCAACTGGTTGTCATCAGAGTTAAGGGCAATGCCGTTGAAACGAAAGCTGTCGAACAGGTCCGAGTAGAGGTAGTTCTCCCCCAGCATCAGCCGCGACTGGATGGACGGCAACGAGCGATACGCATAAAAGCGGCTCCACTCAAGCCGTTGTTCACGGCTGTTAGTTGCCTCTTCGATACGACCTTGCCAGTCAGCGCGAAAGCGCCAAGGGCCTGCGTTGGCACCAAACGTACCATTGCCCGTCAAGTTGGTGCGCCGGGCCGTGTCGCGCTGGTTGATGGACTGCGCCGTCAGGTTGTAATCGATCAATACACCGGGCACGCCGTCATCCCACCGCGAAGGCGGGTCCCAGTTCAAGGCGTTGTACTCCAGATAAGCCTGGGGCAAGGAAATATACAGCGTGGAAGTACTCAGGTCGCCGCTGACTTCCATCCCCGGCAGGCCGCTGATATCCAGGCACTCTGTACCCCTCCACCAATTGAGCCCGGCTTGTTTTTCGCTCTTGAGGCCCAGTTGCTCTACCAGATCAGGTGACAGGCAAGCCTGGCTGCCTTTGGCGTCGTCGTCCGGCGGATAAAAGGCAATGCGCTGCTCCGCCAGCAACTGCGTGTTGATCTGCACTTGCATTGGGTAAGTACCCGGCAAGATAAATCCGCTACGCGAAAACTGTGATAAATCGATGTTGGTGCGATCGTTCAGATCGAGAATGTCGGTATTGAACTGAATATCTTCAACGGCAAGTACCTTGCCTCCCATTGTCATCAGCCCGCTCAACACGCCCGTCCACAAAAGCGTTTTGGCAACTGAGTGGTCTCGCAAATCAAGCAGCCCGTACATGTCAGAAATACTCCAGCCTGAAACGCACCGCCGCACGATGAGATCCAACCGCCATAGGGCTTCCGTTGCCAACCATTTGAAGGGTGTATCGCAACTCCTGATCTCCTCCGGAGAGAGATATCAGGGACATGGGTACGCCCGGAACACTTTGCTGCCCTTGCCAGTCCGTAATGCGCAAGGCCAGACCTCTTGTGGAGCCCGCAGCGGCAAACAACTTGCCGCCACTGTCAGCCTGTCCATCAAAGGTCACCCTGAGATGCTGCCAATCGGGCAGAAACGCACCCGGGCGACCAGGATCAGGCCGTACCAACGAACACTTGACTAAACGCAATGTGAATGTACGCGGTGCACTTTCACCCAGGCGAATAAGTTGCCCCATGGGCAGAGGATCAAGTTCGATCACTTGATAAAGACTGTTCGCATCCAGTGCGCACGCGGAATCAATAACTTGCCCAGCTAACGTGACCCGACCGCCCCCCTGATACAGTTGCTCTGCACTGACCGTATCGAATGAAACAGCAAATAGAATAAACGCGCCGACAACGTCCAACTTCGAGAGTATTTTCACACCCAACTCCCACCTGTAGTTGCCCTGCTACCGGGTGAGCGGTAGCAGGGCAATCACTTACTGATAAGCCAAGGAGAAGTTGGTCACAGCAGTAAACACGCCCGGTGTGATATCGCCCGTGGCCTTGCCTTTCAAGTAGGCACCAAAGGCCAGGGTATTTTCGCCCGTCTGAAGGAGTTGCGGCCTGGTCGGTGCTCCCAGAACGATCGGGGTTCCAGCACCATCGACAATCATAATGCCCGCGCCTTGGGCCGTACCGGCAATACCCAATGCCCCTGTCACGTCTGTCGAGGCTGCACCTGTAAAGATGGCCGTGACTGTTTTATCGGTGAGTGCCGTCAGCGCACATCCGCTCAGTTCGATTTGAAAGTTCTCAGGGCTGGTCACACCACCAGTGCTCAGTTGCGACTTGGCAACTTGCCCCAGTGGAATCGTCTGATCAACACTGGTTGGCTGGATAGAGCACGCCGCTTCGAGGATTTCCCCCTCGAAACGGATCGTGCCTGTACCGGCACCTGCCGCATGAACTCCCGATATAGAAGCCGCCAGAATGGCCATGGATGCCATGACTGTTTTAAAAACAACATTCATTAAAATGTCTCCCCTACAAACACTGTTAAACCATATGGAACGAATATGGAGTTGAGTTGTTTATTTAATTCAGAACACAGTCAAATATCTTTCCTGTGATCGAGTGCAGCCCTATAAAAAGAGCGGAGGGAATTTAACAACCAAATCATTAAAAAATATGCAAGACATTGACTAACAAGGCGCAGGAATTTTATTACCGGCCCGCAGGACAATTTTATAAAAAATAAGGAAACTTCGAATGCAAACGTAGGAAACCAGTAATAACTGAAAGCTTCTCAATTACCGGCACACTGAAGTAATGACTATATGTCTTCCACGAAACATATCGCAAGCACTACAACTCTACTATATTTGTTACTTAAGAATACTTACACGCACTTCATTCAAGCACTCTCTAATGCAATGAAAGAATTAACGACGTCTCAATCATCGCGCTTCAAATCCGGCGGGATTGGCAGGTCCTTGAGCGCGTCCGGGTGCTTGCCCTTGCCCGCCTGGTGCTGGCGGATCTGGTACACATAGGCCAGCACCTGGGCCACGGCCAGGTACAGCCCGGCAGGAATCTCTTGTTCCAGCTCGGTGGAGTGGTAGATCGAACGCGCCAGCGCAGGAGACTCAAGCAGCAGGATGTTGTGCTTTTCACCAATCTCGCGAATCTTCAGCGCCAGGAAATCACTGCCCTTGGCCAGCAACATCGGCGCCGCGCCTTTCTCCGGGTCGTATTTGAGGGCCACGGCGTAATGGGTCGGGTTGGTGATAATGACATCCGCATCCGGGATCGCCGCCATCATCCGCCGTTGCGACATGTCGCGCTGCAACTGGCGAATCCGCTGCTTGACCTCGGGCCGTCCCTCCTGGTCCTTGTGTTCGTCGCGCACTTCCTGCTTGGTCATCAGCAGTTTCTGATGGCTTTCCCACAGCTGCACCGGCACGTCCACGGCGGCAATCAGGATTAACCCGCAGGCCATCCACAAGGCGCTCCAGGCCACCACTTGCAGGCTATGGATCACCGCCAGCTCCAGCGGCTCATGGGCGATGCGCAGCAGGTCGTCGATATCGGACTTCAACACCAGCAAGGCCACGATCAGGATGATGAAGAACTTGGCCAGGGCCTTGAGCAACTCGACCAGCGCCTTGGCCGAGAACATGCGTTTGATCCCCGCTGCGGGGTTCATGCGGCTGAATTTAGGGGCCAGGCTGCCAGCGGCGAACAGCCAGCCACCCAGGGAAATCGGCCCGACCAGAGCGGCGATCAGCAAGGTGACCAATACCGGCTGCAGGGCAAGCAGGGCGATTTTTCCCGAGTGGAGTAAAAACAGGCCCATGGAGTCAGGATTGAGCAGCACCTCGCGGCTCAGGCTGAAGTTGTAGCGCATCAGCTCCATCATGTCCTGGGCCAGCGCACCGCCAAAAATCAGCAAACCCGCCGAGCCGGCCAACATGATGGCCAAGGTATTCAGCTCTTTTGAGCGTGCGATCTCGCCCTTTTCCCTGGAGTCCTTTTTCCGTTTCTCCGTGGGGTCTTCTGTTTTATCGGCACCGCTTTCACTCTCTGCCATAGCGGTCTACTTCGCCTGTGCCAGTTCACGTAAAAACTGCAGGGCCTCGGAGGCCAGCGGTTGATACTGGTTGAGAATGTCCGCCATGCTGATCCACAGAATCACCATGCCCAGCACCAGGGTCAGCGGAAAGCCAATGGCAAAAATATTCAGTTGCGGCGCGGCCCGGGTCATCACGCCAAAGGCGATGTTGACCACCAGCAACGCGGTGATGGCAGGCAGCACCAGCAGCAGCGCCGCCCCCAGCACCCAACCGAGCTTGTTGGCGATTTCCCAGTAGTGATGGCTCAGCAACCCGCCACCCACCGGCAAGGTGGTGAAGCTCTCGGTGAGTACCTCAAACACCACCAGATGGCCGTTCATGGACAAAAACAACAAGGTCACGAGCATGGTGAAAAACTGCCCGATCACCGCCACGTTAACGCCGTTGGCCGGATCGACCATGGACGCAAAGCCCATGCCCATCTGAATCGCGACAATTTGCCCGGCCACCACGAACGCCTGGAAAAACAGCTGCAACGAAAACCCCAGTAATGCACCAATGATGATTTGCTCGGCAATCAGCATCAGGCCGCTAAGGTCCAGCGGGTTGACGACGGGTAGCGGCGGCAGGCTGGGCATGATCGCCAGAGTGATCGCCAATGACAGAAACAGCTTGATCCGCTTGGGCACCAGGGTCGTGCCGATGATCGGCATGGTGGTCAGCAGTGCGCCCACCCGAAACAGCGGCAGCATAAAGCTGGCGACCCAGGTACTGATCTGCGCGTCTGTCAGGGCCAGAAGCGACATTTAACCGATCAACTGCGGAATGCTGCCGTACAACTGCAGGATGTATTCCATAAAGGTCTGCACCAGCCAGGGCCCTGCCACGATCAGGGTGATCAGCATCACCAGCAGTCGCGGGAGAAAGCTGAGGGTTTGTTCGTTGATCTGGGTCGCCGCCTGAAACATGGCCACCAGCAACCCGACCAGCAAGCTGGGGATCACCAGCACGGCGACCATCAGGGTGGTCAGCCACAGCGCACTGCGAAACAGGTCAACCGCAACTTCTGGGGTCATGACTCACACTCCGCCAAAACTGCTGGCCAGGGTGCCGATAATCAACGCCCAGCCATCCACCAGCACAAACAGCATGATTTTGAACGGCAGCGAAATGATCAACGGCGAGAGCATCATCATGCCCATGGCCATCAGCACACTGGCCACCACCAGGTCGATGATCAAGAACGGGATAAAAATCATGAACCCGATCTGGAACGCGGTTTTCAGTTCCGAGGTGACAAACGCGGGCACCAGGATGGTCAGGGGTGCGGCATCCGGAGTGGCGATGTCGGTGCGCTTGGACAGGCGCATAAACAGTTCCAGATCACTGGTCCGGGTCTGGGCCAGCATGAAGTCCTTGATCGGCACTTCAGCCTTGAGAATCGCATCCTGGGCCGAGAGCTTTTCGGCAAGATAAGGCTGCAGGGCGTCGTTGTTCACCCGGTCGAATACCGGGGCCATGATGAACATCGTCAGAAACAACGCCATGCCCGTGAGGATCTGGTTGGACGGTGTCTGCTGCAGGCCCAGGGCCTGACGCAGGATCGAGAACACGATGATGATCCGCGTAAAGCTGGTCATCAGCATGACGAACGCCGGAATGAAACTCAGCGCGGTCATGATCAGCAGAATTTGCAGACTGACTGAGTATTCCTGCTGGCCATTGGCCCCGGTGCCCAGGGTTATCGCCGGAATCGACAGCGGGTCAGCCCCTGACGCCAACGGCGCGACAAGCGCCAACAACAGCGCGACAACTAAACGCATTACGGCTTGTCCTTTTGCTGACCCAGTATTTCCATCAGGCGCTTGGCAAATTCGGGGGTTGCAGGTTGCGCGGTGCCGGGCACTTGCACCGGCTCCTTTAGCACGTGCAGCGGGGTGATTCGGCCCGGCGTCAGGCCCAACAGGATCTGTTCATTGCCGACCTGCACCAGCACCAGCCGATCCCGCGCACCCAGGGCACGGGTACTGATCAGCTCGATCACCTGCCCCTGACGCGGGCCCGCCTGCTGGACACGGCGCAGCAGCCAGGCCAGGGCAAATATCACCCCCAGCACCAGCAGCAGGCCGAGCACCAATTGCGTCAATTGCCCGCCAATACTGGTGCCCACCACCGGAGCCGCGACAGCCGTGGCCACAGGTTCGGCCGCCAGCACGCTAAAGGGCAAGGCCACTAAACCGCCGAGTAACCGCTTCACTTAACGCAGCTTCTTGATGCGTTCGCTGGGGCTGATCACGTCAGTCAGGCGGATGCCGAACTTTTCGTTGACCACCACCACTTCGCCGTGAGCAATCAGGGTGCCGTTCACCAGCACGTCCAGCGGTTCGCCAGCCAGGCGATCCAGCTCGATCACCGACCCCTGGTTGAGTTGCAGCAGGTTACGGATATTGATGTCGGTGCTGCCCACTTCCATGGAAATCGACACCGGGATATCCAGAATCACGTCCAGGTTAGGGCCATCCAGCGTCACCGGCTGGTTGTTGCGCGGCACACTGCCGAACTCTTCCATTGCCAGACGGTTGGGGGCCGGTTTGGTGACTGCATCAGCCGCCAGCAAAGCATCGATATCTGCCTGGCCAACATCGCCGGTTTCTTCCAGCGCCGCAGCCCATTCATCAGCCAGCGCCTGGTCTGCAGCAGTTGTATCGTGTTCGTTAGCCATGGGGTGTCCTCGGCGGGCAGTCAATCATTGGATGGGTGTGGAGCGGCTTAACGCCGCCCGATGGGCTCAACCACTTGCAAGGCAAGATTGCCTTTGTGGGAGCCCAGTTTGACCTTGAACGAAGGCACGCCATTGGCGCGCATTACCAATTCATCTTCCAGTTCGATGGGGATCACATCGCCGGGCTGCATGTGCAAAATGTCCCGCAGGCGCAATTGACGGCGGGCCACGGTGGCGCTAAGCGGCACGCTGACGTCAAGTACGTCTTCGCGCAGGGCCTTGCTCCAGCGTTCGTCCTGGTCGTCGAGGTCGGACTGGAATCCGGCATCGAGCATTTCGCGCACCGGTTCGATCATCGAGTACGGCATGGTCACGTGCAGGTCGCCGCCACCGCCGTCGAGCTCGATATGGAAAGTGGACACCACAATGGCCTCACTGGGGCCGACGATATTGGCCATGGCCGGGTTAACTTCTGAGTTGATGTACTCAAAATTGACCTCCATGATCGCCTGCCAGGCCTCCTTCAAATCAATGAAGGCCTGCTCCAGCACCATGCGCACCACGCGCAATTCGGTAGGGGTGAATTCCCGGCCTTCGATCTTGGCGTGACGGCCGTCGCCGCCAAAGAAGTTGTCCACCAGCTTGAACACCAGTTTGGCGTCGAGGATGAACAGTGCCGTGCCGCGCAACGGCTTGATCTTGACCAGGTTCAGGCTGGTAGGCACGTAAAGCGAGTGCACGTATTCGCCGAATTTCATGACCTGCACCCCGCCCACCGCCACGTCCGCCGAGCGGCGCAGCAGGTTGAACATGCTGATACGGGTATAGCGGGCGAAACGCTCGTTGATCATTTCCAGGGTCGGCATGCGCCCCCGGACAATGCGGTCCTGACTGGTCAGGTCATAGCTTTTGACACTGCCGGGCTCGGCAGCTGTTTCGGCCTGTACCAGACCGTCATCGACGCCATGCAACAGCGCGTCAATCTCATCCTGGGACAGCAGGTCTTGCACGGCCATGTCGTGATCCTACTGCAATACAAAGTTAGTAAAGAGCACCTGGTCGATAACCACTTTGCCGAGTTCTTTCTGTGCTACGTCCTGCACGCTGGCAGTCGTTTTCTGGCGCAGAATTTCCTGGCCCACCGGCGTTGCGAGGTCGTCAAAGGACTGACCGGAAAACAGCATCACCAGGTTGTTGCGAATCACCGGCATATGCACCATGAGCGCCTTCAGATCGGCGGGGTCGCGGGCCTGCAAGGTCACGCTCACTTGCATGTAGCGCTGGCGGCCATTGGCGTTGTAATTGACCACGAAGGCCGGGGCCATGGGCTCATAGAGGGCGGCCGGTTTGACGTTGCTGTCCACTTGCGGCACAGGCTCGCTCTTGGGGCTGTGCATGAAATACCAGGTGGCGCCTACGGAAAGACCAATCGCCAGCAGTACAGCCACGACGATCAGGATAATCAGCTTGAGTTTGCCTTTGCCGGCCGGTTCATTTACCGCGTCGCTCGTCGCCATGCCAATAATCCGTCACTATTTGGTTTTCACAGATGCTGGAGTAGGCAGAGCAAGTGTTATGCCAGAAGTGGTTGTAGTTGCTGAGGAGCGTAGCGAGGCTGCAATCGGCGGCGCAGCCGTCGCAAAATCGGGTTGCGCGGTGTGTCTGGCTAAACTGGCTCTCAAGCTCTACGACGGCTGCGCCGCCGATCGCAGCCTCGCACGGCTCGTCAGCGGCTACACCGGGTTGGTGTGGTTAAAGGTTTTACGCGTAGTAATCCACTGCACTGGAGCCCAGTACTACGCTTGGCGCGACCGCCGCGACGTCCACTGGCTCATCATCCATGACGCTGTCCAGCCGCTGACCACCGCTACCGCTGCGGGCCTGTTGCTCCTGGCCCTGCTGCCCTTGCCAGTTGCGCGGCTGGTCGGAGACGTTGACGTCCACCTGCCCCATCCCCTGTTGTGCCAGCATGTCGCGCAAGCGGTGCATCTGGCTGTCCAGCGCTTCGCGCACTCCAGCATGACCACTGACAAAATTGACCTGCGCCGACTGGTCGGCGGCAATGTTGACCCGAATATCCAGGCGCCCCAGCTCCGCCGGCTCCAGCTGGATGTCGGCGGATTTGAGATTGGCGCTGGACAGGTACATCACCCGATTGACGACCTCTTCAGACCAGCCACCCTGATGCATGGCCAGGGGCTGATTGACCGGCAGCGTGTTCACGGTCTTGGGCACTGCAGCCTGGGTGAGGGCCGCCAGGCGATTGGCGAAGTCATCGACCCGCGTATCGCTGGACGTACTTTTCAGATCCTTGAGACCGTCATCGAGCAAGCCCTTGAAAGCCTTCTCGCCACCCTCACCGGTCGCTGACTCGCCGGTTTTGCCATCGATCAGCATGGCGATGCTGCTGGTCTGCCCCTGAACCGTGGGCGGTGGGGTTTCGTTCGACGGAATTTTGACCGGGCTCTGGCTGCTGGCTGATACATGCCCGCCCTGCTCCATCGCCAGGCGCACGGCTGGCATCGCATCGAGAGGATCCGCTTCGGGGTCGAAGGTGTCGTCGGCTGCCGGTTGCAGTAGCGACTGAACCTGAGCTTGAGCCACCCCTGGCTGTGCCGCTTGGGCCTGCACAGCTACCGGCACCTCTGGTGTCTCGGGTACCGCCTCGACAACCGCCGCAGGAGGTGCCGTCACAGGCAGCAGCATGAGTGGATCGACAACGGCCAGGTCGCCGCCCGACTGGCCAGCGCTGTCATCCTGATCAGTCATGGCTGCATCCCTGGTCTTGCCGCCAGGCAATGGGTTGCCGCTATCGGCAACGGCTGGTTCCGGTTCAGTCGCGCTGGCATACACCTGGGCAAAGGGTTGACCCTGGGGACTGACAGGTTGCGCAGGGCTGCCCGCCGCTGCTTTTGGCGCAGCGACGGCAGGTGTCTGAAGCAGGGGTTGGGCGGCAACGGGCATTAACGGGTCTCCGCTGTACGGCCGGCATGGGTACAGGTCAGAGAGTCAGAGCAAGGTTCGGGCCAGCTTTGCGCAATCAGCTGATCGCGAAATACGGAGGCCCTGAGCGATGGCGCTCGGCACGGTAAAGTCGCCGAACCATCTGGTATTCATCGTCGATCTTGATCACCAGCTCCTGGATACCGGCCAGTTGCTTCTTTTGCGCACGCTCTTCAAGCAGGCCGCACAAGTGCGCCAAACGAATGGCACCCATGTTGCTGCTGCTGCCTTTAAAGCTGTGGGCAACCAGGGTCAGGTCGTCGGCTTCGCGGGTGTTGTGCAATTGCCCAATGCGCTCTTCGGAGTCAGAGAGGAAGGTGTCGAGCAGGTCCGCAAAACCGCCCTCCATCACGTCTCGCAACGCATCGACCACTTTCGGATCCATATGAATGTCAGACACTTGTTCACTCCTTGATCAAGAATGGCCGGATTATGCCAGACCCCCCCATGAAAACTCTACGGTCGCACTACGACCATCTGGTGCCCAGCGGGCTGCAGGGCACAGTTGACGGACCAAACTCACTCCACGCCCCGACAGACGGTCTGAATCAAGGGGTCTGGACATGACTTTGTCGACATCGAAGCCGGCACCACTGTCTTCAACCTGGATAAACAGGCGCCCGCTCTCCCCGATCGGCTCGACCTGCAACGACACCCGCACAAATCCGCTCTTGAGGGTCGCCAAACGCTCCCTGCGCTGCTGGTAATAATGGGCAAACCCTTCTGTATCGCGCTTGAGCCGAGAGTCGAGGCCCAGCACCCCGTGTTCCAGGGCATTACTGTAAAGCTCGGACAGCACTGCATGGATCACCGGCCCCTGGGCACGCAATCCGTGAACCTCCATCAGCAATTGCAGCAAGAAAGGCAGTGGATTGAACTGCTGCAGGGTTCGCGCCCGAAACTCGAAACGGGACGACCAGTCCCGCGGGCTGCATTGGCCGCTGTCTGAATAGACGATGGCTGGCACCCCCAGAAACTGCGGCAATTGAGAGGTGATATGCACCATGCTCACGTCATCCCGGGCCCGCCCCTGAAAATCGCGCAACGCCTGTTCGACCTCGGCAATCAGTTGCAGCGGATGGCGATTGGCATCCAGCACCCGCTCCAGACGTTCAACCCCGAACAGTTGCTGATCCGGGCCACAGGTATCGATCACGCCGTCGGTCAACAAAAACACCTGATCACCGGGCAGCATCGCAAAGACTTGAGTGGCATGGTCAAACACTTCAGCGCGCAACACCCCCAGCGGCAGGTGTTGCGACGTCAATGCCGTACGCTCACCACCGGACTGCAAGTAGCCGTCGGGCATCCCGCCATTCCAGACCTCGACACAACGGCGCTGGGCGCTGACACACAGCAACGTGGCGCAGCAGAACATGTCGACGGGCAGGATGCGCTTAAGCTTGGCGTTCATTTCACGGAGGATTTCGGCCAGGCCATAGCCTTTGGCCGTCATGCTGTAGAACACCTCGGCCAGTGGCATTGCGCCAATGGCCGCAGGAAGACCGTGGCCGGTGAAATCAGCGAGCAGCAGGTGGGTATCCCCGGCGGGGGTGTAGGCAGCCAATAACAGATCACCATTGAACAAGGCATAGGGCGATTGCGAGAAGCGGATATTGGGCGCATCCAGACACCCTGAATGCGCCACCCGATCAAACACCGCCTTGGCTACCCGCTGCTCGTTGAGCAGGTAATCGTTGTGCTCGGCGATCAAGTCACGCTGCTGCAGCACGGTTTGCTGCAATCGCCGCAGGCGCTCCATTGAGCGGCTCAATTGATATCGAACAGCTTGTCAAAGTTGGAAATACCGAGAATCTTGCGCACATCCGGGCTGCTGTTGACCACCCGGATATCCGACTCATCGCCCCCGGCGTGCTCGCGTAGCAGCAACAACATGCCCAGCGCCGAACTGTCGAGGTAGGTCGCGTCTTTCAAATCCACTACCACGCAAGCGGGCCGGGGGTTCAATTCCTCATAGGCACTGCGAAATTCCTGATGTTTGGCAAAGTCGAACCGGCCCTTGATTGCGATTGTCAGCTTGCTGCCATCTTCGGAGACTTCAGATGTCACTGCCATGTGGATGCTCCCGAGGTTGTCCCAGCAACTATAGACGCTCCTGACGAACGGGTGATATGAACCCTTCCTGGCCTGCCAGGGGTGGCAGTTTCCTGCCACCTCTATACACCCTCTGCACACAAAATTACCGACCTGCCCCACTTGTACCTGCCCTGCTTGAAGTGCTTGCCCTGCTTGAACTGCCCGCCCTGACTGCCGCACTAAGTTTATTAGCGGCAAATGCTACGGCTAAATAGGCAACTGAGTCTGCGTTCCCTGTGAATATTCTCTCCCTGACCAGAGGATTTGAAAGGCTGGAAATATCCCCCATGAGTTCAGGGAACTGGGTTTTAAAAAACTCCGCGCGCGATCCGGATCTATATTTTTCAATGGCTTTGAAAATGGCTTCATCATGTGCACCTGCCGTAAGCGGGGAAGCGTATTGCAAATTACTGGCCAGGACGTCATCCAGAACTTCCTCGGCACCCGGCAAATGCAAAGCTGACATTTCACTTCTTATATATGAAAAGTCTAGCGTTTTTTGGTGATGTGAAAGTTCATGAAGAAGAATGGTTGCATAGAACAGCGGATGATGATCCTGCACACTTGGCTCAGAAATGAATACCCGGCGCGCCAAATCTCTTTGGTCAACAAAGGCGTCAGAGTTTTTAACTCTGGGGGTGCCTGGTAAATACTTTACAAACACCAATGATTTCAGTTGAGAATCACTTGAAATGGCAGTCAAGTGCTCATCCATTCCTTTATATATTCGTGCAAGTTCCGGCATTGTGTGTTCGCTCTGAAAGCCCTCAGGTCCTGAAATTAGAGTATCTAACGCAATCTCATTCCCTTCGGTTGCGTAACTCCTGCTGATAATGAGTTCCACCACATCAATCGCTTCTTTAACGGCTATCTGTGCCAACTCGATAGCTTTAACGGTTCGACTTGCAAGGCCCGGATTGCTCTTACCAAGGTCTTCAACACCACGACTTACAATTTCCAATTTACGATGACGAAGGGCAGACTCTTCCACCTTATCTACTTTTGAACTTTTCAGCATAAGCCCAGCCACATCATAACCACACACCGGACTGTTTCGAACAAAACAATAACGATTCAACCCATCTATATCGCCCGCCGGATCAGGATTGATCCAACGACACAACCACGGCGCGTAATAACGCAAACCGTAGTAATACAACCCGGTGGCATCACGCTCCTCTCCCGAATAGCGAATCGTTTTGTAGCTGGCCTCAAGCTGATTTCTGGCGGCCCACCAGGCAGTACCGCCAAAAGGGTAATACCCTTCCTGACTGAGGGTGGCAGCCTGATCGTCAAGCTCAAGGGTGCTGGAGCCCAAATGGTCGCTCAGGCTGTAGCGCAACTGGTCAGGGGCGATGCCTGTCGGTTGGCCCTGCTCCCAGTGCAGCAGACGCACACCATTGCGTCCGGCACCTGCACTGATGACATGCAACACTTCACCGCCAGCCACCGCACTATTGTGGCGAATTTCCAGCCCCGGCAAATAACGCACATCGGCCACATGCTCGACATTGGCCGCCTTGCGCAGGGTGACTTTGCGTACGCGTTGACCGCCAGCGTCATACAAGTAGTGCTCACAGTCATCACTGCCATCCACCCGCACCACCGGGCTCACTTTTTGTAACTGGTTGCGCAGATCCCATACCAGTCCTTGCCCCGGTTGCAGTGCTTGCAAGTTGCCGCTGCGATCAAACGCCGTCGCAATTTCCGCTTCGCCGGGCAGTTCACCGTTGCGCTCGGGCAGACTGCGGTTACTGCGCAGCGCAGTCGCCATGCGCAGATTCCAGGACTGAGCACCTTGGTGCGAGAGCCGCTGCATGTTGCCCGCTCTGTCGTATTGGTAAGTCTGGCGATAATTAACCAGTTGATTGGCATCCGCAATTGCCGGCAACCCAGGGCCGCGAGTGGCCGTATCAACTTCACGGCCGGTGGCGCTGATTAACTGATACAGCGTGTCGTATTCATAGGTACTGATGGGCTCGATAACCTGATTGCGAAAGAAGCGTGTTGGCTGAGCGTAATCGTCGATTTGCAGCACATTACCGACCGGGTCATAACGGTAGCGCAGGTCCTGAACACGTGTACCGTCAGCCTTGCAGGCACTGAGTTGCGTCAACAGGCCAGTGGCCGATTGATACAGGTTGCGGCTGATAACACCATTGCCAGCGGTCTCTTCAAGCACTTGCCCGAAAGCACCGTAAACGCTGTCACGCAGCAAGATCTGTGGCAATTGGCCGGGTCGCGTAATGCTGCTTTCGACAAGTTGACCCGCCACATTCCGACGCCAGCTTTGCAGGTTGCCTACAGCATCGATCTGATGCAGCGGGTTGCCGAGTGCATCGTATTGCCACGCCGTGCTGTAGCTGCTCTCTTCCAGCACCGCGTCAGGCCAGTCGGGCGCCGTCAACTGCGCCAAAAACTGGCGTGCCTGCTGCTGCACTTGCCCGAGCAGTGAGAAGGACGGTGTGAACTGGCTTCCGGCGCTGTCGTCTTGACGAATCAATTGTCCGCAGCGGTTGCGCGAAACGTCTTCTTGCGCAGTACCGGCATACAGCAAGCGTTCGCGACAGCGCTCATCTGCGCCTTTGGCCCGCTCAAAATAGGCGGCTGGACGCAGCAATGCATCGTACTCGACACGATGATGGCTGCCCCGGCCATCCCAAGCACTGAGGAGCTGACCCGCGCCCCCATTAAACTGGGTACGCCAGCCAGCATCGACATTGTCGGTATGCAACGCTTGCCCTGACAGGCTGTAGACCGTTGAGTGGTTAGGCTTGACTGTTTCATCTTGCTGCCAGGCAGCAAACAGGCGCGGATCCCATTGACGGATCAAGCGCCCGGCCGGGTCATAGGACTGCTGCGTCACTCGGGCCTGCGAAGACTCCTGCGGCGCAGCCCTGTACCAAGACACCGCTCGAACTGACAACCCGCGCGGATCGATCACGGTGAGCGTTGGGGTATGTCGGTGCAGGGATAGATCCACGATAGACCTCCGAAACAGTTTCCAATGGCTGTAAGGAAAGTCTAAGCAGGATCGGGGTTTTTACTAAAAAGGCAGCAGGATTTTCTTACCAGCGGTCACGCACTGAGGCTGGACAACCTCTGATCAGAGTGGAAGAAAGTCTTTATAGATGGTTTTGAATGGCACCATTGCTTTGGCAACTTTACAGCCCGTCTGCGACCTGTCGATCAATAGCTGTCCCTGCGCGGCAATCGCTGGGACAACTCGTCCATCAATTTTTGCTCGCGCTTGTCTTCCAGCTGGCGGGCTTCGTCGGCGTAACGCTGAACCAGCTTGCGCAGCCCCTCGACGCGGGCATAGGCCGTCTGCCACGTCTCACGGGCCTTGTCGAGGTTGTTCTGATGCCACACCAGACTCTGGCGCTGCTGGCCGACGGCGGTTTCCAGCTGGCCAAGGAAGTATTGATAGTTGCGCAGCCATTGGCCCGACACGCCCTGGCTGCCGCGATCAACCCACTGCGCCTGGTACTCGCCACGGAAGTTTTCCAGGTCCCCCAGCTTGCTGTTCGCCAGGTTGACTTGCCCTTGAAAGTGCCCCAATCGCTGGGCCGCCGCCTTCTCGGTCTTTTCGGCCATATCGACCACTGGCGCCAGGCGCACTGCCCTTGAATCACCGGCCATCGTCGATTAACCACCCTCTGCCGGGGCGAAGATGCTGCCCAGATGCCCGCCGCTCTCGGCCAGGCTGATGTTGTCGTTCAGCCCTTGGCGCAGGTACGCCACCATTGCCGGTTGCAAGGCAATGGCGGTATCGGTTTCACGGTCTCCACCCGGCACATAGGCGCCCACGCTGATCAGGTCGCGGGCTTGCTGGAAGCGGGACCACAGCTGTTTGAACTGCTGCGCGCGACGCATGTGTTCTGGCGTGACCACCGACGGCATGACCCGGCTGATGGACGCTTCAATATCGATGGCCGGGTAATGCCCTTCTTCGGCCAGGCGCCGGGACAACACGATATGGCCGTCGAGCACGCCCCGCGCCGAGTCGGCGATGGGGTCCTGCTGGTCATCGCCTTCGGACAGCACGGTATAGAACGCCGTGATCGAACCGCCACCGGCCTCGGCATTACCGGCCCGCTCCACCAGCTTGGGCAGTTTGGCGAACACCGAAGGCGGATAGCCCTTGGTCGCTGGCGGCTCGCCAATGGCCAGGGCGATTTCCCGCTGGGCCTGGGCGAATCGGGTCAGGGAGTCCATCAGCAACAGGACATTCTTGCCCTTGTCGCGAAAATATTCGGCGATTCGCGTGCAGTACATGGCTGCACGCAAACGCATCAACGGCGCGTCATCGGCAGGCGATGCCACGACCACCGAGCGCTTGAGACCTTCGGTGCCGAGGATATGCTCGATAAATTCCTTTACCTCACGACCCCGCTCACCGATCAGACCAACCACGATAATGTCGGCTTCGGTAAAACGGGTCATCATCCCCAGCAGCACACTCTTGCCCACGCCCGTACCGGCAAACAGGCCCAGACGCTGGCCGCGCCCGACCGTCAATAAACCGTTGATGCTGCGAATGCCCACGTCCAGCGGCACGCTGATCGGGTCACGC
Organism: Pseudomonas sp. MF06569; assembly: GCF_059862735.1. Classification (NCBI taxonomy): domain Bacteria; kingdom Pseudomonadati; phylum Pseudomonadota; class Gammaproteobacteria; order Pseudomonadales; family Pseudomonadaceae; genus Pseudomonas; species Pseudomonas sp. MF06569. The sequence goes on along the minus strand of NZ_JCBCUZ010000037.1, from coordinate 17,179 downwards.
TTGAGGGGGTTGATGGCAGGCCCGTCCATCGGCACCCAGTCTTCGGCCTTCATCGGCCCTTTGCCATCCAGTGCACGCCCGGCGCCGTCAAGCACCCGACCGAGCATGCTCATGCCCATCGGCAGGCGGCCATTATCGGCCAGGGGCACCACACGGGCGCCCGGCGCGATCCCGGCGACGCTGCCCACGGGCATCAGGAAGATTTTGCCACCGGAGAAGCCCATCACCTCGGCTTCGACTTCCACCGGGTGAAAGCTGTCGTCGTTGATCACCAGGCAACGACTGCCCATGGCGGCGCGCAGGCCTTCGGCCTCAAGGGTCAGGCCAACCATGCGCAGCAATCGGCCTTCAACCACCGGCTGCGCGGGCAAAGACACGGCCGGGGCATAGGTGCTCAGGCGCTTGGCAAAGCTGGTGCGCTTAAGGTGCATCGAGGTCGATGTCGATGTCAGGCGCCGCCGGATGCAGCGACTGCTCGTGGAGCTGGTCGAGCAACTGGTTCATGGCCTGTTTGATACGGGTTTCGATGCTGGCATCGATGCGGCTGTGCTCGGTTTCAATCCGGCAACCGCCGGGCTGCAGGGTGTCGTCTTCGACAATCCGCCAGTGTTCGTCGTGGCGCTCGCGCAAGGCCTTGATCTGATCGAAATCCTGCGGATTGATGAACAGCCGAATGTTCTCGGCACCCATCGGCAACAGCTTCAAACCCTCGCGCAGCACTTTCTCGATCTGGGTCGAATCGGTTTTGAGCTCACGCTGGATCACTTGCCGGGTCATGTGCTCGACCAGCCCGACCATGGCTTTTTCAAGTTGTTGGTCCTGCTCGGCAAGCGGCGCCAGCAAGCTGTTCATCAAGCGTTCAAGGCTGGCCACCCTGGCGCTCAGGGCAACCTCGGCTTCCTGGCGAACCTTGAGCTGAGTGCTGTGAAAACCTTCTTTTTCGCCCGTGGCAAAGCCTTCGTTCCAGGCCTCCTGGCGAATGCTTTCGAGTTCTTCGAGGGTCAGTGGCTGAACTTCATCCAGCGGCACTTCTTCGCTTTCCACCGGCAGCTCTTCGACCGGCTCGGGCTCAGGCTCTTCGGGCTCGCGCCAAGGGTCAAAGCTGGGCAGCCCCCACACATCGAAGGCACCCACATCCTTGGCCCGGATCACATCTCCGGGGGAGTCACCGCTGCTCACTTAGATCATCTCTTCGCCGCCCTTCCCGCCGAGAACAATGTCTCCGGCTTCGGCCATACGGCGGGCGATGGTGAGGATTTCTTTCTGCGCAGTTTCAACATCACTGACACGTACCGGGCCCTTGGCTTCCAGGTCGTCACGCAACAGTTCGGCCGCGCGCTTGGACATGTTCTTGAAGATTTTTTCCTGCACGTTCTCGTCGGAGCCCTTGAGCGCCAGCACCAGCACGTCCGAGGACACCTCGCGCAGCAACGCCTGGATCCCCCGGTCGTCTACATCGGCCAGATTGTTGAACACGAACATCAGGTCTTCGATCTGACCCGAGAGGTCTTCGTCGATATCGCGGATCGAATCCATCAACTGCGATTCCATCGAGCTGTCGAGGAAGTTCATGATGTCGGCCGCCCGCTTGACGCCGCCCAGAGAGGTGCGCGCCGCATTGGAGTTGCCGGAGAACTGTTTTTCGAGGATCTGGTTCAGCTCTTTGAGCGCCGCCGGCTGCACGGTATTGAGCGACGAAACCCGCAGGATGATGTCCAGGCGCGCCTTCTGGTCGAAGTGACCCAGCACTTCACCCGCTTGGTCCGGGTCCAGATACGCCACCACAATGGCCTGGATTTGCGGGTGCTCGAAGCGGATCACGTCGGCCACGGCGCGAGGCTCCATCCACTTCAGGCTGTCGAGGCCACTGGTGTTGCCACCCAGCAGGATGCGGTCGATCAGGCCGTTGGCCTTGTCTTCGCCCAGGGCCGAGGTGAGCATTTTGCGGATGTAGCTGTCCGAGCCCACGCCAAGGCTGGTCTGGTCGCCGACGATCTCAACAAACTCGCTCATCACCTGCTCGACCTGCTCACGGTGAACGTTGCGCATTTGCGCCATCGCCACCCCCACCCGCTGGACCTCTTTGGGGCCCATGTGGCGCAGCACCTGGGCCGCGTCGGATTCGCCCAGGGACAGCAGCAAAATGGCGGCCTTGTCGACCCGGGTCAACTTGGCGTTGGCGCCCGCACGGTTATCACTCATCGGCATTGATCCACTCTTTTACTACCTGAGCCACACGGCCCGGATCTTCTGCGACCAGACTCTTGATTGCGTTCAACTGAGCGTCATAGCCTTCGCTCGGGCTTGGCAACATGATGCTCTGCGGACCGCTGAGGCTGACACGGTCGTTGGCCAACTCACGATCGAGTCCGCCCGGGCCGCCCATCTCGGCATCGCTGCCAATGCCTGCCACTTGCTTGTTGCGACCGTTGCCGGTGATGTTGTTGAGCACCGGGCGCAACACACCAAACACCAGCACCAGAATAAACAGCACACCCAGTACTTGTTTGACCACATCCCAGAACCAGGGCTGCGAATAGAACGGGATGTCGGCGATCACTTCGGCGCGCTCGGTGGAGAACGGCACGTTGATCACACTGACACTGTCGCCACGGCTGGCATCAAAACCCACGGCGTCCTGCACCAGGCGGGTAAAGCGTGCCAGTTGATCGGTACTCCACGGTACCTGGGTGATTTCACCGTTGGCCGGGTTGACGCTGATCTTGTCGTCGATCACCACCGCCACCGACAGGCGATTGACCCTGCCCTGCTGCTGCTTGGTGTGGCTGATGGAGCGGTCCAGCTCGAAGTTGCGGGTCGATTGGGAGCGCTTGTCTGCCGGGTACGGTGCCAGCATTGGCTGGCCGGTGCCCGGGTCCATGATTTGCTGACCGTTGGCATCGAGCAAAGGCTGACCCGGCTGGATCATGCCCGCTGCGGCGGCGCCCTGGCCGGTTTGCTGAGGGGCGGTGGCCGGGCTCGGCGGCTGATTGCTCAAGGCACCGGGCACGCCTTGGGGGCCGTTGCTGGCGGTGCGCTGCTCGCTGGTCGATTGCTCGCTGCGCAGCGCCGGTTGATCGGGGTTGAACTGTTCGGAGGTGGACTCGACGGCACTGAAATCCACATCAGCCGACACTTCTGCCTTGTAACGGTCATTGCCCAGCACCGGCTGCAGGATGTTGTGCACGCGCTGAGTCAACATGCCTTCCATGCGGCGGCTGTAGTCGAACTGCTTGCCGGCCATGGTCAGTTCGGAGTTTTCACCCTGATCCGAAAGCAGATTGCCTTTTTGGTCGACCACGGTGATCTGGGACTTGCTCAATTCAGGCACGCTGGTGGCGACCAGATTGACGATCGCCAGCACCTGGCCCGGCTCCAGCGAGCGGCCCGCGTAGAGTTCAACCAGGACCGACGCACTGGGCCTGCGCTCATCGCGCACGAACACCGAGCTTTTGGGAATCGCCAGGTGAACCCGTGCACCCTTGACGTTATTGAGGCTGGAAATGGTGCGCGCCAACTCGCCTTCCAGACCACGACGATAACGCGTGGCCTCCATGAACTGGCTGGTGCCCAGGCCCTGGTCCTTGTCGAGGATCTCGAAACCGATATTGCTGTCGGTCGGCGTGACGCCTGCGGCCGCCAGTTTCAGGCGGGCACGGGCAATGTCGTCGGCCTTGACCAGCAAGGCGCCCGAGTTGGGCTCAACGGTGTAGGCAATGTCGGCGGAGGCCAGGGTTTCCATGACCTGCTTGGCATCCATACCGGCCAGGCTGCCATACAGCGGCCGGTAATCGGGTTGCTGGGACCACAACACAACGGCAAAACCAATGGCCACGCTCGCCGCCAGGCCGACCATCAGGCCGACCTGACGCAGCATGGTCATATCGGCCAGGTTGTCCAGAAAAGACAGGCCAAACAGCGGCGGCTTGCCGCCGGCTGGGCCTGTTTGGGCCGGAACGTTATCCGGGAGTGCATCTGCCATGACTTGATATCGCCCTTAAACCGGCATCTGCATGATGTCTTGGTACGCCTGAACCAGCTTGTTACGGACTTGGGTCAACGCCTGGAAAGAAACACTGGCCTTCTGGGAAGCAATCATTACATCCGTCAGGTCTACGCCGGTCTTGCCGATTTCGAAGGCGTTCGACAACTGGCTCGATGCCTGCTGCGTGTCGCTGACCTTGTTGATCGCATTGCCGAGCATGTCGGAAAAGCTGCTGGCACCGGCTTCGGGAACGGCCTGCACAGCCGATTTTGGCTGAGCCATGGCGTCCATCTGCATGGCCCGCATGTCCAACATCAATCGATTAAATTCAATACCTTGGCTCATGGACAACTGCCTCCGACGACCCGCAATTTTTTGACACTTTCACAGCGCTTACCGAGGTATAGCAACAAGGGTGCCAGCTCTTTGTCGTTTTATAACAATTACCGTTACAAAACGTCGCAGACAAGGATCACACCCACCCCTGTGAGAGCGGGCTTGCCCGCGACGGCATCACCGCGCAACGTCTGATGCACCGCGTCGATCAAATCGCGAGCAAGCCCGCTCCCACGCTGGTTTAGTGGCGCTCTCAGATTGCGGCAAACAAATAAGCCTCAACATCCATCCCCGCATCGCGCATCTGCGCCAGCTTGTAGCGCAAGGTCCGCGGGCTGATGCCCAGGCGCTCGGAAGCCTCCTTGCGTCGCCCCCGCTCGGCTCGCAAGGTGTCGATAATCAGCTGGAATTCACGTCGGCGCAGATCATCACCCAGCGCCCCCGCCGACTCCACAACCTCGACCGGCGAAGCCAGTGGCGGCAAGGGCGCGCAGGCCACAGGCCCTGCCAGGCAAAAATCTGCCGCTTCGATCTGGCCGCCCTGTTGCAAAATCAACGCCCGCTGAATCGCGTTATCCAGCTCGCGCACATTACCGGGCCAGGGGTATGCGCCCAGGCACGCCCTGGCATCCGGCGAAAACCCGACTGCCGTGTGCTTCATTTTGCCGATGTACTTGGCCAGCAGCCGCTCAGCCAACGGCAGGATGTCGGCAGTACGCTCGCGCAGAGGGCTCCAGGCCAGCGGAAACACTGAAAGGCGATAGAACAGATCCTCGCGAAACCGTCCCGCAGCCACTTCACCCGCCAGATCACGGTTGGTGGTGGCGACCACGCGGATATCCAGCACAATCGGCTTGCGCCCGCCTACCCGCTCCACTTCACGCTCTTGCAGCACCCGCAGCAGTTTTGCCTGCAGGCCCAGGGGCATCTCGGAAATTTCATCGAGCAGCAAGGTGCCGCCATCCGCCTGCTCAAACTTGCCGGCCTGGGCCGCAATGGCGCCGGTAAAAGCGCCTTTCTCATGACCAAACAGAGTGGCTTCGAGCATGTTGTCGGGGATGGCCGCGCAGTTGATCGCCACAAACGGCTGATCAACCCGACGGGAATGCTGGTGGATATAACGCGCCAGCACTTCTTTACCCGTACCCGACTCGCCCGAGATCAGCACCGTCGCATCACTGCGCGCCACCCGCGCCGCCAACTCCAACAGCTGGACACTGGCCGGCTCAACCGCCACCGGGCCTTCAGTGTCCGCCACCCCCAGACTGCCCAGGGCATGACGACCCACCAGATCGAGCAAGGCCTTGGGTTCAAACGGTTTGACCAGATAGTCCACCGCCCCCTGGCGCATGGCATCCACCGCCCTCTCCACGGCGCCATGAGCCGTCATCAACAGCACCGGCAATTGGGGCTGACAGGCGCGCAGGCGAGCGAGCAACTGATGGCCATCCATGCCCGGCATGTTGACGTCACTGACCACCAGGCTGAACGCCTGCGAAGTGACCGCCGCCAGGGCTTCTTCCCCCGAGCTGACCGCCTTAAAGCCGTGACCGGCCAGCAATAGCGTGTCCGCCAGCGCTTCGCGCAACGCGTGATCGTCTTCAACCAACAGCACGTTAATTCGCATCACCATCAGTTTGCCTCCGCCACACCGGGAATCAGCGGCAAGCTGAGCAAGGCGCAGGTGCCACGCCCCAGCCGCGAACGTAACTGCAAGTGGCCCTGATGCGCCCGTACCACCGCGTTGACCACCGCCAACCCGAGGCCGGTGCCGGTCGCCTTGGTGGTGAAAAACGGTTCGCCCAAACGCGCCAGGACTCGGGGTTCAATGCCACCGCCACTGTCGCTCACGCACAGCCTCAGGCAGTTATCACGGCGGTATAAATGGACTTTAAGCCGCACCTGCACAGCACCCGTTTGCAGGGCGTTTTCGATCAGGTTCAGCAGCGCGCCCACCAGGGTGTCGCGATTGCACAGCAGCTGCCCCGTATAGGCATCGCACTGCCAGCGTATCGACACGCCCTGAACATGGGTTTGCGCGGCGGCCTGCAGGGTTTGCATCAGGACCTTGGGGCTGACCCGATCTGTCAGCGGCAATTCGCCCCGGGCAAACACCAGCATGTCGCGCACTTGATGCTCAAGCTCGTGCAGTCGCTCCTTGAGGCGCCCGGCAAAGCGCTGTTGGGTTTCCAGCGGCAGCGCCTGCTCGGTCAAATGACTGGCGTAGATCAGCGCTGCCGACAGTGGCGTACGAATCTGGTGGGCCAGGGAGGCAACCATCCGCCCCAAAGACGACAAGCGCTCATGGCGGGCAAGTTGATCTTGCAGGCGCCGGGTTTCTGTCAGGTCATTGAGCAAGACCAGTTGCCCCGGCTCGGCATCCAGCGAACGGGTGGCAATCGACAGGCGCCGACCGTCCTTGAGGGAGACTTCGTGACCATCGTCTTCGCGGGGTGCAAAGCAGCGGGCAATCACATGGCGCCACAACTCGCCCTCAAGGGGCAGGCCCAGCAGCTCGCAGGCCGCAGGATTGGCCTCGCGCACCCGTCCGCGATCATCGATGACGATGACCCCGCCCGGCAGCAGATCAAGCAGGTGTTGCAGGCGATTGGCCAGCCGCTCTTTTTCCGCCAGCTCAGCCATGCGCTGTTCGCTGACCACCGCCAGCTCCCCCGTAAGCTCCGAAACACGGGCTTGGAGCAGGCTATAGGGATCAGAAACGGAAGAAAGCTGGACGGCGGCTTGAGGCATGGTGCGTGCTCGCTTGGCTGACCGTCATAAAACGGTTCGTTGAACCAAGCGAAGCAATACCCGTGCCTGAATAGATAACACTAGCGAACCGCAATGCCGGCCCCGACTTATGTGGGAGCGGGCTTGCTCGCGATTTGGGCGCCTCGCAGTGTCAGGAATAACGCGGTGAAGCTATCGCGAGCAAGCCCGCTCCCACAGAGACAGGCGTCAATCGTCTGCCTGTTCTTCGCCTTCACGACGGCTCATGCCGTACTTGCGCATTTTTTCCACCAGAGTGGTGCGACGAATCCGCAGGCGTTCTGCCGCACGGGCGACGATGCCATTGGCGTCGTCGAGCGCCTGCTGGATCAGCCCCTGCTCCAGCCCCCCCAGGTAGTCCTTGAGGTCCAGGCCTTCGGGCGGCAGCATCGCATTGGCGCTGGCGACGAAATCGGTAGTAGCACTGTTGATGGCCACGCGCTCTTCCATGTCGCTGCGCAGGCTGTCGACCATCTGCTCGTCTTCGTCATCCACGTAGCGGAATTTTTTCGGCAGCTCAACCACGCCAATCACGCCATAGGGATGCATGATCGCCATGCGTTCCACCAGATTGGCCAGCTCACGGACGTTGCCCGGCCATGCATGACGGCACAACGACATGATCGCGGCAGAATTGAAGCGGATCGAGCCACGCTTTTCGTGCTCCATGCGCGAAATCAGCTCGTTCATCAACAGCGGAATATCTTCGACCCGCTCGCGCAGAGGCGCCATTTCGATCGGGAATACGTTGAGGCGGTAGTACAAGTCTTCGCGGAAGGCGCCGACTTCAATCATGCTTTCGAGGTTTTTGTGGGTCGCTGCAATGATCCGCACATCGGCGCACTGGGTCTTGTTGCTGCCCACGCGCTCAAAGGTACGTTCCTGCAACACGCGTAGCAGCTTGACCTGCATCGGCAGCGGCATATCGCCGATTTCATCGAGAAACAGCGTGCCGCCATTGGCCAGCTCGAAACGCCCGGCACGGCTGGTGATTGCCCCGGTGAAGGCGCCCTTCTCATGCCCGAACAGCTCGCTTTCGAGCAGTTCAGCAGGAATCGCCCCACAGTTGACGGGTACAAACGGCGCGTCACGGCGCTTGGAGTGGTAATGCAGGTTACGTGCAACCACTTCCTTGCCGGTCCCGGACTCGCCGAGGATCAAGACGCTGGCATCGGTGTCGGCCACTTGCTGCATCATCTGGCGCACATGCTGAATCGCACGACTGGTACCGACCAGGCTGCGAAACAGGTTGGGCTCACGATGACGACCGCGCTCGCGGGCCTGGTCGTACATCTCGCGATAGACCTGGGCACGGTGCAGGGAATCAAGCAATTTGCTGTAGCTGGGGGGCATTTCAAGACTGGACAACACCCGGCGGCGCTGATCTTCAGGCAAATCGACCGAAGAAACTTCACCTAAAAGCATGATCGGCAGGAACTCATCCCACACAGCCAGTGTCTTAAGCAAGCTTGAAAGACCACCCGCAGTACTCACCGTGCCTACAAGCACGCAGAGTACTTCACGACTGGACGGCAAGACTTTGACGGCTTGCTCCCATTCGTGGCTAGGACTGGCTAAATTTTCTTCACCAAGAAAATTCAGAATCACCGCCAGGTCGCGGCGGCGGACGCTATCGTCATCGATCAACAGAATTTTGGTTTCACGCCACATGCAATAGCAACTTCCCTAGTCAACTCAATGCCCCGGATGGCAGGACATATGTAGACGCCCTAACCCTGTTGGATATCTAAGACGACTGAATACAGAATAACGAGCTAGTTAAGTCAAAAAACTGTGCATAGTCAAATTTATGGCGGTTTAAAACGCGATTAACCACATATTCTTTAGGCCTTAACCGAATAGATGGTAAACCTTTGACGCATTTTTTGCTTGATTGATCTGCCCCATTTGCTCAACGACTGACTGACGCTCATCGGTCGCGGCTTCCAGCAGCATGCGATACACCACCAACAGCCCTTCCAGATTCTCGCGCAACACCGCCTCATCCAGCGGCGCCTCATCCAGAACACTCTCGACACACACCCGACAAGCCGAGTCCAGCTCGCCGATGGCATCCCAATTGCGCTCGGCCAGAGCATCAATCAGCGCTACGCGGGTTTCCTGAATTCGTTGCAGTTGGCTCATGACACACTCCTCGGGCTTATTGCGGGGCAATGGCATCCCAACCACTTTTTACAGTGATCAGCAGGCGAGCCACTTCATCGATGATTTCAGGGTCGTTCTTGGCATTGGCCTGGGTCAAACGCACCGCCATGAATTCATACAGGCTGTCCAGCTGCTGCAACGCAGCCTTGTCATCGGTCTTGTCTTCATCCAGGCCCTGACGCAGGCCGGTGATGATGTCGATGGCCTTGGTGATCAACATGGCCTTCTGCGGGATATCACCACGGCTCATTGCGCCTTTGGCCTGGGCCATGCGATCCAGACCGCCTTCCATCAGCATTTGAATCAAGCGATGGGGGCTGGCTTCGGAGATTTGAGCGTGGGAATTAACCTTCTGATACTGACGAAGGGCGCGCATCGGGTTCATGTTTCGACCTCATTACGGTGACTGGCAAAAATCGCGGGTTCTTGATCTTTTTATCGACAGAAGCGGCCAAAGCTTTAGTGCCAGGGCCGGGCAAAATCAGTCGGATTTAGGGTTATTCAAGGAGTTGAGCGTGGTCATGATGCTGGAGCTGCTGGCGTTGATTTTGGCGATCAGACCATCCATGGCCGTGTATTTAGCGGTCAGGGTGCTTTTCATGGATTCCATGCGCCGGTCCAGGTCTGCTTGCTGAGTGGTCAGCGTGGTCAGCTTGGTGTTCAGATCCGTGGCCCGCGCCGCCAGCAAGCCGCTGCTGCCGACATAGCTTTCGGTCGCCTTGGTCATACGGGTTATCAGGCCGGTATCGCCGGTAAACACTTTGGCAATCTCGATAGCACCGTTGGGTGTGGCAACCGCGGCTTTCCACTTGGTGTCATCCAGGGTCAGCAGCCCGGTTTTCTGATCGGTACTGATGCCCATCTGGGACAGGTTGCCGACACTCGACGTACCCGAGTTTTGCAGCAGCTCGCCGCGCAAACCGTTGACCAACTGACGCATCGACGCGTCACCCGTCAAGGCACCTGCAGTGGTGGTCGCCGCATCACCGGTGGCGGTGACTTTGGTCTGGGTATTGATGCTGGTCAGCAGCGCGTTATAGGCGCTGACAAACGACTGAACCGAAGTTTTCAGGGTGTCAGTGTTCGAAGCCACGGTAATGGTGGACGCCTTGGTATCGAGCAACTCAAGGGTCACGCCACTGATGGCCGAGGTGATCTTGTTGCTCGACGACTCCATGGCGATGTCATCAATGGTGTACTCGGCATTCATCGGCGGCTTACCGGCGTCATACCCGGTGGCCAGCTCCGAATCACCGCTGACGGTGATATCGGTACCCTTGCCCGTGGTCTGCGAGCCGATCACCAGGCGCGAGCCGTTGGCATCGGTCAGAACGTTGGCGCTGATGCCCTTGGACTGCAGCTGCGTGTTGATCGCGTCCCGGGTCTGCTGCATGGTCGCGCCAGCCGGGATCTTGACGTCATAGCTGTCACCGGACTGGGAGATAGTCAGAGTCTGGTCTTGCTCGCTAGAGTTGACCGAGGCCGATGTGCCCCCTTCAAACACCTTGCTGGTGATTTTTGATGCGGTCGCCAACTGAGTGACGTTCAACGCATATTTGCCGCTGGACGCCTTGTCATCGATGGTGACTTTAGAAATTTTTTCGTCATTGGACGAAGCGGTCAAACCGTTGAAACTGGAGACACTGTTGAGTTTGGCAATGGCTGCGCGATAGGTTTCGAGCGAAGCTTTTACCGTGCCCACAGCGGACAGCTGAATCGTGGTGTCTTTTTGTTGCGCAGTAATCTGGCTTTGCTTGGGCGCTTTTTCAGCATCCACCAAGGCTTTCACAATCCCGATGGTGTCAAAACCCGAGCCGACACCGGTAATCGTTGAACTGGCCATCTGTATTCTCCTTGTACGGTGGCTATCGCTTTATTGACGAAGCAAGTGCCAAGGCTGCAGGCAGCTTCACATTTCGTGCCACCTTCAAGTACCAAACGCTGAAAAAACAAAAGGGCACGTAAACGCGCCCTTTTGTTCTCAACCAAACGCTGAAATTACTGAAGCAATTTCATGACAGCGGAAGGCAGCTGGTTAGCCTGGGACAGGATCGCGGTGGAAGCCTGTTGCAGGGTTTGTTGCTTGGTCAGCTCGGCAGCTTCGGAGGCGAAGTCAGTGTCCTGAACGCGACCCAGTGCAGCGGTGGAGTTCTCGGAAATGCTCTGCAGGTTGGCCACGGTGCTGGTGAAACGGTTTTGTACGGCACCCAGGGCGGAACGTTGGGTGTCGATCTGCTGGATCGCATCAGACAGGGCCTGGACGGTACGCTGGGAGTCAGCGGCGGTCAGGACGCTCAGGTCGGCAACGGTAGTTTCCACGGTGGTAGCCGAGGTTTTACCAGTGCCTTGCGCAGCAGTAGTGAGACCCAAAGCGGTCAAACCGGTACCAGCACTACCATCCTTAATAGTGATGTCTTTATTAGAGAACAACTTCAGCGTACCGTCATCATTCTTGCTGGCGGTGACGCCGGTGCTTGCACTGTTGATCGAGGAGACGATGGTGTCAGTGGTATCACCCTTCTTAAACTTAACCTCAACACCATTCAACTCAATCGATGTATCAGCTGTCAATTTAGCCTGAGAAGTGCCTGCCGACAGCCCCAACTGAGCCAACGAACCACCTTTACTATTAGCCAACTTAACATCGCTGCCATCTTTGGAGGTCAGCTCAATACGTCCTTCATCATTAATCGTGGCAGACTTGATACCATCAGCCTTCGAAATTTTATTCAACACCTGCTCAACGGTATCCGTAGCAGCCCAAGCAATCGACTTTCCATTGACCGAGATACCACCCTCGGCGCCAATCGCAGAGTTTCTTGCTAGCGGTGCACTTGTTGTAGCGGATGTCGTTTGCGGAGATGAAAGAGCGGTTAGACCAGCTTTACCTGCGTCCGCGCCTCCCACGACAATGGTATTGTCCGAAGTCAGCTTCATTTGACCCGCTGTGTCATCCCACTTTGCAGTCACACTTGAGTCTGCAGTTTTGATGGCAGCGGCAAGTTTTTCCCCACTCATTGCAGCGGTTATATCAACGCTTTTACCGTTGATTGTAATTTTATCTGTAGCTGCAAGCACTGAAACGTTAGCGTCCTTGAGACTTTCGGCTACCGAGCCTACGGTTATAGCCTTAGCTTCAATGGGGGCTGCCGTGGAAACACCTGCTTTAACAGCACCATTACCACCAAAGGTAATATCTGATGCGGACGTAAACGTTATTTTGCTCGTAGTCTTATCAAAGCTGGCAGTAACAGATGAATCTGCAGCGTTAATCGCCGTAGCCAGCTCCCCACCACTCATACCTACAGTCAGAGCAACGCCCTTACCGTTTACAGTCATGGTTTCACCAGCAGCAATAGCAGTAACCGCGTTACCAGTAACAGAGGCGAGAGTGGTGGTAGTGGTGGTAGTGGCGGTGCCTGCCAACACTGAGCCTACAGCGGTTGCTGACAAACTTTGCATCTTGGCACCAGCTACAGATGCTTCGCTGTAAGAACCCTTCAAAGCAGTAGCACTAATATCGCTCATACCAAACGAAATGGTCTGGTTGGCATCAGCACCCACCTGGAACGCCTGGTTCTGGAACGAACCGTCCAGGATGTTACGACCACCGTAGGTAGTGGTTTGTGCGATACGGGTCAGTTCACCGGTTTTCGCAGTAAATTCTTGTTGCAGGGACGCACGGTCGGCGTCGCTTTTATCACCGTTCGCGGACTGCAGGGCCAGTTCACGCAAACGTTGCAGAATGTTGGTCGACTCTTGCATCGCGCCTTCAGCGGTCTGCGCGATCGAGGTACCGTTGTTGGCGTTGGCGATGGCAACGGTCATGCCTTTGGTCTGAGAGGTCAGACGGTTGGCCATCTGCATGCCAGCAGCATCGTCTTTGGCGCTGTTGATTTTCAGGCCGGAAGACAGACGAGTCATCGAGGTGCTCAGTGCATCGCCGGCTTTGTTCAGGTTCTTCTGAACGGTCTGGGACGTGATGTTAGTGTTTACTGATAAAGCCATGACGAAATCCTCATTGGATGAATACTGCGGCTTCCGGCCCTGGCAACCGCCGGGTGTGGCCTAGAGAACCTTCGTAATAGTTATCGTCGTCAAAGCGGGTTGCTTGAGGGGTTTTTTGAATTTTTTTACTGGCAGGAGGCCATCCCTTGTATTTCAGGGGGTTAGCGAGGGATGACCTGCCAAGCATCCCTTGATGTGGGAGCGGGCTTGCTCGCGATTCGGGCGGCGCGGTACTTCAGGGAAACCGGGTTGATGCCATCGCGAGCAAGCCCGCTCCCACAAATGGCATCACCCCCCTGTCAGAACGCAAAACGCCCGTGGCTTTTTGGGCCACGGGCGTTTTGTGTGTCGGCTTGAAGCTTATGGGCGATAGATGATCGCCGAGCCCCACGACAGGCCCACGCCAAAACCGCTCAGCGCTACGCGCTTCCAGCTGGCTTCCATGACGTGTTTTTCCAGCAGCAGAGGAATGCTCGACGACACGGTGTTGCCCGTCTCGACCATGTCCTTGATGAACTTCTCCGGCTCGCCTTCAAAACGGCGGGCCACGGCGTCGACAATGGCCGCACTGCCCTGGTGGATGCAGAAGGCGTCGATGTCCTTGGAGGTCAGTTCGGACTCTTCCAGCAGTTCGTTCAGGTGCGCAGGCACTTTGAGCAGCGCGAAGTTGAAGACCTGGCGGCCGTTCATGAAGAACACGCCATCGCTGACTTTCAGGTGCGGAGCGCCGGAACCGTCGGTGCCGAACTTGGCCTTGCCCAGCTGCCAGGGAGCGTCTTCGCCCATCCAGGTGGCGGTGGCCGCGTCGCCGAAGAGCATGGTGGTGTTGCGGTCTTCAGGGTCGACGATTTTCGAATACGGGTCTGCGGTGATCAGCAGGCCGTTTTTCAGGCCCGTGGCTTCCATAAAACCTTTCATCGCGTAGATGCCGTAGACATAGCCCGAGCACCCCAGGGAAATGTCAAAGGCAGCCACGTGGGTCGGCAGACCAAGTTTGTCCTGAACGATGGCGGCCGTGTGCGGCAGGCCTTCGGCGTCGCCGTTCTGGGTGACGACGATCAGCGCGTCGATGGATTCGCGCTTGAGCTGCGGATTGTTGGCGAACAGCGCGTTGACCGCTTCGACACACAGGTCCGAGGTTTCCTGGTCGGCGTCTTTGCGCGGAAGAAAGGCCGAACCGATCTTGCCCAGAATGAATTCTTCGTCCTTGGAGAACTTCGCGCCTTGCGCGTAGTTGTCTACACCGCTTGCTGGCACGTAACTGGCGATGCTTTTAATGCCAATCATTGTGGCTTCCCAATACTGAATAGCTGGAGATCACCCGCTCGCACAATCGAGGGGCGCTGACAATAAAAGGGCTTTATCGCGCAGGAATGCGGCGAATGTGGGTGCATAAAAATAGACAAAACAGCCTGAAAAAGGCCCGGCACCCGCCCGTACGTTTCACACGATACAGTGAAGATGCCCGTTATGACTCATAGGTCACGCTATTTTGTGTGGTTTTATACAAAAGGTTTCAGGCAAGACGCAGATTGTGTGGGAGCGGGCTTGCTCGCGATACAGGCGACGCGATGCGCCTGTATCACCGCGTTGATGCCTTCGCGAGCAAGCCCGCTCCTAGACAGAAGCGTCAGCGCTGCTGTTTAAAGCTGGTTAAACAGGCTCAGCTGGGAGATTTTGACGAACGCCAGTTGCGAGGCTTCGAGCATGGCTTTCTGGAATGCCAGTTCGATGGATGCCCCCGCCATGTCGGTGTTGCCAATGGCCGCTGTGGTGGAGTCGTTGGCCAGGCCCAGGCTGATGTTTTCGTCAGCCTGGATGTCCACCGTCTTCAAGCGCGCACCAATCGAACCGCGGGCGCTGTCGACGCCGGCACTGGCGTTTTTCAGGTTGCCGATAGCGGAGTTGATCGCGTCCTTTTGCGTTTGCTGGGCCAGCGGGTCTTTGTCGCTCGGGATCACCAGCGCCTTGCGCAGCTGGCTGATGGTGTCCAGGGCACTTTGGCTCTGGTGGTTGTTGCGGTTGATCGCAAACTGGTCGCCCGCTTGCGCCGTACCGGTAAAGTCGAACTTGATCCCCAGCGCACCGTCGGTCACGTTGCCCTGGGCAATCGACTTGCTATCGGCCGTCAGCGGCTGGGCATAGACCTCATACTCCGTGGCGCTGGTGAATTTGATCACCGCGCCATTGCTCGGAAAGCTATCGCCGTAGACCCCGGGGTCGGTCACGGTCGCGTTGGTGATCTGTGCGGTCGAGCCGTTGCCCGGCGTGCGCGAGGTGTTGAACGAGTCCGGCTTGGCCTCAAGGGTAAAGGTGCGCCCCGCCACTGCCGCATCCAGATCGGCCGCCGGGATGTCCTTGAGGTTGGGTGTAATGTCGAACGACACGCCGCGCAGGCTGATGCTCTGGGAGCCATCCTTGGTCGGGTCGAACACGCCATTGCCCGCTACCTGGGAGGTCAGGTCGTTGCCGTCGCGGTCGGTCAAGGTGTACTGGGTGCTGCTGCTGAACGTCAGCGTGTACGGCTGGCCTTCGGCAAAGCTTTTGTTGAACACCGGGCTTGAAGTGACCAGGCCAGCCGAGACGGAAAGCTTGCCATCATTGACCGATGCCACGCCGTCAGCGTCCAGCACCGGTACGAAAGTCGCCTGGGTGCGCCCGGTATTGACCGAACCTTCCATGAAGCTTTTGGCCGTGTCGCTGCTGGCCAGGGTCAGGGTGTCCGAGACTTTCAGGTTGAGCTGGGTGTCGTCGCCCTGATAGCTGTAGGTGCCATCGTTATTACGGGTGTAGGGCGCAGTATCAGTCTTGGAGCCCGAGAACATGTAGTTGCCTGCGGAGTCCTTGCTGTTGAGCAGGCTGAACACCTGCTCTTCAATGCTGCCCAGTTCGTTGGCGATGGCCGTGCGATCCGCGTCGCTTTTCCCGCTGCCTGCCCCGAGCGCCAGTTCACCGGCCTTTTGCAAGGCGGTGTTGATGCTGTCGAGCACCGATTCCTGAGCCCCCAGGGAAGACTTGATGCTGTTCATGTTGGTGGAGTACTGGCCCAGCATGTCTTTTTGCTGTTGCAGTTGCAGCAAGCGGGCGGCGCCCACCGGGTCATCTGCGGCAGTCTGGATACGCACGCCGGAATCGATCTGACCCTGGGTCTTGATCACCGACGAGAAGTTGTTCTGGTAGGTGGCACTGGTCGATTCAAAAAACTGCGAAGTAGAAATACGCATCGTCGCGGGCTCCCTTAAAGACTGTTGATCAGCGTGCTGAAGGTTGCTTGCGCCGCTTTGATGATCTGCGACGAGGCCGTGTAGTACTGCTGGAACTTGACCAGGTTGGACGCTTCTTCGTCCAGGTTGACCTGGGACACCGAGCTGCGAACTTCCTTGGCGTACGCCAGCGCCGCGCCGTTGGCGGTGCCGTCGACGGCGGCCTGACTGGCCTTGCCGCCCACCTTGGACACCAACTGGCTGTAGGAGGTGGCCATGCTCACGCCGCCATTGCCCTGGCTGTCCGCCCCCACCGTCGCTTTGGTCTGCAGGCCCAGCAGTTCGTTGGCGTTGCGGTTGTCGGCCTTGCCGTCCTTGTTGAACTGGATATCGAAGCTGTCGCCCTTGCCCGGCGAGCCGCTGAGGGTGGCATCGAAGCTGACATCGGTCACGCTGCCGTCAGCATTGGTGACTGGCACCTTGATAGTGACCGCGTTGTCCTGGCCCGGCACATAGGTACCGTCGCTGATTTTTTCGCCTTTTTCGTTCAGCACCCGGTAAGCATGGGCGCCATCGCCATTCACGCCATCAAAGACAATACGCACCGGCATCGCGGCTTCGATCTGGGACTGGCCCAGGTTTGTGCCGCTGTAAATATCCAGCGCCGATGACAGGTTCAGACCGCCCACCGCCCCGGTACCGGTGTTGGGGC